>NZ_RAVW01000154.1 GCF_003611585.1 Corallococcus exercitus | reverse complement strand
TCCTCACCCCCATGCCCTGCATCCCCGCCACCGCCGCGCCCTGGGTGCCCGGATGCCCCAAGGTGCTCATCGGCAACATGCCGGCCCTGGAGAGCAACTCCAAGTGCATGTGCAGCTACGGCGGCGTCATCCAGGTCGTCTCCCCCGGACAGATGGTGGCCATCGATGGGTAGCCCGGCGCTGGTGGTGGAAGCCGTCGACTTCACGCTACTCGACACGCAGTTCACCAGCGCCCCCGTGCCGCTGGATGAATCCGAGGGCCCGGATCCGCGCCTGGAGGCCATCACCGGCCTCGTCGCCAAGAGCGAGTACGCGGACGCGGCCCGCGCCGCCTCGACGCTCCTGCGCGAGGGCGTGCGCGACGTGCGCCTCGTGGGGCCGTACCTCTTCGGCCACTTCTTCGCGGACGGCATGAAGGCGCTGCCCGTCCTGTTCCGCTCCCTCAAGCGGACGCTGACGGAGAACTGGGACTTCTTCGGCCCGGTGGAGAAGAAGCTCGTCTTCGCGGACACCGGCCTGCGCTGGCTGCTGAAGATGATGGGCAAGCACCTGGAACACCACTCGCGCCTCAAGGACGCGCAGTGGCAGGCCTGGTGCGCCCCCGGCAACCGCGAGCCCATCGAGGAGGCCCTGGCCCTGGGTGATCCGCTCATCGCCGCCCTCGCCATCCTGCAGAAGGGCGCGTGCATGGATGCCATGCGCACGCTGCTCGGCTCGCTGCGCTCCCATGCCCAGGGCGTGCCCTTCCTGCCTCCGCCGGAGGAGCCCCAGCCTGATTCTCCCACGCTCGCCGCCGGTCCGGACGACGACGAGGAAGAGGACGACGACGGGGAGGAGGAAGAGGAGGCCCGTCCCGCGCGCGTGAAGAAGGCCGCCCGCGCCGAGTCCCGCGACACCGGCCCGAGCGTGCCCATGTCGCCCGCGCTCGCGCAGCTGGTGCGCAAGCTGTCCGCCTTCGAGGCGCTGGTGGAGCGCGAGGACTACGCCAAGGCGAGCGTCATCGCCGTGGACGTGCTCGCCACCGTGGAGCGGTTCGACCCGCGCGTGTACCTGCCGCAGCTCTTCTCCGGCTTCTTCAACGGCCTCGCGCAGCACGCGGAGGCCATCGAGCCCATGCTGCACAACACGGAGACGCTGTCCTTCCGCGCCATGGATCAGCTCTACCGCGTGGACCTGGACGCGTTCCTCGTCGCCCAGCAGCGCCAGGCCCGCAGCGGCGGCTCCGAGTACGACGAATAGCCCCCATGGCACTGGAGCGCGAACAGCCGGGCCGCAAGCTCACCGTCGAGGAGCGCATCACGGAGCGCATCCGCAGCTTCGACGTGCCGGCCCTCCTGGACCTGCTCGCGAAGGAGGGCTACGGCGAGGCGGAGGTGGAGTTCCGCAGCCACCGCAGCACCGTGCACCAGCCGCACCTGGTGCATGCCATTGAGTTCACCCGCCAGCCGCGCAAGCGCGTGGTCATCACCGTCAACCTGGGCCTGCTCAGCGTCCAGACGCCGCTGCCGTCCTTCCTCTTCCAGGCCATGGACCGCCTGGAGCAGGACACGATGGCCGACTTCCTGGGTTACTTCGACCACCTGCTGCTGCGGACGCGCTTCGCGGGCCAGTTCCCGGATCGCGACGAATCCCTGCTGCCCGGCTGGGAGCACAACACCTCGCACCGGCTGCGCCTGTTGCGCCTGGCGTGCCCCAGCAGCCTGCACTGGCTCTTCGCGAAGGTCTTTCCCGAGGCGGAGGTGCTGGTGCGCCGCGAGACGCGCCGCCAGCGCATCGAGGCCAAGGGCATCCGCCTGGGCGCCGCCGCGCTCGGGGATGGCAGCGCGGTGGGCGGCTTCGCCACCGTCCCCACGGGCGGGGTGGAGGTGCGGCTGTTCCTCAACGAGCCGCACTCCGGCACCGGCATCCCCTGGGCCGTCGAGGCCCGCCGGCGCCTCAACACCCGCATCCTCCCGAGCCTCGCGGAGACGCCGCTCGCCCTCACCGTCGTCCTGTGCCTGCGGGATCAGAGCAGCTTCGCCCGGCTCCAGGACGGCAGTCATCTGGGTTACGAGCCCCTGGTTGGCGGGCCGGAACAGACCCAGGAGGTCCTCCTGTTCTCGGGGGACACCGCACAATTGCGATCATCGGAAGCCCGCTAGACCTGTCATGTCGGCTGGTTGACGGGATTTCCTGATCGCGCCTAGGCTGTAAATGTTCACTCGGCAGGGCGTACTCCCGGGGCGGCTCCAGTAGTACGGGGGGAAGAAAGCGCACTGCGATTGTCAGGGAGTCACCGTGGCCATTCAGGACCAGTTGCCCAAATCCCGCATCACCCTCACGTACCGCACCACCATCAACGGCGAGCAGGAGACGGTGAACCTGCCGCTGCGCCTGCTGGTGATGGGCGACTATTCGCTGGGCACCTCCGAGGATCGCAAGACGGACCTGGAGACGCGCAAGCTGCGCTCCGTGGACGGCCGCAACCTGGACGAGTTGATGAAGGACATGAAGATGTCCGCCAACTTCCAGGTCGCCAACCGCATCAACCCGGACGTGGAGGCGGAGCTGAACGTCACGCTCCCTATCGACCGGATGAAGTCCTTCCACCCGGATGAGATCGTCAAGCACGTGCCGAAGCTCAAGGCGCTGCTGCTGCTCAAGACGCTCCTCGTGGAGATGCAGTCGAACATCGACAACCGCAAGGACCTGCGCCGCGAGCTCTACGAGCTGTTCTCCAAGCCGGAGGCGCTCAAGGAGCTGCTCAACGAGCTGAAGGGCTACGAGACCATGCGCCTGCCCTCCGGCGAGGCCGTGAAGACGGACGCCCCCGCCGCCGGTGCCGCCGCCGCCGCTGGCAAGCCCGCCACCGGTGCCGCCGCCGCCACGGCCGCGGTCGCCGCCACCGTCGCCGCCGGCGCCAAGCCGCCCGCCGCGTCCTGATCCGCCTTCCTTCCTCTTTTCCGAACTTAAAAGGACTCCGCCATGGCTGAGACCACCTACCTGAAGCGCCTGTTCAGCAGCGTCCGGCTCGATCCGCCCCAGGAATCGGCGCCGATGATCACCACCAACTTCGCGCCCGTCGTCGACGAGCAGCAGGTCACCCTGGAGAGCCGCTTTCTCTCCAGCGTCGCCGCGCTGCTACAGAACGTCGCCCCCGTGGAGGGCCCGGACAACACCGCCCGCTTCGACAAGGGCCAGGTGCTGGACGTCATCAGCCGCATCGACCGCATGATCGACGCGCAGATGAACGAGATCCTCCACAACGAGACCTTCCAGAAGCTGGAGTCCACGTGGCGCGGCCTGGAGGACCTGGTCGAGCACACCAACTTCAAGGCCAACATCGCCATCGACATCCTGGACGTCGCCAAGGATGAGCTGGCGGAGGACTTCGAGAACAACTCCAGCAACATCTTCGCCGGAGCGCTGTTCGACAAGGTCTACATCCAGGAGTACGACCAGTACGGCGGCCGCCCCTTCGGCGCCATCGTGGGTCTGTACGAGTTCTCCTCCACGCCCGCGGACCTCACCTGGCTGCAGCGCATGGCGAAGCTGTCCAACGCCGCGCACGCGCCGTTCATCTCCGCCGTCAGCCACAAGTTCTTCGGCTGCGAGACCATCGAGGAGATGGAGGCAATCAAGAACCTGGAGGGCGTGCTGGCCCACCCGCGGTTCGGCCGCTGGAACGCGTTCCGCGACACGGAGGAGGCCGCGTACGTGGGCCTGACCTTCCCGCGCTACGTGCTGCGCCTGCCCTGGCACCCGGACAAGAACCCCTGCGACGTCCTCAACTTCACCGAGACGGCGCGCGGCGACTCCGACAAGTACCTCTGGGGCAACTCCGCCATCCTGCTCGCGCGCAACATGGTGAAGGCGTTCGAGATCTCCGGCTGGTGCCAGTCCATCCGCGGCCCCAAGGGCGGCGGCCTCATCACCGGCCTGCCCGTGGACACCTTCTCCCTGCGCGGCCAGGAGGAGATCAAGGCCCCGGTGGAGATCGCCATCCCGGACTACCGCGAGTACGAGTTCGCGCGCTCGGGCTTCATCCCGCTCGTGTACCGCAAGGGTTCCAGCGACGCGACGTTCTTCAGCACCCAGTCCGCCAAGGTCGCCAAGACGTTCAAGGACCCCAAGGACTCGGAGAACTCGCAGCTCGTCACCAACCTGGCCTACACGTTCTCCATCACGCGGCTGGCGCACTACGTGAAGTGCATCATGCGTGACAACATCGGCAACACGGCGGACGCGGACTACATCCAGCGCCAGCTGGACTCGTGGCTGTCCAACTACGTCACCACCGTGGCCAACCCGGACGACCTCACCGTGCGCCGCTTCCCGTTCAAGGCGAGCAGCGTGACCGTGTTCCCGCGTCCCGGTGAGATTGGCTGGTACGACTGCAAGCTGGCCGTGCTGCCGCACATCCAGTTCGAAGGCCTCAACGTGGAGCTGATGCTCGAGTCGCGGCTCGGTTAACGCCGCATCCCACTTGGGGCAGGTGAGAGCCTGCCCCGCATCCCTGGAGTGATAGATGCCCCAGTTTTCGCGCAACCTGGACGTGTATCAGGGCTTCAACTTCAAGAAGGACAAGCAGACCCCGGTCGGCTACATCACGGCCATCTCCATTGGCGGCGTGCCGCTGACGGCGGACCAGGAGACCATCAAGGATCCTGAGAACCCGGACGCGGCCATCGCGGACAAGGTCGTCGCCGTCCTCAACCACTACCTGTGGGAGACGGGCGTGACGGACGCCATGTACTTCTCCGGCCAGGTGTCCGTGGCGAACAAGCAGAAGGTGGCGGAGATGCTGCTGGGCAAGTTCAGCAACATCGAGGTCGTCTTCAAGTACGTCGTCTACGAGTACGACCCCATCGGGAAGAAGTACTTCAAGTCCAACTTCCTCGACGCGGAGATGAAGGGTCTGCTCGAGAAGAGCGGCGACGAGCTGAACATGTCCGTCGCGGACAACGAGTCCCGTGAGGTCCAGTCGCCCAAGAACTACACGTTCCAGATCGGCATCAAGCCGCAGGCGCTGGAGCAGTCGCTGAACCTGGCCACCTCCTCCACGAAGAAGTTGGCCAAGAAGTGGGGCGTCACCGAAACGGCCAGCTAGCATCGGCCGGAGGTAACTCCGCCTCGCGCCCGGGCCGGGAGCACGCACGCTCCCGGCCTTGTTGGCGGGCGGAAGGAAGAAAGGCGCATGCAGCGGTACAAGCTCGCACGGGTCCGCTGGCACGTTGGCCAGACACTCCTCCCGGAGCATTTCGTCGCGCAGGAGGACGCGCTGGACGCGGAGATCCGCCTCCACGCCACGCTCTCCGGCCTGCCGTCCTACGGCGTCGCGAACCTGGCCTGGAACGAGTCGCTGCTGCAGAGCGGCAGCCTGTCCATCTCCGCGCTCACCGTCGTCACCAAGGCCGGGGACCTGCTGGACGTCCCGGGCAACGCCGTCATCTCGCCGCTGTCGCTGGAAGCCGTCGGCAAGACGGAGTTCATCGTCTACCTGCACGTGCTGAAGGAGACCGTCGGCGCGGAGGGCATCCGCCTGTACGCGGATGATCCGCCGGTGCTCCAGCGCGTGCTGCACAAGCTGCAGCTGTCCACGGAGCCGGTGCTGGACGGCACCATCGCCTCCCTGGGGCTGGCCGCCGTGTCCCAGGACGAGGACGGCGCTTGGCACACGTCCACGGACTGGGTGCCCGCGCTGCTGCTCGTGGGGCCCAACCCCTTCCTGGAGAAGCTGCTCACCACGCTGGACGACCTGCTGGATCAGGTGCGCCAGCAGCTGCTCACGAACATCTCCGACACGTACCTGCGCACGGACCGGCTCACCAACGCGCGCCGGGCCCTCTTCGAGGTGCAGCGGCTCATCGCGCTGCGCCGGGACATGTTCCGGCAGGTGTACGTGCACCCGTACCACCTGTTCGACGCGCTTCGCCGGCTGTACTTCGAGGCGTGCTGCTACCTGGAGATGCTCCCGGACGAGCAGATGCCGGTGTACCAGCACGAGGGGCTGAACGAGTCCCTGAGCGGGTGGATCCGCCTGCTCCAGCGCAGCTTCCAGCCGGAGGCCACGCGCTCCACGCACAAGGCCTTCCAGGCGAAGGAGGGGCAGTTCCAGCTCACGCCGCTGCCGCCGGAGATCCGCTCCGCCAGCGAGGCATATCTGCTGGTACAGCGCACCCAGCCCGGGGAGCGCACGCCGCTGGACGGCGTGAAGCTGGCCAGCCCCTCGCGGCTGCCGCTGGTGCGCCGGCAGGCCCTGAAGGGCGTGCCCTTCAAGCACGTGCCGTATCCGTCGTTCCCGCACGCGCTGGGGCCTGAAATCGACTGGTACCTGCTGAGCAACGGCGAGGAGTGGCAGCACGCGCTGCGCGAGGACGGCCTGGCCTTCTACGTGACGCCCGCGCTGCGGGGCGCCCAGACGTCGCTGTTCTGGCGGAGGAGCTAGGGGCCATGGCGCGCGCACCGTTCCTGGACAAGTTCGCGGCCCGCTCGCAGCGCTCCAGCGTGCGCGACAGCCTGGAGCACGTGATGCACAACATCGAGGCCGTGCTCAACACGAAGAAGGGCTACGGCTTCTTCATGCACGACTTCGGGCTGGGCGGGTACACGGAGAAGCTGGGCACGCGCGAGCTGGTGGAGGCCCTCACCGCGGAGATCCAGCAGGAGGTGACGCAGCACGAGCCCCGGCTGGTGGATCCGGAGGTGAAGCTGCGCGGCCGCGACAGCACGCTGTGGCTGCACTTCGACTGCAAGGGCACCTTCGACGGCCAGCCCTGCCACCTGCGCCTGCTGTTCCACTCCACCACCGGCCGGGTGCGCGTGCAGGCGGAGGACACCTGATGGCCTTCGCCGACCGCCTGGACCTGGGCCTCACGCTCACCATCGGCGGGACGGCGCATGCCATCCCCTCGTCGGACGTGCTCGCGTTCGAACTGGACCTGCACGGCTGGGGGCACGAGGGGAGGGTGGAGTTCCGCGTCCTCGACGAGACGGCGCACGGCGGCCAGAAGCAGGACACGCTGCTGGCGGACTTCCTCAAGCCGGACCTGGTGGAGGTGGCGCTGGAGCTGAAGGCCGTGCACTCCGACACGGCGACGAAGCCCACGTTCACGTCGCTGAAGGTGAAGGGGCTGGGGCTGGACAAGTCCCTCACGGAGGAGAGCGTCGCCCAGGCGAAGGGCGCGGGCATCACCTACCGGCACTACACCGTGCGCTTCGTGGACCCCGCGCGGCTGCTCTGGTCGCAGCACCACCCGTGCGTCCTCTACACGCAGAAGACGCTGCAGGACGTGCTGGACGCGCACAAGGGCGACAAGATCTCCCTGGCCAACGACTGGGCCGCGCAGCTGGACGCCACGCTGCCGCTCATCTTCCTGGGCCTGTCGCCGGAGTCCGGCGCCAGCTTCTACGACTTCGTCGTCTGGTTCACGCACACGCGCAACGGCGTGCTGGCGTACGACTACACGGCGCAGGGCTACCAGCTGCGCGCGGCGAAGGACGCCACCGGCACGCCGCTCACGCTGCGCGCGGCGGACGTGGACAGCGTGACGGTGGTGTTCCCGGAGGTGGTGCGCCACGACGTGGCCATCCTCAACGCCGCCGCGGAGAGCCCCAAGAACCAGGCCATCACCAACGCCCAGGCCGTCACCGGCATCCGCCAGGACGTGCTCCTGCGCACGGACATCGCGGACGACGTGCAGGCCCGCGTGACGCTGGAGACCGCGCGCCTCAAGGTGCGCGGCCTGGAGGTGGAGCTGGACTGGAACCGCTTCCCGGCCGTGGCCCTCGCCCCGGGCGCGCTGGTGAAGCTGCCGGACACGGCCGGGTGGACGGCGGCGGGCGTGCCGTCCACGCAAGACTTCCGGGTGCGCCGGATGAGCCTGCGCGCGGAGCCGCTGCCCATGGACGGCGACGACGCGGGCGCGGCCGGGGAGGGGCAGGAGCCCGTGCGCCGGCCCAAGCCGGAGAGCCGCTACCTCATCTCCTTCACCACGCGGCTGGAGAAGAAGGACGAGAAGCACGTGGACCTGCCGCCCTTCACCGCGCCGGTGTACCCGCGCTTCGTGGAGGGGCTCATCGTCAGCGAGGTGGGCGAGCAGAAGGACGAGACCTGGCAGGCGTACACGGACGAGGCCACCTCGCTGGACAGCTACAAGGTGAAGCTGCCGCTCTTCGCGAACCAGATCATCCAGGTGCCCTTCAACGCGAACCTGCAGCCGGGGCACTTCTACTTCCCGGCCTACAAGGGCGCCCGGGTGCTGGTGGCGCTGGACTTCCTGCGCGCGTGGCTCAAGCGCCACCTGGACTGGCGGGCGGGCGCGCGGCTGCCCTCGGACGGGCAGGGCGTGCACCTGCTCGTCGGCAAGACCACGACAAGCGGCACGTCCATGCGGCACTTCTACGAGGACAACAAGCCGCTGTGGCGCCTCCAGCGCACGAACGAGAGCGACACGGAGAAGATTGAGCTCAAGGAAGGCAACCTGCTCATCCTGGTGAAGGAAGAGTCCGCGTAAGGCGGGAGGGACCCGATGGGCACGCTGGTTTGCAAGATCGAGCTGGACAAGGTGAAGGGCATCACCGTCCAGGTCGACAACGCGGATGATCAGATCACCCAGACCGTCGTCATGGACGGCACCAGCATCACCATCACGGTGAAGGGCCAGCAGGAGACGAGCACCATCGTGCAGAAGCAGGACAGCATCGTCGTGACGGTGAAGGACCTCACCTTCGACACCGACACGATCACGATGAAGTCCAAGGGCGTCTCCAAGTGGACCAGCCAGGACACGCTCACGGTGGAGAGCACCAAGGACATGACGTTCACGTCGAGCGCCAAGCTCACCCAGACGGCCACCAGCGACGCGAAGCTGTCCTCCAGCGCCAACGTGAACATCGAGGCCACGTCCAAGCTGGCCATGAAGGGCAACATGGGCGCGGAGATGGTGACGTCCGGCGGCGAGGCCAAGGTGGACGGCGTGACGCTGAAGCTCACCGGCAAGTCCCAGGCGGAGATGTCCGCCGCGATGACCAAGGTGGCGGGCACCGGGAAGCTGGACCTGGAGAGCTCCGGCATGGCGAACCTGAAGGGCTCCATCACCAGCGTGGGCGGCTCGCTGGTGAAGCTGGGCTGACGAAACACATGGCGACAACGGACGGACGGCGGGAGAGCGGGCGGTGAAGGATTTCTCAGAGAAGATCTACCTGGACTTCCTGTCGGAGCTGGACGGGCTGGAGCGCTTCCGGCAGCGCTTCCAGGAGCGGCACCCGGCGGCCCCGTTGGACCGCGAGGACCCGGACGTGCGCCGCCTCATCGAGGCGATGGCGTTCTTCTCCGTGCAGACGCGGCACGCCACGCTGCACAACCTGCGCTCCACCTGGCGCCGGCTGTTCGCGGGCTTCTTCGACTTCCTCCTGGAGCCCGTGCCCGCCGCCGCCATGGCGCAGGCCGTGCCCACGGAGAAGATGGTGGAGCCGGTGCTCCTCACCCGGGGCACGGAATTGCGCCTGACGCCCGCGGAAGGGGTGGCGGGCTCCTTCCGCCTGCAGCGCGACCTGCGCGTGCTGCCCATCTTCCTCAAGGGCACGGACGTGGTGCCGCAGGTGCGGAGCGGCCACCGGCTCATCCTGCGCTTCGAGTCCCGCTTCGCGCGCAAGGACGCCATCGACGTGCTCAGCCTGCACGTGCGGCACCTGGACGAGTACCGCTCGTCGCTGGCGGTGTTCCACGCGCTGCGCAAGCACCTGAAGCAGGTGAGCGTCGTCTACGACGAACAGGCGGACGAGCACTCCGTGGGCAGCCCCTGCGAGGTGTCCTTCAACCGGGACCCGCCCGCGCCGGACGACAGCGGCCTGTACGCGCACCCGTTCCAGCGCCTGCGCGCGTTCTTCCAGTTCCCGGAGCAGCAGCTCTTCGTGCACGTGAAGGTGCCGCCGCCGCGCGGCAGCTCCTGGATGCGGTTCTGCCTCTGCCTGGACCTGGACAAGGACTGGACGGTGGGCCGGTCGCTGCACCCGGACTTCTTCCAGCTCTTCAGCGTTCCGGTGGTGAACCTCAAGGCGGAGCCCGCGCAGGTGGTGGTGGCGGACGGCACGCGAGCGGAGCACCCCATCATCAGCATGAGCGCGGGGCGGGAGTTCAGCCTGCACTCGGTGACGGGCGTCTTCGAAATGACCAAGGCGGGCCTGTCCCCGCTGAGGCCCGCGTTCCTGCCCGGCAAGGGCCCCAGCTACGAAGTGGATGAGACCTTCGACGAGAAGCTCACGTCCCGGCAGAGCCTCATCGTGCGCATGCCGGAGGCGTTCACCGCTCCGCGCAAGATCGTCCTGGAGGCGCTGTGGCACCAGCCGCAGTTCTCCGCGCAGGCGGCGGGCAGGGTGGAGGTGTCCGTGCCGGGCCGCCACATCGAGGGCCTGAAGTTCCAGACCGTGGGCGGCCTCCAGCCGCACCGCGACAGCGTGCTACGGGATGACGTGGAGGCGCTGACGCAATTCCTCGCATGGAAGGCGAAGCCCACGCTGGGCCGGGATGAGGTGGTCGCCCTGCTGGGTCACCTGGGGACCCCCGCGGAGAGCCCGTTCCGCCGCGTCCTTCCGTGGCTCAAGGAGTTGAAGTTCAGTGTGGTGCCCGACAGCGCGCTCAAGGGGTCGGGGATCCGCCACGCCTACGAGGCCGTGATGGAGCCCTTCGACCAGAGCTTCGAGCCTGTCGTCATCTGCTTTCTTGAGCAGTTGAGGGACCTGCTTGATGCTTGGAACAACGAGGCGACCGTCGAGCTCAAGGCCTCGGTGGCGGGGTTGGGGCCGCTACAGCTTCCAACATAGTCAAACACAATCATGAAACTGGAGCATTGGAACACTCTCCTGGCCACGCAGCGGCGCGTGCGCCAGCTCCTCGACCGGGCGCTGCCCGCCGAGCCCGCCCCGGGTGCGCGCCGGCCGCAGGGCAGGGTGGGGCAGGAGGCCCTGGGCCACCTGGAGCAGGCGCTGATGGTGGAGCTGGAGCGCCTGCGCGCCGCGTTCGGTGAAGACATGACCCCGGACGAGGTGGAGGATCTGATCCGTCCCTTCGTCTTCTTCCTGGATGAGTGGGTGCTCCGGCGGCTGTCGGACGCGGAGCAACATCTCTGGCCGCTCCTGCAGCAGAACCTGTTCCAGGTCGACTCGGGTGGAGACCTCTTCTACGACTTCGTGGAAGAGAAGTTGCGCCGCAACGACACCCCCTCCATCGTCTTCGAGATGATCCGCTTCTGCCTGGCCGCGGGCTTCACCGGCCGCCTCGTGGGGCAGCCGGAGCGCATCCGTGAGCTGAAGGACCGCATCTCCCAGCGCATCCCGCAGCCGGCCGCCATGGCGCAGCCCGCGCCGGTGGTGCCGCCGTCGGTGCCCACCGTCTACAACTTCCCGGTGCACTACTACGCCGTGACGGCCGCCATCGTCCTGGGGCTGCCGGTCTTCCTGTGGTGGGTCTCCAATTGAGGCCCTTCCCGACACGCGACGGCCGTCCTCCCGCGCCGGCCCCCAAGCCTCCGCCCAAGGCGCTCGCGCTGCTGGACGCGCTGGAGCAGCAGGTGGGCGCCCAGCTGGGGGCCTTGCGCGAGGGCGTGCAGCCCCTGCTGGACTCCGTGCGTGAGGGACTGGTGGCGCTGGATCCGCCCGGAGACGGGATGCTGCCGTCGCCGCAGGAGCAGGAGAAGCTGCGCGCGAAGCTCACCGCCACGCTGGAGGAGGCGGAGGACGTGCTCGAAGCGCTCCAGCTCGCCGTGAAGCCGGTCGGAAGGAGCGGCGGCTGACCGTGGGCGCGCTCCAGTCCATCCTGGCCGCACTGAAGGCCCACTGGGTGCTCGTCCTGGGCATCGTGGTGGTGCTCGCGGCCATTGGCGTGGGTGTGGCGCTCTGGTGGCGCAAGCGGCAGCGCGGTCCGGCGCTCGCGGGCGAGCAGAAGCCGCTGGCGTCGGGACAGCTGCTGGCCATCCGCAAGCAGTTCCTGGCGAAGCTGCCGTGGCGCTTCCGCGCGTCCGTGCGGGACTTCCCCACGCTGGTGGTGCTGGGCCCCGCGGGCAGCGGCAAGTCGGACCTGATCGAGGCGGAGGTGGACTGGGAGCGGCAGAAGCGCCAGTTCATGCCCAGCTACACGGACGACCCGCTCCTCAAGATCTTCCTGGGGCCGGAAGTCGTGGTGCAGGAGCTGGCCGCGCCCGTGCTGGAGGACGACTCGCGCCACGCGCGGCGTGCGCTGCGCCGGCTGTGGAGGGCCACCTTCGGGCGCAGGCACGTGGGCCGGGTCGTCATCGTCCTGAAGGTGAACTGGCTGCTGGAGACCTCTCCGGACGAGGTGAAGCGCGTCACCCAGCTGTTGCGCGGCAAGGTCAATCTCCTGTCGGAGGTGTGCCAGGCGCCCGTGGAGACGCGGCTGGTCCTCACGCACATGGACACGCTGGACGGCTACGCGGACTTCGCGCAGCTCTTGCGCGCGAACGGCGTGCCGCTGCAGCTGGCGGTGCCGCCGGCCGGCAGGGAAGGGGAGCTGGCGAACGCGCTCCAGCCCATGGAGAAGTACCTGGCGCTGGGGCTCACCTCCCTGGCGCCGGACGCGTTCGAGCGGCTGGCGTCCTTCTACGCGCGCGGTGGCGAGGCCTTCGCGGTGCTGGGGCGCTTCGTGTCCACGATGGTGGAGGGCGGCTCGCTGGCGTACCCGCTGAACCTCCAGCGCGTCTACCTGGCGTCGAAGGGGACGAACGTCCCGCCGACCGGGGCGCTGGCGGTGCAGGCGGATCAACCGGTGGAGCAGCTGGTCCGGGACTACCGCTGGACGCACCTGCGCCGATGCGCGGCCATCGTCGCGGTGGGCTGCCTGCCGGTGCTGCTGGCCTACGCGCACTTCTACCAGTTGCTCCTGCGCGCTCAGGACAAGCTGGACGCGTTCCAGGTGACGGTGCAGCGGCTGGAGGAGCGCAACCAGAGCGTGTCCGGCTCCGTGGTGGAGTCCCAGACGAACGAAGCGGTGCGGGCCATGGAGGACCTCTGGGGCGCCACGCGCTACTGGCCGCCCCTGGCGCACAGCTTCACCGACGAGTGGGAGGAGCTGCGGGCCCGGCTCGCGCGCAGCATCCGGATGTCCTACCTGAAGCCGATGCTGGAGAAGTGCCAGGACCAGTGCCGGCGCTGCGCCAGCGAGATTCCCGGCTGCCAGCCCGCGCCCGCGTTCGCCAGCCGGGGCACGCGCGCCACGCCGCTGACCCCGTCGTCCCGGGTGGACGACAGCTGCCACCTGGAGACGCTGTGCCGGCCGGAGCAGGTGCTCTACACGCTGGGCGTGCTCTACGCGTCCCGCAACGAGGACCTGGGCCAGTTCGTGCTGCGCAGCGTGCACGGCGCGCACAAGAAGCAGCTGGGGTGGACGGCGGAGGCCTTCGGGTTGAGCCTGGCGGGGGCGACGGACCAGGAGCCCAACTGGCTGGATGCGATGGGCCTCGCGGAGCCGATGGTCGCCAACTACGTCATCGCCAGCGACAAGCCCTTCGACGAGAACGTCCCCTGGACGCGCTGGCCCTTCTCCTATCTGACGATGGACGGCCTGCTGGGCCCGTGGCGCGACCACTTCACGCAGCTGCAGGACGTGCTGAACGCGAAGGAGCTGGACCTGGCCCGGTGGCGCGCGCTCGGTGACGACCGCGAGCGGCTGCGCACCTCGCTGGTGGAGACGGCGCCGTACAGCTCCGCGCGGAAGGTGATGGACCTCATCAACGCGTCGGACGCGGAGCCGGACGCAAGCCAGCTCAAGGGCGTGGGCAGCCTGCTCGACTCGCTGGACTGGCTGCGCCAGAACCGCCAGACGCTGGAATCCATCCTGCGCATGGAGGACGAAGCGGATGCCGCCCTGCGCGCCGCCGCCCGCATGACGCCCGCGGAGCTGCTCACCCGCGCGGACGGCCTCTTCGCCCCCAGCGACGGCGACGCGCGCTACTCGGTGGAGGTGCTCCGGCGCGACTACGAGTTCCGCCCGATGGACGTGTCGCGGCAGCTGCTGGACAAGGTGCTGCGCGCGCTGAAGGAGACGGGCCGCTCGCCGCTCAACGGCAACGCGTTCAACCCGGGCACGGGTGAGACGACGTCCGAGGTCGCCAACGAAGGTGCGGGGGACGACGACACGGAGTTCGCCAGCGGGCAGGCCCCGGTGGTGGGCAAGGTGCTGGGCAAGGCCGCCTTCGACGCGCAGCTGAGCCCCCTGGTGGACGAGTTCACCGAGCGGCTGGCCAAGTCGAGCCTGTCGCGCGAGGAGGCCGTGGAGCGCGCCACCTTCGTGCAGGGCAAGGTGCAGACGTTCGCGAAGCGCTACGGCCAGGACCTCTACGCGACCTACCGGGGCTACCGCTTCCGCACCACGCCGCGCGGCTCGCTGGCCAGCGACCTGTCCGTGCTGCTGCAGCCGTCGTCCCCGCTGGAGGCCATGCTGCGCGACGTGGCGGTCCGGGCGGGCGTGGGGCCCTTGGAGAGCGAGTACTACGCGCCGATGCGCGAGGCGGTGGCGCCCTTCAAGCCGGTGGTGCAGCTGATGACGCCGGACAAGGCCGGCGCGCTCACGGAGCTGGCGGCCTACACCACGCTGGTGTCGCAGCTGCAGCAGGAGCTGTCCGGGGTGAAGCCCGCGCCGGTGAAGCCCGCCGCGCCCAAGGACCCCGCGGCTCCGGCGGGCGCCACGGCGTCGTCGGCGGGCTCGCAGCTGGCGGAGATGCTGTCGCCGGTGGGGCGGGTGGCGCTGAGCATGCTGCTGGAGGAGGAGGACTCGTACCTGCGCCGGGTGGACGCGTGGCTGGATCAGCACGGCCTGGTGGGCGAGTTCCGGCTGCCGTTCCGCCAGCCCTTCGTCGTCGTGCGCAACCGGGGCCGCGCGGAGCTGGAGCGCGTCATCGCGGAGCAGTGGACGTACCAGGCCCGCCGCACGCTGGATCCGCTCATCAAGCGCTATCCGTTCAACCCCAGCGCGTCGCAGGAAGTGGACCCAGTGGAGCTGGAGGTGCTGCGCCGCAAGGACGGGGCCTTCTGGCAGTTCGTCACCCAGGTGCTGTCGCCGGTGGTGGAGGAGCGCGGGACGGACTGGTCGCTGCGCTATCCGCTGAAGTCGCGCATGCTCCTGCCGCCGCGCATGCTCTCCGCGCTGGGGCAGCTGGGCCGCCTGTCGAAGCTCCTGTGGGACGACGAGGGCAAGCCGCGCCCCCTCGCGATGCAGGTGCGCCCGCTGCCGCTGCCGACGGCGCCCACGCCGGACAGCTTCGTGACGTTGTCGTACCTGAAGTGCGGCGGGGCGGCGTCGTTCGGGTTCAACCAGCGGCCGGCGTGGGGGGAGTTCCCGCTGAGCTGGTGGAGCCCGCAGCCGTCGTCCATCGGCGTGGAGCTGCGCTCGCCGTCGCGGGACGGGAAGCGTTACCGCTCCATGGAGATGTCCGAGTCGTCTTGGAACTGCTTCCGCCTGCTGGAGTCCGCGACGCTGACAGACCAGTCGAACGTGGTGTGGGTGCTGCCGGGGCGCGGGCTGGCGGCGAACGAGAAGGTGCTGGAGATCAGTTTCGGGCTGCGCGGCGAGCCTTGGGCGCCATTCCGTGGGGTGGTGCCATGAAGGGCAGGGGCGTGAGGCTGGCGGCGGGGCTGGTGACGGCGGTGGTGGCGGGCAGCTGCGCGGCGCCCAGCCTGACGGTGAACGTCAAGGCGCCGGCGGGCACCAACCAGGGCCGGCCGCTGTACATGCTGGTCCGCACGGTGTCGAAGACGACGATGACGGAGGGCTATGCGGACGTCGCGGCCAAGGTCATCACCCCGGACGAGTCCGTGCTCCAGACGGTGGTCATCTACCCGAGCCGCACGAAGCAGGTGAAGATCCCCCTGCCGCCGGAGCAGGCGGTGGCGGTGAGCTTCCTCTTCACCACGCCCAACGGCGCCTGGCAGGCGCTGCTGGACGTGCCGGTGCCCAGGTCGGTGGACATCGAGCTGCAGGAGAGCCGCATCCGCACGGACCTGCCCAAGAGCGTGCCCGCCCAGGATTCCACCACGCCGGCCGCGCCCGAAGCGCCCAAGGCCCCGGAAGCGCCCAAGGCTCCCGAGCCCAAGATGTCCCTGGCCTCTCCGAAGTAGGAGCCGCGTCAGGACGCGAGCGCGTCCAGCTGGGGGCCCAGCGCGTTCAGCGCGGACGTCACCCGGCCGTTCGCCGCGGTCACCGGCTTCGCGAAGGCGCCACCCTGGAGCTGGGCGCCAATCGCGTCGAGAGGGGAGAGCAGCTGCGGCTTCTGCGTCGTGGCCTGGGTGGAGATGGAGTCCACCTGCGTCTGGGCCCCGGACTTCAGGCCCTCCGCGCGCTGCTTGAAGGCCGCGAGCGCCTGATCCACCTGCGAGGTGAGCGACGTCTCCGCGCCCGCGCGGGCCTGCTCCAGCGCCGTCAGCCCGCCCGTCACGGACGTCTTCGTGGTGCCCAGCTGCGAGTCCAGCCGGCCCTTCGCGGACGTCACCTGGCCCTCCGCCGAGTCCCGCGCCGTCTGCATGGCCTGCACGGCCGCGTCGATGCCGGAGCCCACCTGCGCGTCCAGGGCCTCCAGGCGCTGGGGCACCTGCGTGTCCAGCGGCGTCACCCGCGCGGCCACCTGCTGCTTCATGGCCTGGATCTGCTGCACGCCCTGGTCCTTCACGGTGCCGATCTGCGTGACGGCCGCGGCGATGACCTGTCCCACCTGCGCGGTGGCCTGCTCGATGCCCTGGAGGATGGAATCGGTGAGCGTGCCCATCTGCGTCACGGCCTGCGTCGTGGCCGTGTCGATCTGCGTCTGCGCCTGCGTCTGCACCGTCTCCACCTGGGAGACGATGGTCTTCTGCACCGCCTGGAGCTGCGTGCCCACCTGCGAGGAGAGGGTCCCCAGCTGCGTGGTGATCTGCGTCACCACCTGCGTGATGCCCTGCACCGCGGGGCTCACCAGCGGCTTGGGCAGGTCCGCGGCCGGGATGGCGTCCAGGAGGCCCATGGCGCGCTCCAGCAGCGCCTCCAGGGAGCCGACGATCTGCTGGAAGAGGGCCTGGAGCTGCTCCAGCTTCTGGGGCAATACGTCGAAAAGCGCCATCACCTGCTGCTTGAGCGAACTGACCGTCGCGACCAGGGTGTCCAGCGTGGTGAACGCCGCGTCCAGCGTCGCCTTCAGCGGCGCCTTGATGTTCTCCACCGCGGTGAGCGCGCCCTGTACCAGGGTGTCGATGGTGCCGCTCACGGTGGTGATGGCGGCCTCCACCTGCTTCTGCACCTGGTCGATGAGCTTCTCCACCGCCGTGAGCTGCGCCGTGACGCTGGCCACCTGTCCGGCAATCGTCTTGCCCAGCGTGTCCAGCGCCCCGTCCGCCTGCGTCTTGCCCGCCGTCAGCGACGGGGCCACCTGGGTGTCCAGCGGGTCGACGATGGCGGCGGCCGCCGCGGCAGCGGCCATCAGCTGATCCACCAGTGACTTGCGCTGCGTCTCCAGCGCGGACTGCTGTTGCTTGTGGGCGTCCTTCGTCGTCTTGCCCGCGTTGACGATCTCCTGGTGCAGCGCCGCCAGCGCGCTCACGGGGTCCTTCACCGCGCCGTCCAGGGTGGAGGTGAGCTGCGTGCTCCGGCCCGTCGCCGCGTCGCGGGAGGTGGCCAGCCGCACCAGCACCGCCGCCAGCGCCGCCGCGATCGTCGACCCCGCGCCCGTGAGGTCCTGCGTGAGCTGCGAGCGGGTCTGATCAATCAGAGCGTAGCCCTGCGCGCGGCGGGCCTCCGTCTCCTCCTTGGAACCCTTGCGCTTCGCGAGCTTCGCGTCGAAGGACTTCTTGTCCGCGTCGCACTTCTGGGCCACCTGCTGCTGGAGCGCGGTGAGCTGTCCCTGCGACGACTCGGCGGAGGACTTTGCCTGCGCCTCCAGCCCCTGGCTCTTCGTCGCCGCTTCCTGGCCCAGCGACTCCGCCTTCGTGCGCGCCGTCGTGCTGGAGGCGGTCAGGTTCTGCTCGTGGCCCTTCACCTCCGAGGCCAGCGCATCGAAGCGGGAGGAGGGGTCCGCCAGCGTCACGTTCGCCGCGTTCACCTGCGCGAGCAGCGCCCCCAGCGCTCCGGAGATGGACGGGCGCAGCGCGGCGACCTGCTGCACGACGCCCTGGGCCAGGGCCTCCACCTCGCCCTTCGCGGTGGAGAGGCGTGGCGTGATGCCGGAGCCGAAGCCCTCCACGGTCGACTTATGCTTCGCCACCGTCGCGCGCAGTTCGTTCATTTCAACCCCGCGAGCGCGGCCTTGGCATCCGCGGCGGCGCCACCGAGGGCGCCCGTCTGCCCGTCCAAGCCGTTGAGGGCGCTGGTCAGCTTCGCGCGGGACTCGGCGGCCTTGCCCTTCACCTGGGCCTCCGCGGCGGCGAGGGCCGCGCCCGTCTCCTCCGTCGCCGCGTTCAGCTTCGCGTTCACCGCCGCCGTGGACTCCTTGTAGGCCGCCGTCGCGTCGCTCACCGCGCCTTCCACGCCCGCGGTGAGGTCGCCCTTCGCCGTCTCCACCTGCGGCGTCACGTCATAGGTGGGCGTGGTGGGGGCGCCGCCGGGGTTCTCCTTCGTCTGGATGAGGAGGTGCCCTTCCGACAGGCGGATGACTTCCGTGTCGTTGGAGTTCACCCGCCCCAGGTTCCACACCGGCTTGTTGTCCTGGAAGTCGTGCGTCAGCGCGGTCTGGTTCTCGCCGTTCTTGCCGAAGAGGATCTGATCGCCCTGGCTGTCCTGGGGCATGCGCACGCCCTCGCCCCAGTCCAGGTAGCGGTGCAGCGCCGCGTGGTCGAAGTGCAGCGCCACCAGCGCCCGCTCGTTCTTGTACGGGGGGAAGTAGAACGTGCCCGGGAAGTGGCCGGGCTCCGCCGGCACGCTCACCGTCTTGTTCCACAGCGGGATCGTCACCCGGTAGTTCGTCACGGACGTCTTCTGATCATCCACCTGGAGGTAGATGCGGTCCGTGGCCTCGCCGCCGGGGCTGTGCACCTTGCCCTCGACGTAGATGGGGTAGCGGGGCGGCCGGTACGCGGGCAGCTCCGGCACCGGATCCGACTTCTGCTCCAGCAGCACGGACAGGGTGACGGAGTAGCCCGCCATCGCGTCCTGCTGGCCGTCGTGCGGACCGTCCTGGAGCCCCGCGCCGTCGAAGGCCAGCTCCGCCACGCGCAGGTCCTCTCCCAGGCCCACGAGGCCCGGGCTCCACCGCGCGCCGTCCAGCTTGATCAACGCCCCCGGATGCAGCGTGATGGGCGGCACGTCGAGGAACGTCAGCCGCAGGCGG
Organism: Corallococcus exercitus; assembly: GCF_003611585.1. Taxonomy (GTDB): domain Bacteria; phylum Myxococcota; class Myxococcia; order Myxococcales; family Myxococcaceae; genus Corallococcus; species Corallococcus exercitus. The sequence continues at coordinate 1,046 of NZ_RAVW01000154.1, read as the reverse complement.
CGCTTGCGCACGCGCAGGCGCTCCTTCTCCAGCGACTGGCGCTGCTCCGCCTCCGCCGCGATGGGCGTGCGCACCAGCACGTCGTGCTGGATGCCCGCCACCGCCTGGGACTGCTCCAGCGCCACCGTGGTCGCGCCAGCCCCGAAGCCGTTGAGCACCCGCGCGCTGTGGCGGATGACCGGCGGCATCTCCACGTCCACGCGCGCCACGTGCTTGCGGCTGAGCGCGGTGACGGTGCCCGTGGCCGGCTTCTTCGCGGAGAGGGTGTACGTGTCCTTGGGGCTGTCGTACGTGAGCACGCCGCCGCGCGTGTCCACGAACCAGAGGACGAAGTCGTAGAAGCTGGCGGCCGGGTGGTCATCGCCGATGCCCAGGCACACCATCGCGTGCTTTTCCTCCAGCGCGTCCCAGTCGTAGGTGAGCAGCAGGCCGCCGGGCTTGTGCGCGTCCAGCAGGTCCGACAGCTTCTTCGCCGTGTGCAGCTCCACCGGGCGGTGCTGCTTCCAGAGCACCCGCGCGGGGTCCTCGAAGGTCACCGTGTACTGGCGGAAGGCCACCGCCACGTTGTCCTTGTTGCCGTGCGCGGTGCCGCTGACGCGCTTCTCCGTGACGATGCCCTGCACCACCAGCGGCGTGGGCGGCGGTTCGAACACGCCGGACAGCTTCAGCCGCACCCGCACCAGGTCCGGCTTGCAGAACGCGGTGAACAGCGCCGCGTCCGCCTTCTCCAGCGCCGTCCAGAAGGTCACCGTGCAGCGGAAGCCCGTGGGCGTCATCCGCAGCGAGAAGTCCCTCACCTGTCCGCCGGGGATGGCGTACGGCTGCTCGCCCGCGGTGACGGTCAGCTCCAGCTTCAGCTTTTCGGAGAAGGGGAGCGTCATGCCGTCGTCACCGGGCCTTCGCCTGGACCTCCTCGCGGGTCAACGCGCCCCGGGCCTCCAGTGCGTCCATCATCGCGCGCATCACGCGCGCCTGCTGCGCCACCATGCGCTCCAGGTCCGCCACCTGCTGCGTGAGCGCCTCCACCTTCGACGCCAGCTCCGCGT
>NZ_RAVW01000153.1 GCF_003611585.1 Corallococcus exercitus | reverse complement strand
CCGGGGGTGGGCGCGGCGCACTGGGTGCCATTGGGGCAGCAGTTGCAGGAGTTGCCGGCGCAGGCGTCGTTGGTGTTGCAGGGCGTGCAGACGTGGTTGGAGCACGACTCGCCGCGGTCGCATTGGGTGTCTTCGTTGCACTCGACGCAGGAGTTCGCGGTGAGGTCGCAGACCTGGCTGCCAGGGCACTCCGCGTCGGAGGTGCACTGGACGCAGGTGAAGTTCGGCTCGTCACAGACCTGGCCGGAGCCGCAGTCGGAATCGCGAACGCAGCCCGTGCAGACGTTGGTGGCGGTGTCACATTTGCCGGTCTGGCAGTCGCTGTTCTGGGTGCACGCGACGCAGGTGAACTGACCGTTGACCTGGGCGCAGATGGGCGCGGTCGGTCCGCACGGTGAGCACGTGTCTCCGCAAAGGAGGTTCGTGTCACAGGGGGCGCAGAGTGCAGCGGAGTTGCAGTAGTAGGACGGACCGCAACTGCCGTTGCCGGGCTGGTTCGCGAACTGGCGGTTGCACTGGACGCACTGGTCCAGGTTGCCCGGGAACGACGGCCGGCCGGTCTCTGTCTGGAACAGCTGCGCGGGCTGGACCAGAGAGAAGCCAGCGGGAGCGAGCGGAACAACTGGAGGCTGGTTCGCGGGCCGGTCGAAGTCCGTGAACGTCCCATCCAGGACGGCGAACTCTAGTGCTGCGTGCTCGACGATCTGCACGTAGAGCAGCTCGATCGGATACAGCCCGGACTGGGTGAAGGTGACCGAGTTGGTGCTACGTCGTGTCGCCGCTCCGAGTTCCGGTGGCCGGATGACGATGTTGTAGCGGTTGTTGACCTTGTCGAACAGCACGAGGCTGATGGCGTCGTCTGCGTAGAAACCGAAGTGCAGGACGCGCCCGACCATGGCCGGCGTGACGTTCAGGTAGCCGCGGAAGCGGGAGACGAACTTGATGCTCGGGTCGTTGTAGTGGAAGGGGCAGCCACCCTGGGCACACCCTGAGACCACGTTGACGAAGTCGCCGTAGCTCAGCACGCGACCGTCATTCAGGTTGTTCGACAGGTCGAACGTGGAGCGCAGCACGGAGGTCATGCGCGTTGCGCTGTTCTCCTCCATGTATGCATTCAGGCTGTCCGTGTAGAGCGACTGACTCTGCGGATACTCCGCTGCGGTCCGCGTCCACACGTTGGACGCCATGCAGAGCCCTGTACCGGTATCAGTAGGCGACGGCGCCGACGGTGCCCCCGTCACCACCACATCCGGCAGCTTCTGCGCCACGGCAGGCGCGCTCGCGAGACACACGGCGAGCAGGGACAGCGCGGCGTACGCGCGGAGGGGGCGGGGAGCGGTGCGCAAGGCGCCGCGCAGCCTCCCAGATTTGGTTGACGTTCTCAACCTTCCGCCCACGTCCCAAGTCCCGGTACACGAATGCGACCTCCAGGGTCCTCTACCCCTCGGAGCCGCAATCAATCCGTGCAACGTGCAAAACGGGAAACCGTCACCGTGCCGGGAACGTCACACGCGACGGCAGGCGACGTCCCCATCCTGCGAGCGGATGAACGCCGCGGCCAGCTCACTGCCCAGGGCCGCGCACAGCACTTCGTACGTCCGCCGCCGCGCTCCGCCGAAGAAGCCCGGCTGCCGGGTCAGCGTCTCCGGGTGACGCACGAAGACGTTGTATCCAAGGATGCATCCATCCGCGCGCAGCACGGTGATGCCGTCGGTGGCCATCATGCCGCGCAGCAGCTGCGCGGTCGCCCGCACCGCTGATGCCGCACCGCCGTCCTGGGTCGCATGGTGCCGGTCCAGCAGCGCCACCACGTCCATGGGCCGGGGCAACAGGATGCCGTCCACGAAGAGCGCGGAACCCGCGCGCTCCCGGGGCAGCACCGCCACCAGCGTGCCGTGCGAGGACTGCATCACCTCGAACAGCACCCGCCGGAAGAAGCCGCGCGCGTACTCGCGGCTGGAGGGCAGGACCTGTTCGGTCACCGCGCTCGCCAGCGCGTCCAGCACCACGGAGGGCGGCTCCAGGTCGATGCGCGCACCGGACAGGTACACGTGCCGGCACAGCCCGCCGCCGCCACGCAGCTCGATGATGTTGTCCGCGAGCTGCAACACGCCCACCACGCGCGCGCCCCGGTCCGGCGCGTGCCGCAGGCGCTCCAGCGGCGTCTCCGCCATCGGGAACGGATCCGTGCGGAAGATGCCGTAGGTGAGGCCCACGGAGTCGCGCAGCAGGTACAGCGCCCACCAGCGTCCCTGTCCCAGCGGCGCGCACTGCTTGAGCGCCCGCTGGATGGTGGCGCGGTTGCGCGGTCCCGAGCCGAGCGGAATCGGGTCATGCCCGCCCAGCAGCTCCATCATCGCGCCCAGGTCGTCGCCCAGGAACGCGGTGGGGAACAGCAGCGCGCCCTCCTCACGGTAGCGCGACAGCGTCACCAGCAGCTCGCTGAGCGCGTCCGCCGTCTGCGGACACGTCATGTCCGCTTCGTCGAGGAACGTGCTGACGGACTCGGTCAGCAGGTGACGGAACGACAGGATGAGAGGTGAACCCGCCTCCGGGCCCGGACCGGTCATGGCGGATCCAGCATGACGCATCGGTGGCGACGAGGCACGAAGTCTTGCCGCCATCCCGGAAGCGGGGGCCTGTCGGGAACCGGCCGCCTACTCCGCCGCCCGCCGTGCGGTCTCCAGGGTGGTCGCGGTGCGCATCCAGCCCTCCGCCTGGGCATCCAGGTGGGACAGGAGGTCCGCGAAGAAGCGCGCCTCCATGGCCTGCGCCAGCGTGGCCCCGTGCGAGTCCGCCCACTTGCGCGTCACCGTCGCGCGCACCTGGGCGCCCAGCAGGTCCACGAAGCGCTCCAGCAGCGGCGTGGACAGGAGCGTCCCCGCCCACACCACCGCGTCATGGCCCAGGCCGCCGGTGGCCACCGTCACCACCGCCGCCGCCCCGGACGGCACCGAGTACACCAGCGTGGTGAGCGCCTGGAGCAGCTCCTCGCGCATGCCACCCTGCAGCTCGCTGCCCACCAACTGGCGGCAGAAGTCATACAGCGTCGCCCGGTCCGCCGCGTGCGCGTGCAGCGCGTCCAGCTCCAGCGGCGCGTCCAAACGGCCCAGCATCGCGGGCCCGAAGGCCTGCGTCAGCTTCTCCCGCGTCTCCGCGTCCCCGCGCCACGCGGCCACCTCCGGCGCGAAGGCGTCCACCAGCCGGCGCAGCCCGTCCTTCAACGAGTCATCCACCGCCTGCGAGGGCAGCGCCTCATGGGGCCGGGGCCCGGTGAAGGACTCGCGCACCTTGCGGCTCACGAACGTGAGCGCCGTGGCCAGCCCTCGGAACGGCAGGCGCACGAACCGGTGGAAGGTGCTGCGCGCATCCAGTTCGTCGCGGAACGCATCCACCAGCACGTCCGCGGGCACGGCCTTGAGCGCCGCCTGCGCGCCAATGCCTTGCAGGTCATGCCGCAGCCGCTGCCTCAGCCGCTCCGGCTCGCGGGCCGCGCGGGTCGCCGCCCGGGCCACCGCGTCCAGCTCCGAGCGCGCATCCGACAGCGACGCCTCCAGCGCCCGAGCCTTCAACTCGCGCGCATGTTCAGCTTGTCCTAGCAGCGCGGCGAGCGGCGGCCGTCCATCCAATGCCTCCGTGGCCAGCGGCTTCAGTCCCGCCTCCACGTCCGGCTGGTGCGGCGCCAGGTAGCGCGCGAGCGGCGGGTGGCCCACGTCCTGGGCCAGCTTGTCCAGGTGGCCGCGCGCCACGTCCTCGCGCGTGGCTTCGTTGTAGACGAGTAGGTACGGCTTGCCGTGGCCCACCGCCGCGCGCAGGAAGTCCACCAGCGCCGCGTTCTGGTACGTCTGCCGGCTCACCACGAACACCAGCACGTCCACCGTGACGAGCAACGCCTCGGCCCGCTCGCGGTTGTCCCGGTACACGCTGTCGAAGTCCGGCGTGTCCATGACCAGCAGCCCGCGCGGCACCGCGTCCGACAGCACCAGGTACAGCCGGCCCGCGGGCCCGGCCTCGTCCACGGGCGCCACCGTGCCGTCGGGCACCGGGATGATGTCGTAGCGCTGCGTGAGCACGTCCTTCAACGCTCCGGTCCACGTCTCCGGGTTCGCCGCGGCCAGGCACTGCTTGGTGAGCCCGCCCTCGGGGCGCGCGGGGGACAGGGACGCCTTCGCCAGCGCGTTGAAGAGGGTGGACTTCCCGACGTTGTTGGGGCCGGCGATGGCCACGAGGAGCAGCGGAACATCGTCGGCGCCGGAGCCCAGGCGGGGCAGCAGGTCGCGGCGCAGGCGTTCAGCCAGGCGGCGGGCCATGTCGGCGTCGGCGCCATCGGGGAAACGCTCGGAGGCGGGCAGGGCGTCCAGGGCGGACGCGAGGGCGGTGCGCAGGGCGCGAGGGTCCTTCATGGGCATAGGGGCCACGCGCAAGACAGCACGCACGCCGCGCGGTGCCCAGACAAGTGTGCGCACACTGTCCACCGGGGACACCCCCCGGAGAGGCGCGATAGGGTGCGCCGCATGCGCTCCCTCCTCGCCTGCCTGCTCCTGTCGGGGTCCATCGCCTGCACGGCCACGCACGCCAACGCGCCCGTGCCCGCCGAGGCCCATGCCGAAGGCCCGCTGCCCTTCATCCCGGATGACTACGCCCGCGCGCTCGCGGACGCGAAGGCGAAGGGCGTGCCCCTGTTCGTCGACACCTGGGCGCCCTGGTGTCACACCTGCCGCTCCATGCGCGCGTATGTCTTCACGGACAAGGCGCTGGCGAAGCACGCGGACCGCTTCGTGTGGCTGGAGCTCAACACCGACCTGACCCAGAACGCGACGTTCCAGGAGAAGTATCCGGTGGAGTTCTGGCCCACCTTCTTCATCATCGACCCGCGCGAGGAGAAGGCCCTGCTGCGCTTCGCCGGCAGCGCGACGGTGCCGCAGCTGGAGCGCCTCTTCGAGGATGGTGAGCGCGCCTACCAGGGTGGTGCCACCGGCGCGGACGCGCTGCTCGCCCGGGGGGACGCGCTCTACGGAGAGCGCAAGCCCGCGGAGGCCGCCGAGGCCCTGTCGCTGGCGCTCGCGGAGGCTCCCGCCGAATGGTCCCGCCGGGGCCGCGCGCTGGAGTCGCTGCTGATGGCGCAGTACGGGGCGAAGCAGTACGTGCCCTGCGCGCAGAAGGCGGTGGCGGAGCTGCCGAACGTGCCGCGCTCGCTCAACCTGGCCAACAGCGTCCTCAACGGCCTCACCTGCGCGCTGGCCATCCCCGAGGGCACGCCCGAGGCCGCGGACCTGCGCCACACGCTGGAGGCGAAGGCGCGGGACGTGTTGGCGCCGCCGGCCATCGACATGGAGGCGGATGACCGCTCCGGCCTGTACGAGGTGCTGGTGGAGGCGCGCAATCAGGACAAGGACACGGCGGGCGCGAAGCAGGTGGCCCAGGAGTGGCTGACGTTCCTGGAGGGCGAGGCCGCGAAGGCGCCGAACCCCGAGGCGCGCACGGTGTTCGACTCGCACCGCATGCTCGCGGCGATGACGCTGGAGCAGCCGCAGCGGGCCATCCCCGCGCTGGAGCAGAGCGAGAAGGACCTGCCCCAGGACTACAACCCGCCCGCGCGGCTCGCGACGCTGTACCGCCTGTCGGGTCGGCTCGACGACGCGCTCGCCGCGAACGACCGGGCGCTGGCGCGGGTGCAGGGAGCGCGGCGGCTGTCCGTCCTCTCCGGCCGCGCGGACATCCAGGTCGCGCGCAAGGACACCGCGGGCGCGGTGAAGACGCTGGAGGAGGCGCTGACCTTCGCGAAGACGCTGCCCGCCGCGCAGGTGTCGCCGCGTCAGGTGGAGTCGCTGGAGAAGAAGCTCGCCGGGCTCAAAACGCCGGCCGCGGTTCCGGGCGCTGCGCCGTAGCAGGTCCACGAGCCTTCGCGCGTGCCGTACGTGCGCCACGCGCGAAGGGCCTCGCATCGAATAGCCTCGACACACGCGCGGATGCGACGTGCGCAGAGGCGCCGGTGCTGAGGCACTGCGCGGATACCGCTACGGAACCAGCGGCACCGGGCGACGCGCATCCAGGTCGAACAGCTGGAAGTCCTCCGCGCGGCCCTCGCGCATGGCGCCATCGGTGAACACCATCACCGCCTCACCCGGGCCTGTCGCTGGCGGCGGTCCGTGCGCGTAGTCCACGCGCGTCCCATCCGTCACCAGGTGGCGCAGCACTCCGTCGCGCACGGGACCGGGTGACACCAGCTCCCGCACCCGCTTGTCCCGCGTGTGGCCCACCACCTGGGACAATCCCAGGGGCAGCCGCCGGGGATCGAACCTGCGCCGGGGTGTCCCCCGCACGCGCTCCGCGTCCTCCGCGGCCAGGCTGGGCCGCTGGTAGAAGATGCCCACGCCCTCGCCATCCTTCGCATTGCCCGGATGGTGCAGCCCCGGCAGCACCAGCGGCCCGCCCTTCCACGCCGCCACCGCCCGGTCCATCACCCCGTTGAGCGCCTCCGCCACCGCGCGCGCATCCCCCCACCGCCCGGGCTCCAGCCCCACGACCTCCAGGTCCTCGCGCGTGACGCCCGCATGCAGCACCAGCAGCGAATCCCCGGCCGCATGCGCGACGCGGAACCGCCGTGCGCGCAGCAGGTGCTCCACCCACGCGCGCTGCTCCTCGGTCCAGGTGCTGAAGTCCCGCGCCGCCAGCTCCGCGCTCGGCAATCCAGGCCAGCGCTGGAGAAAGGCCCGCTCCGCCGCCGCGTCGGTGTCATCCCCCGCGTAGACCCGGTCCGCCTCCGCCTGTGCGGCGCGGAAGGTCGCATCGGTGAAGTCCGCCAGCTCTCCCACGCGTCCCAGGTCGTGGTTGCCCAGGAGCATCACGGCCTGATCCGCCGGATGGGACGCGAGCCACGCCACCAGCCGCAGCGCGCTCCGGGCCACGCGCTCGCGGTCGGCCGCGGGACCCCAGTCGAAGTGGTCGCCCACGGACACCAGGCACACGTCCGGGCGCAGCCCTCCGTCCCCGTCCAGCAGCCCGTGCAGCGAGAGGATGGACAGCACCCGGTCGAAGTCCGCCTGCGGGTCCCCCATCGCCACGTGCAGCGTGCGGCGCCGCCCATCCGCCGCGACCGCATGTGGCCCCTTCGCCACCGCCGCGTCGGCGCGAGCCAGCGCCTTCCTCGAGAGCGCGTCGTCCATCCCTCCATCCTAGTCACGCTCCGGGCAGTGCCCAGCGGCGCGTCAGGACTGGAAGAAGCGCGAGATGAGCGCGGAGCGGCTCTCCACCTGCGCCTTGTTCAAGAGGTGCGTGACGTGCACCTCCACGGTGCGCTCGGCGCAGCCCAGGTGCAGGGCGATGGCCTTGTTCGTCTCCCCCTGCACCACGTGCTCCAGCACCTGCGCCTCGCGCGCGGTGAGTCCCCAGCGCTGGGTCAGCACCGGCAGGCGCGACGTCGGGTCCGTCGGCGGGCCGGGGTCCAGCACCAGATAGTGGTCCGGCAGCCCCTGCGTGCGCAGCGGGCCGGAGGAGAACAGCGGCCCGGTGCCCGGCGGGCTCCGCAGACACTCGCGCACCTGCGCCGCCAGGGCCTGCGAGTCCTGCTCCCACCGCGCCTGCCCTGCCTTGTTCGCGTGCATCACCCGGCCGCTGAACGTGACGACCCACGCGGGCCGCCCCAGCACCTCCAGCGCCGCGCCCAGGGCCGGGCCCAGCAGGCCCGCCTCGCGCAGCCGCCGGTCCAGGGCCATGCGCCGCTGGATGGAGGGCGTCAGCGCTTGGAGCAGCCGCTGCTCCCGCTCCGTGAAGGGCTCGGCCCGGAAGGCGCCCACCCAGCCCAGCATCATGTCGCCTTCGCACACCAGCACCCGCAGCTGCGCCAGGTGCTCCAATCCCAGAAGCCGGTACAGGTTCGCGGCGTTCCCTGCCAGCTGCGCCCGCGCGTGCTCCCACTCCTCCTCGCTCAGTCCCAGCCGCTCCCACAGCGGCCCCTCGCCCTCGCCGGTGATGGGCAGGGCCCGCAGGGGCTCCGGCATGCCCAGCGGCGAGAAGCGCATCGCCCGGTTGCGCTGGGCCAGCGGCGGGCGCGCGGGATCGAAATAGCCGAACCGGCTCCCCGCCGGCGGCAGGGAGGCGTCGAAGGCCTCCGAAAGGACCGAGGGCGGCTGCGGGAACCCCACGCCGTGCACGAAGGCCGTGTGGTAGCGGTCCGGGCCCACATCCACGCCGTAGGCCGCCGTCCGCTCCGCGCGCAGTGCGCCACGGAGCGCGGCGAGGACCGCGGGCAGGGCCTCGGAGCCGGGCTCCAACCCCTCCAGCAGGCCCTCCAGCTCCTGCAAGAGGCGTTGGTCCTCGGAAATCAAATCAATCACGATTTACGCACTATATCCGTTGGGGCCAATTGGAAGACTTGTGAGGTCGGGAGTGGAATCAGTGCTTCAGCCGCCTGTCCAGGTGGGAAGTGATTCCCAGTCCCCCGGGTCGTCTGAGACTCGCGTGATTTCCTCAATAGAAATGACTTTCGGCTGACGGCACCATGGCGTTCCGTGCCCTTCCGGGGGGGTGGGCCGACCCAGGAGTCGAAGCATCCGTGTGCGCGCGCGCCGGGCGTTCCCCCAGGAATGTCCGGCGCGCTGCCCCTTTTGCGGCGCCTCCCACCCGCCTGTCCACCACCCTACGCGCCCGGTGCCGCCAGGCCCCCGACATGACGGCTTGCGGCGATGATGACCGCTCCCGTGGAGCCCTCGCCCGGAGGCCCTGACATGCCGCGTGATTACGCCTACTACGCCCGGGCCCTGGAGGGGCGGCGCCTGCCGCTGGCCTTCGCGGACGTGGACCTCCTGGGTGAGAACGCGGCGGCGCTGCTGCGGCGCGCGGGAGGGCTGCCCGTGCGGGTGGCCACGAAGTCGGTGCGGTGCGTCGCGCTGCTGCGGCGCGTGCTCGACGGGCATCCCGGCTTCCAGGGCCTCATGTGCTTCAGCGCCGACGAGGCCGTGCGCCTGCGCGAGCGCGGCTTTACCGACCTGCTCATGGGCTACCCCGTCGTGGAGGCCGAGGCCCTGGCGGAGCTGTGCCGGCCGCCAGCGCCCGTGACGCTGATGGTGGACTCGGCCGAGCACGTGGCGCTCGCGGCCCGGGCGGCGAGGCGGCAGGGGACGCGCGCGCCGCTGTGCCTGGACGTGGACCTGTCCGTGGACCTGCCGGGCCTGCGCTTCGGGGTGCACCGCTCGCCGGTGCGCTCGCCGGAGGACGCGCTCGCGGTGGCCCGGAGCATCGCGGCGGAAGGGGACGCGGTGTTCCTCGCGGGCGTCATGGGCTACGAGGCGCAGCTCGCGGGCGTGCCGGACGCCTCGCCGCACGCGGGGGCGAAGAACCTGGTCATCCGCGCGCTCAAGCGGGCTTCCGTGGGCCGCGTGCACGAGCGCAGGCAGGCGGTGGTGGCCGCGCTGAAGGAGGCGGGCTTCGCGCCTCGCTTCGTGAACGGCGGCGGCACCGGCAGCCTGGAGTCCACGCGCGAGGACGCGAGCGTCACCGAGCTGACCGCGGGCAGCGGCCTGTACTCGCCCGCGCTCTTCGACGGCTATCGCGGCTTCCAACACCAGCCCGCGGTGGCGTTCGCCGTCCCCGTCACGCGGCGCCCGGGGCCGGGCCTCTTCACGCTCCAGGGCGGCGGCTATGTGGCCTCCGGTTCTGCGGGCGTGGACAAGCTGCCGGTGCCCTACCTGCCCGAGGGCGCGAAGCTCCTCCCGCTGGAAGGCGCGGGCGAGGTGCAGACGCCCATCGCCTACTCGGGCCCGGTGCCGCTGCCCCTGGGCGCGCCGGTGTTCTTCCGGCACGCGAAGGCGGGCGAGGTGTGCGAGCACTTCCGCACGCTGCTGCTCATCTCCGGGGGCCGTGTCATCGAGGAAGTTCCGACCTACCGGGGCGAATGGGGGTGACGGCATGACGACCATGGCGGCGAAGGCGAAGACGTGGCGCAACTGGTCCGGCGCGGTGGTGGCCCATCCGTCGAGCTTCCTCCAGCCGGAGTCCGTGGACGCGCTGAAGGCCGCGCTGCGCGACGCCAGTGCCCAGGCGCGCACGGTGCGCGTGGTGGGCAGCGGCCACTCGTTCCCGCCCCTGTGCGCGACGGACGAGACGATGGTGTCGCTCGAAGCGCTGCACGGCCTGGAGTCCGTGGATGTCGCCGCGCGCGAGGCCGTGGTGCGGGCGGGCACGAACCTGCGCGAATTGGGGACGCTGCTCGCGGCGCACGGGCTCGCGATGGAGAACCTGGGCGACATCAACAAGCAGTCGCTGGGCGGCGCGCTGGGCACGGGCACGCACGGGACGGGCGTGGGGCTGGGCATCCTCTCCACGCAGGCGGCGGCGATGACGCTCGTCACGGCGAGCGGGGACGAGGTGACGTGTTCGGAGGACGCGTCGCCGGAGCTGCTCCAGGCCGCGCGCGTGTCGCTGGGCGCGCTGGGCGTGGTGACGCGGGTGCGGCTGCGGCTGTTGCCCGCGTACCGGCTGCGGCTGACGCGGCGGAACCTGGGCCTGGAGGAGTGCCTGGCGGGGCTGGATGAGGCGCGTGCGCGCCACCGGCACTACGAGTTCTTCTGGTTCCCGCACTCCGACCGGGTGATGACGAAGGCGATGGACCTCACGGACGAGCCCCCGCACGGGGTGGGCGTGGGGCGCTGGCTCAACGAGATGGTGATGGAGAACGCGGTCTTCGGCGCGGTGAGCCGCGCGTGCCGGATGCGGCCCGCCCTGTGCGCCCCCGTGAGCCGGCTGTCCGCGAAGCTGGCGTCCGAAGGCGTGCTGGCGGGGCAGAGCCACACGCTGTTCGCCACGCCGCGCCTCGTGCGCTTCCAGGAGATGGAATACGGCGTGCCGGTGGAGCGCGGGCCGGACTGCCTGCGCGAGCTGTCTGAATACATCACGCGCGAGCAGCTGCCCGTGCACTTCCCGGTGGAGTACCGCTTCGTGCGCGGCGACGACGTGTTCCTCAGCCCGGCGCACGGCGGGGATCGCGCGTTCATCGCGGTGCATCAGTACCAGGGCATGCCGCTGGAGCCCTACTTCTCGGGCGCGGAGGCCATCTTCCGCAACCACGGGGGCCGGCCGCACTGGGGCAAGCTGCACACGCAGACGGCGGCGACGCTGAAACACCTGTATCCCCGCTGGGACGACTTCCAGCGCGTGCGCGAGCAGCTGGACCCGGAGGGGCGCTTCCTCAATCCCTATCTGAGACGTCTCTTCCTGGAGGAGGGCGTCAGCCGTCCCCGGAGCGAAACCGGAAGCGCGCGGCTCGCGTAGCAGGGTCGCGGTTGATACAGGGGCGCGAAGTCCGCGACGCGCCCCGGAAGCATGTTTTTCGCGTCGTGTCGCGTCAGACGATCCACCAACCTCTCGATAATGCACAATTCAGGGCCCGGCATGCGGTTGGCTAGGGCTCTGGCTGGCGCCAGGCCCGGTGGCGCCCTTTCGAGGGGGATGGATGCGGACGAAGTCTTCGTGGAAGCGCGTGGTGACGGCGTCGATGCTGGTGCTCGCCGTGGGGTGCCGCACGCCCTCCGCGGGGTTGAGGGCCGCGGATGCGTCGGACTCGGGCAACTCCAGCCAGGGCGACTCCAGCCAGTCGGACTCCGGCAACTCGAGCCAGGGTGACTCCAGCCAGGGCGAATCCAGCAAGTCGGACTCGGGCAACTCCAGCGGTGGGGCCTCGAGCCGGTCAGGCTCCAATGGCTCCAGCGATGAAGGCTCCAGCGAGTCGGGCTCGAGTGAATCCAGCGACTCGGACTCGGGCAACTCCAGCCAGGGGGATTCGAGCCATTCGAACTCGAGTGACTCCTCCGGCTCCAGTGACCACAGCTCGGAAGAGGGCTCCAGCCACTCCGGCTCCAGCGAGCACAGCTCCGGCTCCAGCGAGCACAGTGACTCAGGCTCCAGCGAGTCGAACCAGGTGGACCAGGGCGACGACTCGCGCACGCGCAGCGAGAGCAGCAACGGCCGCGAGAATCAGCTCCTGTCGACGGCCACGGTGGCGCTGACGGTGATGGGCCTGGGCATCGTCATCTGGCAGTCGTACGAGCGTGCCGCGCGGCGCAAGGGCAAGCGGCCCTCGCCGAAGGAAGTGGGGCACGCGGCCCAGGTGTACCTGCGCGCCCGCACGCACCAACTGCGAGAGGACCTGGCGCTGGGCGCGGGCCCGACGGTGGACGACCTGGCGCAGGCGGCGCGCATTCGCCGCGAGAACCTGGACGTCTTCGGCAAGCTCTTGCGGACGCACCGCAAGGAGCTGCTGCTGATGGCGGATGCGAAGCAGCTCACGCCCGAACGCGCTCGCGCATGGCTGGAGCGCGTGGGCGAGCTGGCGCGCACCGAGCCTCGGCTCGAGGAGGACCGGCAGGCCTTCCTCCTGGAACAGGAAGGGGCGACCCAAGCGGCCGAGGCCCGTCAGTGAGGCCCCGCGCAGCCTGGCTGGGATTGCTCACGGTGCTGCTGTTGCCCGTGAGCTCGCGGGCGCGTGAGCAGATACAGGACACACCGTCCGAAGAAGTCCCGGGCCAGCTCGCGGTGCCTGCGTTCCTGGACGGGGCGTTCATGGACGTCGCCCTGGCCTCACGGGTCGCGGCACTGGAGGCCACGGCGGGCATCCTCCTGCGCGGCGACGCGGCGCGGGATGCCGCGCTGGTCTCGGACGTGGAAGCGGGCCTCGCCGCCCTGCCTCCCGCGATGCGCCGTCCGCCGGGTGGCCGGTTGGAATTCGTGCTCCACCCGGAGCCCGCGCCCCTGGGCCTCGGTGACGGCACGAAGGCCCGGCCCGACTGGTCGGAGCAGCGCGAGCAGTTCCACCTCTACCGCTACGTCCCTTCCGAGGAGCGCCGGGCCACGCTGCGCCTGTCGCGCCTCACCGACACGGAGGCGGAGCACCTGTGGCGCCGCCGCGCCGTGGTTCACGCCGTGATGCAGCGTTGGGACGACGCGCGCGGCTGGAGCCAGCGTCCCCAGTGGCGCAGGCTGGACGGGTGGCTGCTCCCCCTCGAGCGCCCCCTCACGTGGAAGGAGTCCGCGAGCCTCACCTACGCGGGTGCCTTCAGCCGCGCCCGGGGCCAGGTCAGCGCCTCGCTGGACCTCGTCACGTTCGCGGAGGAGCTGTTCGTCCCCGTGGAGTCCCTGCGTCCGGATGCGCTGCCCCAGGATGATCAGGTCCGCTGCCAGGAACTCTCCAAGACGCGAGCCCTGTCCGGGTTCCTCACGGAAGCGCGCCTGGGCACGCTGCCCGCGAGGGGCGACTGCCCGGCCTTCGATGCCTGGGCGGATGCGGACGCGCTCTCCCACCTGGAGGTCCTGCTCGTCGCGGCCACGGGCCGGCAACCCCAGTCCCTCTTCGGCCACCTCCTCCTGCGCCCGGTCTGGCGCGAAGGCGCCACGGTGCAGGGCCCCGGCTTCGAGCGCGTCGTGCAACTGGTGGCCCTCACCGGCATGGAGGAGAAGGGCCTCAACTACCTGATGAAGGGCATGACGGGCGGCTACAGCACCGTCTTCCTCACGGGCACCCTGGGCGACATCACCCATGAATCGCTGGAGCTGGAGCAGCGCACCATCCGCCGCTTCCGCCTGAACCTCATGCCCGGCGAATCCCAGCGCATGCTGGAGCGCATCTGGGAACTCGAGCGTCGCGGCTACCTGGGCTACTACTTCTTCACCGACAACTGCGCCGCCGCGCTCCTCTTCCTCCTCAACGGCTCGCTGGAGAACGGCCGTCACGTGAGCGCCCCCGGCACGCTGTGGGTCCTGCCCACCGCCACGCTGGACACGCTGGCGAAGACGAACGTCGTGGACGCGAGCGGGCACACGGTGCCGCTCCTGGAGCACCTTCCGGATGCCTTCGAGTCCACGGGAGACCGCGCCCGGCGCGCGCTCGTGGAGCAGGAGCGGCTGCTTACGAAGCTGGCGGCCCTGCTTCCGTCCAATGCCCTCGCGCCGCTGCACCTCGTGCACCGCCGCCTCCAATCCCCGGAGCCCGACGTCCGTCGTCAGGCCTACGAGCAGCTGCCCCGCGCCGTGACGACCGCGCTCGACGCTGCCTCCCAGGCCGTGCGCGCCGAAACCCGCGATGCCCTGCACGCCTACGTGGCGCACGCGGTGCGGGTGGAGCGCGCGGCGGTGGATCAGGCCGAAGGGGAGAAGCTCGCCATTGAGCGCGAGCGCCTCATCGCCCTCGACCTGAAGGGGGAGGGCGGGGCCGCCCAGGGCGTCAAGGAACGGCAGCTCCTCTTCGAGCGCGAGGACGCCATGCAGCGGAAGCTCGCGGTGCTGGACCGCACGGCCCTGCTCCAGCAGGCGCTGGACACCGCCACCAAGCGCCTGCCCACGCCGGACGAGCTCAAGACCCTGGTCCGCGCCGAGCACACCGAGGCCGCCTTCGCCGCCGCCACCGAGGCGCAGGGCACGCTCAACGACGGGCCGCTCGCGGAGGTGGATCCGCGCGCCTTCCTCGCGAAGGACCATCAGCGGAAGACGGAGGCGGAGACCACCTGGGCCCGGGGTGCGCTGCGTGAATCCGGCGCGGCCCGCACGGTGGTGAGCGGCGGCGTGGACTTCCCGGAAGTGGGCGCCGCGCGGCCCGTGGTGAGCCTGCGCACCTCCGCGATGAACGAGACCCTGGGCGACGCGCGCCTGCACGGCTTCCAGTCCAGCAGCGAGCTGCGCGTGCTGGACGGAGAGCTGTCGGTGGAGCCCCGCTGGGGCGTGCCGCGCATCATTGGCTCACGGCTGACGCTGGTGGGCTACCGCACGCTGATGCCGGAGCTGCCCCAGCAGCAGCGGTCGTTCTCCGACTCGCTGGGCTGGGGCGCGGAGGCGAGGATGTCCACGGACATCGGCCGTCCGCTGCCCTACCGCGCGACGGTGGAGGCGGAGGCGCTGGGCGTCGTGGCGGCCTCGGAGCGCTTCGACACCTTCCTCGCGGTGGGGCTGGGCGCCCAGGCCACGATGGCCTGGAGCCCCTTTGAAACAGTCCCGACCATCGGGCCGCGTCTGTCATTGTCCCATCGCACGGCCCTGCCCGGTCCGGGCAACAGCGCGCTGCGGCTGGAGGCCACGTACGTCCCGGCGTGGCGCACGGGCATCACGCCGGGCTTCACGCACGAGGCGGACGCGACGCTCCAGGTGGAGTGGTACCTGGGGCGCGTCGCCCGCTGGAGCGTGCTGCTCACTCCCCGCGCGCAGGTCCACTGGGAGGGGACACTCGCGTCGTGGGCAGGTCCCGGGAGAAGTCTCGCGAGCCTTCCGGAAGGGCTGGCGCGACATCGCCTTGCGCTAGGAGTGGAGCTCCGCTGACGCGCGGCGCGAGGAAGACGGGGATCTCGCCGGTGAACAGCGGGCGGCTTCCGGCCCCGGCGAGGGCGCCGATGAACAGGCCGATGGCGTGCAGCATCGTCCAGCTCAGCCAGCCCATGCCGTAGAACACCCGCATGCCGCCCAGGCCGAAGACGTTGAAGAGCACGTAGAGCGTGGCGGGAACCGCCACGGCGGTGACGAGCGCGGCGGCCAGGGCGCGGCGGGGCCGTCCCGCGTGGAAGCCGCCGAACGTGCCGGCCAGCAGGCCGTTGAACAACGGAATGAAGAACGTGGAGGCGCTGATGAGCACCATGGTCAACACGCTCACGTCGAACCGGTTGTGCTTCCAGACGACGCGGCTCTCCTCCACGCGCGTGTCGGACGGCAGTTCCTCGTATCTGACCTGCTCGCTCCTCAGGTGAAGGTGGCGGCTCGAATTCGTGACGTTCTCCGAGCCCTCCGTATAGGTCTCATCCATGGCGCCTTGGCCTCCGTGCGGGCGGGAGAAGGACAGTGCCCGGACACCCATGGGAGATGGTGCTGGAGGCGGACGGGTGGAAGGGCTGACGGCTCCACTGGTCCCTGAGAAGGAGGGCGCACGCCGTGCCTGCCCGCCGGGAATTTTCGCGACCCGGCGTGGGGCGGATGCCGTACGCCGGGGCCGTGACGCACGGGAGACTTGGCGTCTGGTGGCTGGCGGCTATGCTGCCGCGCCTCCGCCGTACTGCTTCCCAGCCTGGATGGATTCCATGAGCCTTCGCCGCAACCTGCTGACCGTCGCCCTTCTCTCCACCACGCTGCTGTCCGCTTGCGCGCTGCGCCCGCGCTACAACGACATCGTCCAGGCGAACGGCACCACCGCGCTCCAGGAGAACCAGCTCGTGGTGCTGCGCGTGATGGACGCCGCCACGGGCAAGCCGGTGAAGGGCGTCAAGGTGCTCGGCGGCGAGTACCGCAACCACCTCAACGCCACCAGCGACGAGAACGGTGAGATTTCCCTCCAGCTCGACCCGGGCCTGGTGAAGGAGAACCCGCTGGTGGAGATCGTGCTGCCCAAGGGCGTGCGCCGCTACAAGCTCCAGGTGGTGCCCTCCGGTCAGGCCCCCGCGCCCGAAGGCGAGCCCATCAACGCCCCCGCCGCGCAGCCGTCCACCACGCCGGAGCCGTCCACCACGCCCGCGACGCCCGGCGCTCCGTCGGAGACTCCGGTCCAGGCGAGCCCCGACACGACGACGAAGTAGGTCCGGCCGTCAGGTGAACCAGCGGATCAGGCGCCTGCCCTGCAAGCGCCTGAACGCGCCCAGCCGCCGCTGGAAGTCCCCGCCGATGGTGACGAAGCGCACGCCACAGCGTCCCCGCGTGCGCTCCCCGGCGGAGCGGCGGGCCCACATGACCTGGGCCTGGAACGGCACCTCCTCATCCCCCAGCAGCAACGCGCCTTCCAGGAGATCGCCCGCCTTCATCGGCTGGAGCATCTCCGCGCAGAAGCCGCCCTCCGACACATCCCGGGTGTAGAGCGGCAGCATGCCGCGCAGACGGACGGCCAGGCGATGCTCGAAGCGGGGCACGGCTCGGGGGAGGTGCATGGTCTGGATTCTGACGGATTCCGCCTTTGCAGTAAAATTGCGCCAATAGAGAGCAGGCGGGCGGGCGGACCCGTCGTGCAAATCCTGGGAAACGTTGAGAAATCTCCTGGGAGGAGGGAGCGGCCCATGTCGAAGGCATTCACCAAGGAAGACGGGAGCAGCGACGAGGGGCTCACCCCCACGCGTCTCCGGTCGACGTCGGCGGAGCAGCGCTACATCACGCCGGAGGGCTACCGCGCGCTCCAGGAGGAGCTCCTGGAGCTGCAGGGTCCCGCGCCCCGGGACTGGCCGGAGCTGGAGGCGGGCGTGCGCAAGCGCGAGCGGGAGCGCCGGGCGCGCGAGCTCACCGCCATCCTGGAGGACGTGCGCGTGGTGGCGCCGGATCCATCGCAGGCGGGCCGCGTCTTCTTCGGCGCGTGGGTGGTGCTGGAGGACGAGGAGGGCACGCAGATGCGCTATCGCATCGTCGGCCCGGATGAGGCGGACGTGAAGGCGGGGCGGCTGAGCGTGGAGTCCCCGCTGGCGCGCGCTCTCCTGGGCAAGGAGGCCGGCGAGGTCGTGCAGGTGGAGCGTCCGCGCGGCCCGGTGGAGTACGAGCTCCTCGCGGTGGAGTACGCGGCGTCCGAGGACAGCGCCGCCGCGCCGTAGCGGGCCGCTTCAGCGCTTCGTGGCGATGACGGTGACGAGCCGGCCGAAGGGCTCCGGCATGTCGCCCTCGCGCACCTCCACGTCGAACCCCGCCGCCTCCAGCAGGACGCGCGCGCGGGGCACGAGGAACGTCAGGTAGTACATGACGAACGGCGGCTTCCAGAGCGCGTTGCGCACGCGCATGGCGGCGTTGAAGCCCTTCGCCACCCAGTAGCCGGGGTTGAGCGCGGACGGCGGCTGGCCGGTGACGAAGACGAAGCGGCCCCCCGGTTTCAGCGCCCGCGCGATGCCCGCGACGAGGCGCGGCTCGTCCTCCTCCAGGATGTGCCCGAAGGCGCCGAAGCTGGTGATCAGGTCGAACGCCGCGTCGGAGGGCAGCGTCAGCGCATCCCCGCGCACGAACTCGAGCGCCGCGGTGCCCGGCGCATCCGCCAGCCGGCGGCGCGCTTCATCCAGCATGCCCTGGCTCAGGTCGAACCCGACGACGCGCTCGCGGCACAGCGGGCGCAGCACGCGCATCGCGGCGCCGGTGCCGCAGCACACGTCCAGCGCGCTGCCCACGCCGCCGTCGGGGCCCACGTGCGCGAGCGCGGCCTTGAGCACCGGATCCGGCGTGCGGAACGGCGTGTGCTCGAACTTGGGCGCGAGCAGGTCGTAGCCCTGCTCGACGGAGGTGAGGGCCTGCCGTGCAAGCTCGCGGAAGGAGGGGCCGTCGCGGTGGAACATGGGATGAGGTGTACCCACATCCTCCCGCCCCCGCCACCGGGGTGCGGGGCGACCCGATGGGATTTGAATGTTCCGGCGGGGGCCCCGTCAGTCAGGACAAGCAACTCGGACGGAGGATGGAAGACATGGCTTTCAAGCTCGGACTCGCGACCCTGGCCTTCGGTGCACTGCTGCTCGGTTCCTCCACGTCGATGGCAGAGGACTGGCGCGGCCCGACGCAGGCGGATGCGCGCTGGGGTGGCCGGGAGCAGTACCGCGGTGGCTGGGAAGCGCCCCGCGACCAGGCGTTCCGCTACGTGGATGACGACGCGAAGACGCGCCGCTTCATGGGCTGCCGCGGCCCGAACTGCAACCACGGCCCCATGCCCCGCCCGGTGGACTCGCGCGGCCGCTACGAGCTGCAGACGGTGGAGCGCTGGGTGCCGGAGCGCTACGAGCAGGTCTGGGTCCCCGAGCAGTGCGTGTCCCGGGGCCGCCACGGCCGCCACGTGCGCTGCACGCCGGGCTACTACGACCAGCGCTATGTGCCGGGCGGCTACCAGGCGGTGACGGAGTGGGTCTGGGTGCCGTACGCCGGGCGCCGCTGGCAGACGGTGGTCTACTACCCGTAGCGAGGACGCAGGGGAACTGACGGACGGACGACGCAAGGGGAAGCAGGGGACACGCGGGGCGGTGCCGGGAGAGGGGGTTCTCCGGGTGTCGCCCCGCGGTGTTTTTTCGCGGGCGGGCCTGTTAGTCAGGGCCCGCATATGGGGACCGCATTCATCACGGGCGCGGGCGTGCGCGTTGGAAGCGCGGTGGCACGCGCGCTGGGCCGCGCCGGCTACGACCTGGCGCTTCACGCGAACCGCTCCATGGAGCCGTTGGAGGTCCTGGCGGACGAGCTGCGCGCGCTGGGCCGCGCCGTCACGCTGTACAGCGGCGACCTCTCCGACGCACAGGCCGTGGATGCGCTGGGCGCCCGGGTCCGGGAGGCGCACCCCGCGCTGGACGTGGTGGTCCACAACGCGGGGCTCTACGAGCGGGTGGACTTCGCCGCCGTGACGCGCGAGCAGTACCGCCGCATGCTCGCCGTGAACGTGGACGCGCCCTTCTTCCTCACGCAGGCGCTCTTGCCGTCGCTGCGCGCGGGCAAGGACCCGCTGGTGGTGCACCTCACCGACATCGGTGGGGAGCGGGCGGTGAGCCACTACGCGCACTACTCGGTGAGCAAGGCGGGGCTCGTGATGCTGACGCGCGCGCTGGCGGTGGAGCTGGCGCCGCACGTGCGCGTCAACGCCATCTCACCGGGTGTGGTGGCCTTCCCGGAGCACTTCGACGAAGCCGCGCGCCAGGAGGTGCTCCAGCGCGTGCCCATGGGCCGCGAGGGCAGCGTGGAGGACGTGGCGCGCACGGTGGTGTTCCTCGCGCGCGAGGCGCCGTATCTCACCGGGCAGGTCATCGCCTTGGATGGCGGAAGGAGCGCGCAGCTGTGAGCCAGGAACCGGTGTGGATCCACCCCGTGGTCAACGACGCGCAGGGCCGCCCGCTGGACGTGATGGAGCTGCGCGGGCTCACGGTGGACGTCATCGTGGGCGTCTACAACCGCGAGCGCGTGACGCCGCAGCCGCTGCGCCTGGACGTGGCGCTCTTCCTGTACGCGCGGCAGGCGGCGGTGGGCGGGAAGCTGGCGAACACCGTGCACTACGGGCGGCTGGCCGGGGAGCTGCGCTTCCTCCTGGATGCGTGCCGCTTCGAGCTCCTGGAGTCCGCGGCGGAGGCGGTGTGCCGCTACCTGCTGGCGCCGCCCACGGACGCCGCGCCGCACGCGCACCTGTACGCCGCCACGGTGCGGGTCACCAAGCCGGAGGCGCTGACGGGCTGGGCCATCCCGTCGCTCCAGGTGCACCGGACCGTCGAGGAGATGGTCTACCGGACGGAGGCGAAGGCCTTCGGCCACGTGGACGTCATCCATGAGGGGGCGACCTACGGCGTGTACCGGCTGCGGGTGGCGCCGGGCAGGGGCATCCCCCCGCGAGCGGACGGGCACACGGAGGGCATGGAGCTGGTGCTGGGCGCGGGGATGCTGCTGCGGGGGCCTGGCTCTTATACACATCTCCGAGCCCACGAGACATGCGCAGATATCGTATGCCGTCTT
>NZ_RAVW01000152.1 GCF_003611585.1 Corallococcus exercitus | reverse complement strand
TCACTGTATGTTGTTCTTTTCAAACAAAAGACGGCATACGAGCTCTGCGCATGTCTCGTGGGCTCGGAGATGTGTATACGAGACAGGGCGTGAACAGTTCCTGCTTCCGGGCCGCCGGTGGCGCTTTGCCCCCTGGGGGCGCCGGAAGAGAATGGCCCCTTCCGACTGTTTCGCGGGGTCCATGAAGGCTGGCGGCACGACCAGGGTGTGGGTACGCAGGGGCCTGGGGCTGCTCGGGCTGGCCGTGGCCGTCCTGCTGGGCCTGTCCCACTTCGTGCGCCTGCGCTACCAGGGCCGCATCGTGCCGCTGGCGGGGGCACCGGAGGCCCCGGTGGCCCTGGTGTTCGGGGCGGGGCTGGCGCCGGGCGCGGTGCCGTCGCCGGTGCTGGCGCAGCGGCTGGACGCGGCCATCGTGCTGTGGCGGCAGGGCAAGGTGCGGTCGCTGCTGGTGAGCGGGGACAACTCCGCGCCCTTCCACAACGAGACGCGGGCCATGCGCAACTACCTCCTGGAGCGGGGGGTGCCGGAGGACGCGGTGCTGGGCGACGAGGCGGGGCTGTCCACCTACGACAGCTGTCTCAGGGCCCACTCGGTGTTCGGCGCGGACCGGGCGGTGCTCGTCACGCAGCGCTTCCACCTGTCGCGGGCGCTCTTCATCGCCAACTCGGTGGGCATCGACGCGTGGGGCGTGGCGGCGGACGAGGGACGGGCGACCCCCTGGCGCTACACGGTGCGCGAGACGCTCTCCCGGGTGCTGGCGCTGGCGATGGTGCTGCTGGAGGTGAAGCCCGGCAGCCCTGACGCCCAGCCGACGACGGCTCCCCGCTGACGGGGGATGGGCCCGGCAGGCAGGCGGGCGGCGTCGATTGCCGCTCCCGTCCGGGGGGCCCATTTTCGTGGGGACACGGAAAGCTTTTCTCAACCGTCCCTGTCGAGGAGACCCCATGCGGTTCAACAAGCTCGGAGACGAGGATGTGGGCGAGTCCACCTCGCTGCGCCACCGGAACCCGGACACCGGAGAGGACGAGATCAACATTTCGGACCAGGACCTGGCCCTGTCGCCTCCCATGGAAGAAGAGGCGGATGCGCGGGACATCCTGCCGGATCAGATCCAGCGCTTCGGCCGGGCCGATGAAGAGGAAGAGGAGCGCGAGCTGACCGCGCAGCCCGATGAACCGGGCCCGCGCGCGCAGTCGCCGGACCTGCTGCCCGAGGGGTAGCCGGGGCTGGATGCGGATGCAGACAGGGCGCGTCCCCGTGCGAGGGACGCGCCCTTTGTCTTCAGGTGGGAGCCCGGTGGGATTTCCACCCGGCCACCGTAGGGCTCAGGACCGGCGCGAGGACTTCTTCGCGGCGGCCTTGCCCGTGGCCTTCTTGGTGGACGCGCCCTTCGCGCCACGCTTCTGGGCAGCGCCCTTCTTCGCGGTGGCGCCACGCTTCTGGGCGGCCCCCCTCGCGGCGGCCTTCTTCGCCGTGGCGCCCTTCTTCGCCGTGGCGCCCTTCTTCGCGGCAGCGCCACGCTTCTGGACGGCACCCTTCGCGGCGGCCTTCTTCGCCGTGGCGCCCTTCGCGGCAGCACCCTTCTTCGCGGACGCGCTCTTCGCGGCAGCACCCTTCTTCGCGGCAGCGCCCTTCTGAGCAGCACCCTTCTTCGCGGCAGCGCCACGCTTCTGAGCAGCCCCCTTCACGGCAGCGCCCTTAGCGGCAGCTCCCTTCGCGGCGGCCTTGCCCGTGGCCTTCTTCGCGGCACCACTCGCGGGCGCGGTCTTCTTCGCGGCGGTCTTCTTGCCAGCCGCCTTGCGCGCTCCCGCTCCGGTGGGAGCGGCTTCGTCCGGCGCCTCCGCTCCGGTGGCCGCGGCCTTCTTCGCGGCCCCCTTCCGCGCGCTCTTCCGGGCGGGCTCGGACGGAGCCTCCGGGGCGGCCTTCTTCGCGGCACCCTTCCCCGTGCTCTTCCGGGCGGGCTCGGACGGGGCCTCCGGGGCGGCCTTCTCTCGGCGGGCCTTCTTCGCGGCGGGGCGCTTCGACTCGGGCTCCTCGAACAGCGCATCCTGCTCGGGGGCCTCCTCCGTGTCCTCGTCGGCTTCGAGCTCCTCCCCGCCGGCGTCCTCGGCCACCTCCGCCTCCAGCTCCTCCTCGCCGGACACCTCGGCCTCCTCGTCCTCGCCCGCTTCACGGGCCAGGGCGGCCAGGTCGTTCGCGTAGTCGCGGCCACGGCCCGTGGACGCTTCCTCGTCTTCTTCCGCCGCCTCGGCCGCGGCGCCGGACAGCGCGCCCTGGAGCACGGCGTTCATCGCGCGCGCGAAGGTCCGCTCCCCGAAGCTCTCCACCTCTTCCACGGGCGGAATCAGCACCTCGAGCATGTCCTTGAGCGTGCGGTACAGCCGCATCTCCTTCTTCTCGCCGTCCCAGGTGCCGAAGACCCAGTCGTCTCCGTCCAGCGCTTCCACCCAGCCGGGCAGCGGCCCGCCACCGTCGCCCTGCTCGTCCATCGCGGACTTGCGCGCGACGAACAGGTGCCGGTGCGCCCCCTTCAACCCGAAGCGCCACACGCCCGCGGCAGGCAGGCCCACCACCATCAGCCGGCTCTTCTCCAGGACGCTGGGCGCACCCTCGCCGCCACGCAGCGGGTACAGCCGCACCTCGCCCTGGAACTCACCGCCGTTGAGCGCCTGGTACAGGTCCGCCAGGTCCTCGGGGAACGGGACGCCACACTCCGTCTCCGCGCGGCGGACCTCCTCCGCCTGCACACCCTCCGAGGTCGCCTTCGCCGACTTGCGCAGTGCCTCCAACCACTCGTGCATGACCCCTCCACGACATCGACAGCCACCAGGGCTCGCACCTTATGGTGCCTGGGCCCCCGTGCGCAGCGTGCATGTCGGGTTTCGTCCACCCGACGCCTGTAGACATATCTGGACAACCTGACACGCCCGCCCCCTCCATCCCTCCTGGCCGCCTGCCCCGGGGGCTGGCGACCCGGATGGAAGCCCGGTCCCCCGGGCATTAGGAAGGACGCCATGGCGCATCCCGTAAGCCTCGAGGCGACGACCGAGACCTTCGACTCGCTCGTCATGGAACCCCGCGATGAGCTGGTGGTCGTGGACTTCTGGGGCCCCGGCTGCCCGAACTGCGACATCTACGCGGCCGCCGAACCCGAGCTCCTCAAGGAGCTGGACGGCGCCCCCATGCGCGTCGTCAAGGTCAACGCCTACGAGCACGAGGCCCTGGCCACCCGCTTCGGCCTGTTCGGCATCCCCACCTTCCTCCTGTTCCGCAACGGGAAGCTGCTGGGGAAGATGAGCCAGTACTACGGCAAGCCGTACTTCCTGGGCGTCATCCGGGACCACCTGCCCGGCGGCGCCAAGGCCCAGGCCTGAGCCGGCCGTGAAGCCTCAGTCCCGGTAGCCGCGCGCCTGAAGCCGGAACAGGTGCGCGTACCGCCCGTCGAGCGCCATCAGCTCGTCGTGGCTGCCCAATTCCTGCACCGTCCCGTTGTGGAGCACGGCGATCTGATCCGCCATGCGCACCGTGGAGAAGCGGTGCGAAATCACGATGGCGATGCGGTCCGCGGCCAGCGCCTGGAAGCGCTCGAAGAGGGCGTGCTCCGCCTCCGCGTCGATGCTCGCCGTGGGCTCGTCCAGGATGAGCACCTCCGCGTCGTCGCGCATGAAGGCGCGGGACACGGCCAGCTTCTGCCACTGCCCGCTGGAGAGCTCCTGGCCCTTCTCGAACCAGCCGCCCAGCATCGTGTCGTACTGCGACGGCAGCGTCGCGATGACGGAGTTGGCCCCGCCCTGCTCCGCCGCCCGTTCGATGGCGGGCCGGTCCTCCAGCGCGGGCACGTGGCCCAGGCCGATGTTCTCCGCCACGCTGAACTGGTAGCGCACGAAGTCCTGGAACACCGCCCCGAAGCGACCGCGCAGGTCGTCCGCGTCCATCCGCGCCGTGTCCACGCCGCCGTAGAGGATGGCGCCCTCCGTGGGCTCGTACATGCGCAAGAGCAGCTTCACCAGCGTGCTCTTCCCCGCGCCGTTCTCCCCCACCAGCGCCAGCTTCTGGCCGGGCTTGAGCGTGAGCGACACGTTGCGCAGCGCCCACGCGTCCTTGCCCGCGTAGCGGAAGGACACGTCGCGCAGCTCGATGGCGTTGGTGCGCCCGCGCGGCGGTGAGACCGGGGGCAGGGCCTTTGGCGCGCTCGCCACCGTGGGGATGTCCAGATAGGCAAAGAGGTTGCTCATGAAGAGCGCGTCCTCGTACATGGAGCCCACGCTGGTGAGGATGCCCTGGAACGCGGCCTGCCCCTGCCGGAACACGGCCAGGTACAGCACCATGTCGCCCACGGAGATGCCGCCGGACGCGGCCTTGCTCGCGACGAAGAGATAGCAGCCGTAGAAGGCCGCCAGCGACAGCAGGCCCAGCCCCAGGCCCCACACCATGCGCTTGCGCGCGAGCGCCCGGTCCTCCGCGAAGAACTTCTGGAACAGCGTGCGGTAGCGCCCCAGCACCAGCGGCCCCAACCCGAAGAGCTTCACCTCCTTCACGGTGCTGTCGCGCGTGAGGATCCACTCCAGGTAGT
The DNA here is from genome assembly GCF_003611585.1 of Corallococcus exercitus. Lineage (GTDB taxonomy): Bacteria > Myxococcota > Myxococcia > Myxococcales > Myxococcaceae > Corallococcus > Corallococcus exercitus. Next base: position 15,942 of record NZ_RAVW01000152.1, on the reverse strand, counting down.
TGAGCTTGCGGCCCTCCGGCGCGCGCCACGAGTACAGCCGGAAGCCCTCCGCCGCCAGGCGCGCCTCCGCGATGAACGCGGGGACGGACGCGAGCAGCAGCACCGCCACGCTCCACGGCGACAGCGCCACCAGCAGCACCGCGTAGGTGGACAGGGTGATGACGTTGCGCACGATGCTGAACGCCTGCATCACCAGCGACAGCGGGCGCGCGTTCGCCTCGCGCCGCGCGTTCTGCATCTTGTCGTAGGTGTCCGAGTCCTCGAAGTGCTGAAGCTCCAGCTCCAGCGCCTTCTGGAGGATGCGCTCGTTGAGCAGGTTGCCCAGGTGCGCGCGCAAGAGGTCCTTCGTGAGCGTGAGCCCCCGGTCCACCACCGCGGAGGCAATCATCAGCGCGAACTCCGTGGCGACCAGCCCCAGCACGCGCGAGTGCGCCGCCGCGTCGCCCTTCGCCGCGGCCACCACCGTGTCCACGATGAGCTTGCCCACCCACGCGATGCCCGCCGGCAGCACCGCCGCCACCAGCGTGAGCGCGCCCAGCACCACCGCGCCCCGGGGGCTCGCCCGCCAGAAGAGGCGGAAGGTGCCCGGCAGCTGCTTGAAGAGGACGCCCGCGTTCTTGAGGCGGGCACGAAGCGAAGGCGGTGTCGACGGCGTGGGAGGTGGCAAGGTGCCGCCCCTCATAACGCCGCGACGCCCGCCGCGCTGGACTTCCCTGCTTTCAGGAAGCCGGGGCGCGGCCCCCGTCCGGCAGGGCGGGGGGCGGGGCGGCGTGCCGGGAGATGAGCACGTCGCAGTGCGAGCGCCGCAGCACGCCTTCGGTCAGCTCGGACGGCGGGTTCGCGGAGGACATGCCCAGCGTCAGCAGGTCCGACTCACGCTCCAGGGCCTCCGCGAGGATGCACTCGCGCGGGTCCCCGAAGCGCAGGCGGCTCTCCATCACCCGGCCCGTCTCGCGGTACGGCGCCAGGAAGCGCCCGAGCGCCTTGCGCGCCGCGTCCTCGCGCTCCTGCCGCAGCCGCAGCTCCTGCGTCATGTGGCCGTCCTGGCCGTGCAGCGCCGCCTCCTCCGCGCGCAGGTCCACCACGTGCAGCACCTCGATGGGCGTCGAGGCCGGGCACAGACGCATGGTCAGCTCCAGCGCGCGGCGGGACTCGCGCGAGAAGTTCACCGCGACGAGGGGCCGGTGGTAGACGCGGCCCGGGTGCGGCATCACCACCAGCACGGACGCGTCCACCTCCCGCACCAGCCGCATCACCATGGAGCTCTCCGGCAGCGGCTTCACCGGGAAGGCCGGGTGGGGGCGGCCCACCACCAGCACCTCCACGCCCTGGTCCTTCGCCAGCTCCGCCGCCACGTGCGGCGCGTCGCCGGTGCGCAGCTCCTCGCGCACGTCCACGTCCGGCCGCAGCCGCAGCCGCTTCGCCGCGGACGTCACCAACCGGCGCAGACACCGCTCGCCGGCCACCGTCCCGTCCGGCCCCTGGTGGCCGTCCAGCGGAGGGCTGACGTGCAGGACGCTGAAGGCCGCCCCGTGCGCCAGCGGAAGCCGCAGCGCGCGGGCCAGCGCGAACTCGGATTGCAGGGAGAAGTCCAACCCCACCGCCACCCGCCGCAGCCCCCGCTGGGCGCGGGGGAGACCTTCGGAGAGCAGGGGCAGACCCTTGCTGGAAGACACGTTCGGTCGCATGTCGACACCCTTCCTTCCGCCGCCTCACCGCTTGGATGCGCCGCGCGAGCCTCCGGGGCGTGGCGACATGGCGGCTCACGCAAACCCGGGCTGAAACATCCAACGCACGGCCTCAGGGGGCTTTCCGCCTCACGCGGGCCCTCATGGACATACATTCAGCCCCGTCGGTGGATGTGCCACTCGTCTTGCTAGGACGCCACGTCCCCAGCAGGGCAGCGGGGCACGCGAGCGGCGGCGCCCGGCAGGACACCGGGCCAGGGCATGCGGACGGGCTGCCCGTCCTCCGGCTGAAGCCCCTCGCGCTGTAACGTTTTCAGGGCGCGGCACCGCTTCGTTCAAGGACTCCGGGGCAGGCGGGCGTTCAGGGCCGCTGATTCAGGGGCTTGGGACGTTCACCGCAGGACGCTGGCGAACGGGGATGCTTTTCGAGCTTCGGCCAGCCCTTTGCAGAGACCTCTGCCCGGCTCCTCACAGGGCCATGGGCGGCGGGTCGGACGGCAGGAAGCAAGGGAGCGGGACATGCGCGGGGTCATCACCGGACGTGAGGTGGTTGCCAACCTGGGACTCATCTACCGGGAGTTCGGAACAGCCTGTGTGTTGCGCTGTCTCTGGGTGATGCTCAGCGGCAAGTCCACCACCTTCCTCGAGGTGGCGTGTCCCTGCGAGAAGATGCGGCAGTGAGCAGCACCTCCTGAAGACAGCTCGGGCCGCGGGAAGCAGTGGCTTCCGCGGCCCGAATGGTTTCAAGACAGTGAAGTGTCGCTAGCGCTGATACGGATCCGCGTCGCGACGCGGGGCATCGCGGTCGTCGACCGCGTCCTTGATGGCGTGCTTCACGTCCTCGACCACGCCCTTGACCTTGCCCTTGGCCGTGTCCGCCTTGCCCTCGGCTTCCAGCGAACGGTCGCCGGTCGCAACGCCCACGGTTTCCTTCACCTTGCCCTTGGCCTTGTCAGTCCACTCGCCCATGGCGTCCTCCTGACGTCGGTGTGTGAATCGTTGTGGAAGACAACGTGCTCACGTCCCATGCGCGTGGCAGCCGGTGGCCGCGCTGGCTCGTCCGCACGGCCGCCCTCCTCCGGACCGTGACGTGACGTGACTCGGGCCACTTGGAATGTCCGGTAGTAGACAGTCCGCGGCGCACGCTGGAACGACACCCGCGCTGCCCGCCCTACCCGCTGCGTCCCTGCTATTCACGAAGACCCGGGAGTCTTCGTCACAAGAAGCGGACGTTGCATTGACGCATCCGCGCTTCCCCCTCAGTCTGGAGTGACCCTCCCGGATCCGTCTCCCGATGAACCCACCCTCTCCCTCCTCGACCCAGGCGCTGCTCTTCAGGCTGCTCTGGCTGCGCACCCTGGTCGTCACGGTGGCGGTGGCGCCGGCCATCTACGTCGACATGCAGCTGCTGGACGTGGATGCCAGCAGCGCGGGGTTCGTGCTGGGCGTCGTCACGCCCATCGTGATTGGCGGGCTGGCGCTGGTGGTGCCCATTGGCGCGGTGGGTGCGCTCTTGCGGCACGCGCTGCGGGAGGACGCGAGTCCGGCGGAGCGGCTGGGGCGGCTGTTGCGGCTGCCGGGCGTGCTCACGTTCGTGGAGGCGCAGTCGGGCTGGTTCCTGGGCGGCATCTTCTTCAACGGCGCCATTGGCCTGGCGCTGGACCGTCCGCCGCGCGTCATCCTGGTGGGCGTGGCGGTGGCGATGAGCGCGGGCCTCTTCAGCGCGCCCATCATGTACATGCTCTACGAGCGGGCGCTGGCGGTGGTGACGCTGGAGGCGTTCCGCCGCGCGCCGCACGAGCGTCCCCCTGGCGAAGGCCTGTTCCTGCCCCGGCAGAGCTGGTTCCTGCCGGCCATCGTCGTGTCCGCGCTGCTGATCACCTGCATCACGAGCATCGCGACGTTGCAGCTGCGGCTGGAGAAGAACCTGTCGTCGCTGGCGGAAGACCTGGAGCTGTCGGGCGAGTACCGGGGCGCGGCGCGGGTGCGCGCGCGCATCCAGCCGTTGCAGCGGGACCTGACGCTGCCGGTGGCGCTCCTGGGCGGGTTCGCGGCGCTGGGCGCCATCTTCACCGCGGCGTGGGCGGCGCGCCGGCTGGCGCAGGGGGCGAAGGCGGTGGGGGCGTCGCTGGACGCGCTGGTGGAGGGCCGTGCGGCGCCGCCGCAGTGGGTGTCCACGGATGAATTGGGCGACCTGTCCGCGCGTACGTGGCTGCTCTATGAGCAGTTGCAGGAGCTGCCCCGGGCGCTGAGCTCGTCGGCGGGGCACCTGGCGAAGGCGGGCACGCGGCTGACGGAGGCGAGCGACCAGCAGAACCGCACGCTGTCGAGGCAGGCGGCGGCCATCCACCAGGCGCGCACCACGGCGCAGGAGATCCAGCAGATGTCGAAGCTGGCGGCCACCCGCGCGGGGAGCGTGCTGCAGGTGGCGGAGCGCGCCGCGGCGATGGGCCGGCTGGGCGAGGAGTCGCTGGCGGGCACGGAGCAGGGGCTCGCGGACATCCGCGGCCTGACGCACGGGTTGAACCAGCAGGTGGTGGACCTGGGCACGCGCGCCCGCGAGGTGGGCCGGGTGTCGGAGGTGGTGAAGTCGCTGGCGGACCAGTCGCACATGCTGGCCATCAACGCGGCCATCGAGGCGAGCCGCGCGGGTGAGCAGGGCCGGGGCTTCGCGGTGGTGGCGCGGCAGATGCGCGAGCTGGCGGACCAGTCCATCAAGGCGACGGGCCAGGTGCGCGGGCTCCTGGAGGGCATGGAGGCCGCGACGGGCGAGGCGGTCGTCACCGCGGACAAGAGCTCGGCGGGCGTGGAGGCGGCGCTGGTGCCGCTGCGCAAGAGCGGCGAGCGGCTGCGCGAGCTGATCAAACTCACGCACGAGTCCGCGGCGGCGGTGCGGCAGATCGCCGAGGCCGTGGCGCAGCAGCACGGCGGTGTGGATCAGCTGTTCCGCGCGGTCAGCGAGATGGACGAGCTGATGGCCGCGACGCTGCGGCAGCTGGGGACGACGCAGGAGGCGGCGACCGCGGTGGCCCAGGCGACGGGGCAGGTGTCGGAGCTGGCGGAACGGTACGTGTCCTAGCAGTGCGGCGGTCGGGGTACCGACCGCCGTGGGCTGGCCCTCCCGAGGTCTGGTAGAAGGCCGCCATGCTGACCTCCATCACGGTCGAGAACTTCCGAGGCATCGAGCGGCTCCACGTCGAAGGACTGGGGCGCGTGAACTTGATCATCGGGAGGAACGACAGCGGGAAGACGGCGTTGTTGGAAGCGTTCTTCCTAGCGGTCAACCCAGATTCAGTTACCGAGATTCTTGCATCGAGACAGCGTGAGCGAAATCCTGATGCCGAGGTGAAGAATTTCGATGAATTCTGGCTGCCTATCTTCTACCAGATGGACGCACGAAGAGGCTTTCGGATCGAGGGCGTTGACCACCAAGCATCAAAGACAACGATTTCTCTCAAGAAAACTTCTTCGGAGCTAACCAAGACAACAGAGGACATTGGAATCCACCCTGGCCACTCAGAGGCATGGGCTTTAACATGCACAGTCAAGCATGACGAAGAAGTTCAAGACGCCCTTACCAAAGGCAGCTCAAAGGGTGTGCAATTTCCGCCCGAGCTTGACCTATCGGCAGAAGGAGGGAATTGGATTCAAGCGACTCCTTCAATCAGCAAAATCGAAATCCGCGCATTGTCGAAACTCAAGCAGCATGGTCGCGACGGGCTGATCATCGATTTCATTCGCAACGTGAACGATCAAGTTTCAGGTATCGAGTTATTGGCTCCATCCGGAAATCGCGTAGCGATATTTTTACGAACAAAGCGTGATGGACTTGTTCCCTTGCTCATGATGGGTGAAGGAATGAAGCGCTGTTTTGAGTTCGCAGTCAATTTGGCAGTGACTGACGATCTGCCCATCTACATCGATGAAGTTGAAAACGGTCTTCACCACAGCGTTTTGCATCCCATGTGGACATGGATTGCCAAGGCGAGCAGGGAAAGAAACGTTCAGTTTTTCATCACAACTCATTCAGAGGAATGCGTCCAAGCGGCGGCCGCTGTCTTCAAAGAACAGAATGACAATGACCTCCGCGTCATTCGGCTCGACAAACAAGAGCACGAAACCAAAGCCGTCGTTTACGACCGAAACCTCGTTGATGCAGCAGGGCGGATGGGAGTGGAGATCCGCGGATGAGTCGCCCTCCCAAAGACCCTCCTCCTTTTCCTACGCGGCCCTTCGGGTTGCTGCTCGTGGAAGGTGGTGACGAGGAGAAACTCTGTAAGGCCATCGCCGGGCTTAATGTTTGGGGCGGCTTGATCTGTTGGAATGCCCGTGGCCGCCTAAACATCCCAGAACTGGCAGGACTCGCAGCCCGGGATCCCAGTTTCGGATATGCGCGCAGTGTCGGCGTTTTGCTCGACATGGAAGATGACCCAGTGAAGGCGCTCGCCCTCATCCAAGAAGTTCTGGCCGCCCTTAGTGTCACCACACCTTTCGAGCATGGCGTTTTCGTTCCAGGTGCCGCTCCGAAAGTAGGCGTCTTCCTCTCGCCGGATGGGCAACAGACCGGCAGCATCGATGCGCTCTGCAAACAAGCCGTGCAAAACCCCGCGCTGGCCTCCTGCGTGGACACCCTCGTCGTCTGCGCGGGGCAGCCTCACACCACGCAGGCGCGAGGCATGAAGGGTTGGCTGGATGCATACCTCGCCATGCAGCCCGAGCCCCTTCGCCTGCACCAAGCACTGGATGGCTCCAAGGTCTTCGACCTGAACCACGCGGCCTTCGACCCGCTCCGCGCCTTCCTCCAGGCCCTCTGACTTGCACCGGGTAGGCGAGGCCCGTTAGCCTCCACCCCGGTCGAAAAACGGCGGACCGGTTCGGTGAGCCCCGGTCACTTCCATGGTGGAAGCACTTGTCCGTCTCCTTCGGGATTCAGGACCCACGGCCCTTCGATGGCACACGTGTGCCTTCGCGAGGCCCACCATGAAGCTGAATCACCTTGATCTGCAGGTCCCCGACGTCCAGGCCACCGCCCGCTTCTTCACGCGCTACTGCGGCTTCACGTCGCACGCGAAGAACCATGACTCGCCCGCCATCGCCATCCTCGGCGGCACGGAGGGCTTCGTGCTCGTCCTCCAGCGCCGCAAGCGCGACACCGACGTCTTCCCCGAGGACTTCCACGTCGGCTTCCTCCTCGACTCCGAAGCCCCCGTGCTCGCCTTCCAGGAGCGCGTGAAGGCCGACGGCCTGGAGGTGTCCGACGTCATCCGCAACAACCGGGGCACCCTCGTCTACTGCCGGGCCCCGGGCGGCATCCTCGTGGAGGTGAGCTGCCGCCCCGGCGCCGTCTGACGCGCGCCCTTCAGCCGCTCCGCGCCATGCGGAGCGGCTCCTGCGCTCCGCCGTCCTCCATCGGAGGCACGTACGGCCAGCCCTTCAGCGGCCCCTTGCCCGCCTCGCGCGTGAGGTAGTCCGCCGCGATGTTCGCGCTCTCCATGATGGTCAAGAGCCCACTGCCCGGGTGCGTGCCGCCGCCCACGAAGTAGAGCCCCTCCACCTGCGCGTTCTTCACTCGCGGCCGCAGCGGGCCCAGCTGCATCCAGGTATGCGACAGGTTGAACACCGCGCCCCGGAACACGTTGAAGTCGTCCCGCCACGTCTCCGCCGTGAAGTAGCGCTCCGCCTTCACGTGCTCGCGCAAGCCCTTGATGCCCACCTTCTCCAGCATCTTCGGGATGCGCTCGCGCAGCGTGGCCTCCGTCTTCGCCCAGTCCACCGGACGCGCCGTGTTCGGCGTGGGCACCAGCACGTAGAGCGTGGAGTGCCCCTTCGGCGCCCCCGAGCCGTCCGTCACGCCCGGGTTGCACACGTAGAAGGGCGGATCCTCCAGGTCCACCGTGCGGTCCTCCAGCGCGTCCTTGTCCGTGCGCCGGGCGCTCTCCGACAGGTAGATGAGGTGGTGCGGCAGGTCCGCGTACGCCGTGTCCAGGCCGTAGTACGCCATGAACGTGCTGCACGAATACTTCGCCCGCTCCAGCGCCGCGTCCGTCAACCGCGAACCTTCGCGCACCTCCGGCGCCAGCAGCTTCTGCGCCGCATACGCCAGGTCCGCGTTCACCACCACCGCGTCCGCCTTCAGCACCTCCCCGTTCGCGAGCTTCACGCCCACCGCGTGCCCGGCCTCCGTGAGCACCCGCTCCACCGCCGTGCCCATGCGGAAGGTCGCGCCCAGGTCCTCGGCGCACCTCATCATCCCGCGCGCCAGCTCCCGGAAGCCGCCCTGCACGTGCCACACGCCGAAGTTCAGCTCGATGAACGGAATCACGCTGAACACCGACGAGCACGTCGTCGGGTGGAGCCCCAGGTACTTCGACGGGTACGCCAGCGCGTACGTCATCCGGTCGTCGTGGAAGAACGAGTCCAGCTGCTTGTAGAGCGTCTGCCACGGCTTGAAGCGCAGCGTGGGCGCCAGACGCCAGGGCGCGTAGTAGTCCAGGCTGCCCGCGTTGGTGCAGATGAACTTCTCGTACGCGAGCGCGTACTTCCTGCGCCCGTCCTCCATCCACTCCTGGAGCGCGCGCCCCTTGCCCGCGCCGAACTTCTCCAGGTCCTGGCCCATGCGCTCCAGGTCGCGCCGCGTGTCCAGGTGCGTGCCGTCCCAGAAGTGCACGCGCGTGTTCGGGTCCACCGGCACCAGCTTGACGTAGTCCTCCAGCCGCTTCCCCGAGCGCCAGAAGATCTGCTTCAGGATGCCGGGCAGCTGGAGGATGGACGGACCGGTGTCCACCGCGTACTCGCCGTCCTGTCCCAGCGTCAGGCCCTTCATCCGGCCGCCGGGCACCGCGTCCTTCTCCACCACGGTGACCCGGAAGCCCTGCCCCGCGAGGTTGATGGCGGCCGTCAGGCCTCCGGGGCCCGCGCCCACGACGATGACGTGCTGAACCATGTGCCTCACGATGCCCGGCCCCATGCCGGCTGGCGACTGTCCCTTGAGGACGGCCCGGACGAAAAAGCGTTTCCTCCCGGGACTCCTGGCGCTCCGCCGGGCGTTCCCTCCCGGACGGACCGCTCCCGTCCCGGGGAGCGTTCGCTGGAAGACGGGCCAACATCCTGAATCCCCAGGGGGCATTGCCTCCTGTAGCCTGCGACGCGCATCCATGAATCCCCCCTCGGAGGCACGCCCACAGGAAGTCCTGTTGTTCACCCTGGAGCGGCAGCGCTATGGGCTGCCCGTGGAGGACGTGCGCGAGCTGGTGCGCGCCGCGCGCCTCACGCCCCTGCCCCGGGCCCCGGACGTGGTGGAGGGCCTGCTCAACCTGCGCGGAGAGCTGCTGCCCGTGCTGGACCTGCGCCGCCGCTTCCGCCACCCCGCGCGCCCCCTGTCCCCCATGGACCACTTCATCGTCGCGTCCGCCGGGGGACGTCACGTGGCGCTGCGCGTGGACCGGGCCGAAGGACTGCACGCCGTCGCCCCCGGGGAATGGGACGCGTCCCCCCAGCAGCTGCCGGGCGTGGGGTACGTGGCCGGGGCCGCGAAGCTGGCGGACGGGCTGGTGCTCGTGCACGACCTGCGCTCGTTCCTCTCCGAGGCGGAAGCCCTGCAGCTGGACACCGCGCTGGGAGCCCTTCCGGAGCCCGCTTGATTGGCGGCGTCCTCCCCCCGGGCTTCAAGGAGGTGCTCGACCTGGTGGAGCAGCGCGCGGGGCTCGCCGCGCCCAGCTGTCTGGCCGCCGCGCTGGAGGGCATCCAGCGCGCCATGGCCCGCGCCAACCAGGACGACGTCATGCGCTACCTGCATGAGGTGGCGCTGGACAACACCCTCTTCGATGACCTGCTCACCGAGCTCACCATCGGGGAGACGTACTTCTTCCGCACCCACGAGCACTTCGACCACTTGCGCCGCGTGGTGCTGCCGGAGCTGCGCGAGCGCCGGGGCCAGGGACACCTGCTGCGCGCGTGGAGCGCGGCGTGCTCCTCCGGCGAGGAGCCCTACTCCATCGCCGCGCTGCTGATGGCCGAGGGCTGGGAAGAGCACATGATGGTGCGCGCGACGGACGTGTCGCGCACGGCGCTCAGCCGCGCCCAGCAGGCCCGCTACACGGACTGGTCCCTGCGCGGCCCCTCCGCGGACCGCATGCGCCCCCACCTCAAGCAGGAGGGCCGCTTCTACTGGCTGTCGCAGGACGTGAAGCGCCACGTGCAGCTGGGCTACCTCAACCTGGCGCTGGAGACGTGGCCTTCGGCGGAGAGCGGCCTCTGGCAGATGGACGTCATCTTCTGCCGCAACGTCCTCATCTACTTCAACCGCGCCACCATCGAGGGCGTGGCGCGCAGGCTCCATGCGTCGCTGGATGACGGCGGGTACCTGTTCACGGGTCCGTCGGATCCGCCGCTCGGGGACTACGCGCCGTTCGAGCCGGTCCTCACGGAGTGGGGCGTGCTGTACCGCAAGCCCCTGGCCGGCGCGAACGCGGGGCACTTCGTTCCGCTCCAGCCGCTGGTGCCGCTGCGCGCGGATGGCACGCCCTTCCCCGCCTCCGGCGGACGCACCGGATCCGGAGCGTTCCCCGCGGTGGCGGATCCCCGGGCCCGGCCGTCCCCGGCGGGGATGCCTTCGACGTTCGGGGCCGACGGCTCCCTCCCGGGTGCTTCCGCGCCCTGGGGAACCGGACTCGCCGGGACGGCCACTCCCGCGTGGGGGACCGAGCCTTATGGCTCCGGTGCTCCCGCACCGGGGACGGGGTCTTACGGCGGCGGGACTCCCGCTTCAGGAGCCGGGCCCTACGGATCCGGAGTTCCCGCGTCGGGAGCCGGGACTTACGGTGGCGGCACGCCTGCATCGGGCGCCAGGTCCGTCTCCGGTAGCCCCTCCTCCACGACCGGGACCCGGCCCCGCTTCGCGCTGAGCGTGGAGGCGCTGGAGACCGTGCGCCAGGCGCTGGCCCGGGGCGACTGGCGCGAGGGTTCACGGCGGGCGGGGGCCCAATCGGCCGACCCGGAGGAGGCCCTGGCCGCGGTTCGTGCACTGGCCAACCTGGATCCCCGCGCGGCGGTGTTCGCCTGCGGGGAGGCCGTTGTTCGTCACCCACTGGTCGCCGGTCTGCGGTATCTGGAGGCCCTGCTGCTCCTGGGACAGGCGCGACTGGCCGACGCGGAGAAGTCCGCCCGGCAGGCGCTCTACCTGGAGCCGGGGCTCGCGGTGGGCCACCTGCTTTTGGGCCACGTGCTGCGCCGGCAGGACCAGACCGCCGCCGCCGCCCGGGCCTACCGCGAGGCGGAAGGGCTGTGCCGGAAGCTGCCGCCAGAGGCGCTGGTGCCCCTGGCGGAAGGAGAGCGGGCCGGAGCACTGGCGGACGTGGCCCGCGCGGAGTGGCGGCGCCTGGAGCGGACTGAAGGCGGAGACGCAAGCTGATGCCGAAGCGCGACGGAATCATCGACTGGGACAAGGCCCGGGCCCGGCTGGAAGCGCTGGAGCACGCCAGCGAGGCGCGCGACGCCTTCACCGACGAAGCCGCCCGCGACACGCTCGACGCACGCGCCCTCGCCCTGGCCCGCCCGCCGGTCATCCCCGTGCTGCCCGGCAGCCAGCGGGAGATAGTGCGCTTCCAGGCCGCGGGCCAGACGTACGCGCTGGAGTCGCGCTTCATCCTGGAGGTCATGCGCGCGCCGGAGCTCACCCTGCTGCCGGGCGCGCCGCCGCTCTTGCGCGGTCTGACGCTGCTGCGCGGCGAGGTGCTGCCCGTGGTGGAGCTGGCGCCGCTGTTCGGCCGGCCCGCGTCGCAGGGCACCGGCCCCGTGCTGGTGGTGGGCACCGCCCGCGCGGAGCTGGGCCTGCGCACGGATGAGGTAACGGAGGTGGCGGTGCTGACGAGCACGGAGCTGTTGCCCGCGCCCCCCTCCCTGGAAGAGGAAGCGGGCGCGCTGGTGTCCGGCGTCAGCCCCGACGGCACGCTCGTCCTGGAGGGAGAGGCCCTCCTCGCCGACGAGCGTCTCGTGTTCGAGCTGTCCGAAGAAGGAGTCGCATGAGCATCGGGAATCGCATCGCGCTGGGCTTCGGGCTGTCCCTCCTGGTCCTGCTGATCATCGCCGCCGTGGCCTTCCAGGGCGCCCAGCAGCTCACCACCACCACCGAGGGCCTGCTGGAGGCCCACAACAACTACAAGATGCTGCGCGAGGCGCGCGCCCTCATCGTGGACGCGGAGACGGGCCAGCGCGGCTTCATCCTCACCGGCGACGAGTCCTACCTGCGCCCGTACCAGACCGCCCTCACCGAGCTGCGCACGGACCTGGACAACCTGCGCCCCGCGATGGCGAAGTACCCCGACCAGCGCTCGCGCTTCGCGAAGCTGGAGCCGCTGGTGGTGAGCAAGCTGGACGAGCTGGCGGACACCGTCCGCCTGCGCCGCGAGCAGGGCTTCGAGGCGGCCCAGGCCGTGGTGAAGACCAACCGCGGCCAGCGGGAGATGGAGACCATCCGCGAACTCATCGCCGACATGCGCGAGACGGAGGAGGACCGCTGGAAGGTCTTCTCCGACGCCGCCACCCAGGCCGCGCAGCGCAGCCTCTGGGTGCTGGCGCTGGGCACCCTGCTGGGCCTGGCCATCGTGGGCGTGGGCAGCTTCGTCATCACGCGGGGCATCACCGGCCCGCTGCGCAAGCTCACCTACGGCGCGGAGCAGCTGGGCCGGGGCGAGCTCGCGCACCGCATTGACGTGCGCGGCAAGGACGAGATGGCCGACCTGGCCGGCGCCTTCAACGCCATGGCGGAGCGCCGCCAGCAGGCGGAGGTGCAGCTGGCGAAGCAGGCCGAGCAGCGCGAGCACACGCTCAAGACCGTGGCGGAGTTCGTCAACCAGCTGGCCGGCGCGTCCTCCGAAATCCTCGCCAGCACCACCGAGCAGGTGGCCGGCGCCCAGGAGCAGGGCACCGCCGTCACGGAGACGGTGAGCACCATCGAGGAGATCACCAAGACGTCGGAGGAGGCCGCCGGCCGCGCCCGCGCGGTGAGCGAGTCCGCCCGGCACTCCGAGGAGGTGGGCCGCTCCGGCCGCCGCGCCGTCGAGGAGGCCGTGTCCGCCATGGGCGCCGTGCGCGACCAGGTGGAGTCCATCGCGTCGCGCATCCTCGCCCTGGCCGAGCAGGCCCAGGCCATTGGCGACATCATCACCACCGTCAACGACATCTCCGAGCAGACGCACATGCTCGCGCTCAACGCCTCCATCGAGGCGAGCCGCGCGGGTGAGCACGGCCGCGGCTTCGCCGTCGTCGCCTCCGAGGTGAAGGCGCTGGCGGATCAGTCCAAGAAGGCCACCGCGCAGGTGCGCCAGATTCTGGGCCAGATCCAAAAGGCCACCCACGGCGCGGTGATGACCACGGAGGAGGGCACCAAGAGCGTGTCCGCCGCCACGCGCGTCGTCACGGAGGCGGGCACCACCATCCAGCAGCTCGGGGACCTGCTCACGCAGGCGTCGCTCACGGCCGCGCAAATCGCCGCGTCCGCCAACCAGCAGGCCACCGGCATCGGGCAGATCCGCCAGGCGATGCACGACGTGAACCAGGCCACGCAGCAGGGGCTCATCTCGTCGCGGCAGACGGAGCGCGCGATGCAGGACATCAACGCCATGGGCCAGAAGCTCAAGGGGCTGCTCGGGGAGTTCGGGCGCTAACCCATGGATCGCGACAGGCTGGCGCAGGCACTGCTGGACTCGTTCCTGGAGGAGCTGGAGGGGCACGTCGTGTCCCTCAACCGGGACCTGCTCGCCCTGGAGCAGGCCCCGGCGCGCGCGAAGGAGCTCATCCCCGGCCTGCTGCGCACGCTGCACAGCGTGAAGGGCGCCTCCCGCGCGGCCAGCGCCGCCATGGTGGAGAACGCCTGCCACCGCATGGAGGAGGTGCTGGAGCCGCTCATCCACGGGCGCACGCCCACGCCGGACCTCTTCGAGCTGTGCTTCGCCACGGTGGACGCGCTGGACGACGCGGGTCGCCGCCTGGCCGCGCGTCAGGAGCTGGCCGGCTCGCCGCTGGAGGCGCTGCTGCCCCAGCTGGAGCAGGCCGCGCACGGCCTGTCCGCGCAGACCCCGGCGCCCGTGCCGGCCCCCACCCCGAAGCCTCCGCCGCCCGAGGCCGAGCCGGAGCTTCCCGTCCTCGCGCAGGTCAGCGGGGAGACGCTGCCGGTGCGCGTGTCCGGGCAGAAGCTGGACGCGCTCCTGGGCCGCAGCGGCGAGTTGCGCGTGGCGATGCTGCGCCTGGAGGGCCACGCCGAGTCCCTGGAGGCGCTGCGCGACGACGTGGCCGGGCTGCGCGAGACGGTGCGCGGCACGACGTCCGAGACGACGCTGCGCCGCGTGGAGCTGGAGCTGGCGCGGGTGGCGCGCGTGCTGGCGCAGGACCGCCGCGCGCTGTTCCAGTCCTCCACCGGCCTGGATGACGAGGTGCGCCGCTCGCGCATGCTCCCCTTCGAGGAGGGCTGCACCGGCCTGGAGCGCGCCGCGCGCGACGTGGCGCACGGCCTGGGCCGGCGCGTGCGCATGGAGGTGCAAGGCGGCGGGTTGGACCTGGACCGCTCCCTGCTCCAGTCCCTGCGTGAGCCCCTGCTTCACCTGGTGCGCAACGCGGTGGCGCACGGCCTGGAGGCGCCGGAGGAGCGCGTGCGCCATGGCAAGCCGGAGGAGGGCCGCGTGGTGCTGTCCGCGCGGCTTCGCGGCAGCCGGGTGCAGGTGGCGGTGGAGGACGACGGGCGCGGCCTGGACCTGGAGGCCCTGCGCGAGCGCGCGCGGGCCCGGGGCCTGGAGGCGCCCGAGGACGACGCGGAGGCGGCCAGGCTCGTCTTCCTGCCGGGCCTGTCCACCGCGGCGAAGGTGACGGCGGTGTCCGGCCGGGGCGTGGGCCTGGACGTGGTGCGCGCCCAGGTGGAGGCCCTGCGCGGCAGCGTGGAGGTGGCCTTCAAGGCGGGCCAGGGCACCCGCTTCACGCTGGACGTGCCCCTCACCCTGAGCACCCTGCGCGTGCTGCTGGTGTCCGTGGGCGGGCAGACGCTGGCGCTCGCCAGCGAGGGCGTGGACCGGCTCTTGCGCCTGTCGCCCTCCGACGTGCGCGAGGTGGAGGGCCGCATGTCCTGGGTGACGCCGGACGCGCTGGTGCCGCTGGCGTCGCTCGCGAGCGTGCTGGACCTGCCCGCGGGGCCGCCCAAGGCGCGGCCGTCCGCGGTGGTGCTGTCGGCGGGCACCGCGCAGGCGGCGCTGGTGGTGGACGAGGTCATCGCGGAGCAGGAGGTGCTGGTGCGCTCCCTGGGCAGCCGCGTGAAGCGGGCGCGGCACGTGGCCGCCGCGGCGGTGATGCCGGATGGGCGCATGGCGCTGCTGCTCAGCCCCGCGTCGCTGGTGCGGGCCGCGGGCGGGCGCCCCTCCACCCACTTCTTCCCCACGCCCAAGGAACAGGCCGCGCGCCGGCGCGTGGTGCTGGCGGACGACTCGCCCACCACGCGCATGCTGGAGCAGAGCATCCTGGAGGGCGCGGGCTACGACGTCGTCGCGTGCGCGGACGGCGCGGAGGCGTGGGAGCGGCTCCAGGCGGGCGGCGCGGACGCGATGGTGATGGACGTGGAGATGCCGCGCATGGATGGCTTCCAGGTGACGGAGGCCGTGCGCGCGTCGCCGCGCTTCGGACGGGTGCCGGTGGTGCTCGTCACGTCGCGCGAGAAGCCCGAGGACAAGGCGCGCGGCCTGCAAGCCGGCGCGAGCGCCTACATCGTGAAGAGCGCGTTTGACCCCACCAGCCTGCTGGAGACGCTGAGGCGACTGCTATGAAGACCGAACCGTTGCGCATCCTGGTGGCCGAGGACTCGCCCACCGCCCGGCGGCTGCTGGTGGAGATCCTGCGCACCGACCCGGCGCTCACCGTGGTGGGCGAGGCCCGGGACGGACTGGAGGCGGTGGACCTGTGCCAGCGGCTGCAGCCCGCGCTGGTGACCATGGACATCCAGATGCCGCGCATGGACGGCCTGGACGCCACCCGCCGCATCATGACGGAGGTGCCCACGCCCGTGGTGGTGGTGTCCACGCTGGTGGAGCGCGACATCCAGACGTCCATGGCCGCGCTGAGGGCCGGGGCGCTCGCGGTGCTCCAGAAGCCGGTGGGCCCGGAGTCGCCGGACTTCGAGGCGGACAGCCGCCGCCTGCGCGACACGCTCAAGGCCATGTCCCAGGTGAAGGTGGTGCGCCGCTGGCCGGACCGCGCCGCCACGCCCTCGCCCCCGCTG
>NZ_RAVW01000151.1 GCF_003611585.1 Corallococcus exercitus | reverse complement strand
GGCGGGTGGGAGGATGCAGGCGCAAGGCGGAGCTTGGGGAGCGCGATGGAATAGGCGGCCGGGTGTTCCGTCAGGGAGAGCATCATGAACCGCATTCTCGGCATCGCATCGGTGGGGTTGGCTTCGCTGGCGCTCGGTGTGGCCCTGTGGGGGCCTGGGAAGTCGGAGGCCCCGGACACCCAGGACGCGCCCCGCGTGCAGGACTCGACGGCGGACGTCCGGGCGCTCCAGACGCGCGTGAAGGCGCTGGAGGAGACGGTGCAGCTGCTGTCCCAGCGGCTGATGGCCTTCGAGCAGCGCGGTGGCACGGCCTCGGCCGGCACGGGCGGTCCTCCGCCCGCGGGCCTGGAGGCGGAGGTCGCGAAGCTGCGCGAGGAGCTGCGCGGCGTGATGGTGGGCGAGGCGATGACCACCGACAGTGGGCGCCAGACGCTGAAGGAGCTGATGCGCACGGTGCAGGAGGAGCAGCGCACCGAGCAGCGCCAGCAGTGGCAGCAGCAGGTGGACCAGATGCGGACCCAGGCGGAGGCCGAGCGCTCCGAGCGCCTCAAGACCTTCATCACCAACGCGCGGCTCAACTACAGCCAGGAGCAGGCGCTGACGAAGGCGATGCAGGCCGAGGACGCGAAGCGCCAGGAACTGGCGGCGTCGATGGCGGGGGGCCGGCCGGGTCGTGACATGCGTCAGCAGATGCGCGACCTGCGCACGCAGACGGACACGGAGATGCAGAAGGTGCTCAGCGCGGAGCAGCTGACGCAGTACCAGGAGATGCGCCGCGAGGACCTGGGCGGGCGCGGTGGTGGTCTCCGCGGCGGTCCGATGGGCGCCGGGGCCGGCTGGGAAGCGCGCGGCACGCCCGGGCAGTAGCGGCTCAGCCCAGGCGCAGGACGTCTTCGACATCGAAGGCGTCCGCCAGGGCCACCGAAGGGGTGCACAGCAGCACGGGGACCCGAGAGGACGCCGCGCGAGCGGATTGGACCCGGTCCCAAACGGCATTCGCGGGCAGGTCGAGGTCCCGTTCCTCCAGGAAGAGGAACGGGACGTCCGCGTCGAAGCCCTCCGCGGGTTGGACGCGAAAGCCGCGCAGGAACGCGTTCATGCCGCGTGAAGCATGGTCCGCGATCTCCCCCAGCCACGCCGCTTCATCGTCCCCCAGGCGGACCGTGGGCCCGGGAGGGAAGGTGGAGAGGAAGGCCTCGTCGCGAGGAGCATCGGAGCCGGGCTCGACGAAGGGGAGCGAAAGCCCCGCGTACAGGTCCAGCTCCTCGCGGACGACGCGCCACCGGCCATGCGGGAAGCGCCGCAGCTCCACGGTGTACGTGTCGTCATGGACGCCCAGCGCCAGCGTCACGGGGCCATCCACTGCGTCCAGCACCTGTGATTGCTGGAGCTCACCGTGCGCCAGGTTGCGCAGCAGCGTGAAGAAGGCCACCAGGTCGCGCGTGGCCGTGCCTTGCGGATCCACTAGCACCGTCAGCCCCCGGGGCCGCGGCACGACGTCACGAAGCGAGCGGAAGCCCGTGGCTGCGATGCGCGTGAGCCGGAGGGACATGGGCGGCAAGCCTACGCCAGTGCACCGATACACGAACGCCGCGAAGCTCCCTCAAGAGCTCCGCGGCGCGCGTGATGCTCACAGCCCTTCCGGCGGCTACTTCCCGCCGAAGATGCCCCGGAGCTTCTTCTTCGCCTCTTCCTCGGCGCGCTTCTTCGCCTTCTCCTGCTCGGCGCGGGCCTGGTCCTCCAGCTTCTTCCGCTCCTCGTTGGCGCGCGCCTCCGCTTCGGCCTTGGCCTTGTCCTGGCCGCCCGTGATGATGTCCTGCACGGCCTTGCCCTTCTCACCGAGCAGGTTGCCCGCCACGGACGCTCCCGCCAGCTTCAGGATGGTCGTCGCCGCCGGCTTCACGTCGATGCCCGTCACCTCCGGGCTCCACGCCTTGCCTGTGATCTTCAGCCCCACCGGGATGGCCTCCGTCGGCGTCACCTTGCCCACCGTCAGCGTCTTGATGGTCGCGGGCGTCAGCGACACGCCGCCCGTCAGGTTCAGCGTGCCGTCCAGCCCGATGCCGCCGTCGAAGTTCATCGCCGCCTCCGGCCGCGTCCAGGTGATGGGCTTGCTCAGCTGCGCCACGCCGTTCTTGATGGTCACGCTGAAGGGCAGGTCCCCGCCCAGTGACGTCACGTCTCCGCTCTTGAGCGCCTTCGCGAAGGGCAGCGCCTTGGCCAGCGGCCCCGTCACCGACGACACCAGGTCCTTGCCCAGGAACGTGCCCTCCAGCAGGTTGCCGTTGATGCCGCCCAGCAACGTCTGCTGCAGCTTCTCCGGCGTGTAGCCCACGCCCTGCACGTCCACGTTGCCGTTGAACTTGCCCGTCAGCACCTGCTTCGGCGTGCGCGCCGCCAGCGCCTGCGCCACCTCCAGGCCCTGCACCTGCACCTTCGCCGTGAAGGGCCGGGCCTCCGGCGCGGGCCCCAGGCGGATGGTCGTCCCGTCCGCCACCACCTTGCCGCCGTAGATGCCCGTCGAGAACTTCTCCACCGTGATGAGGTCGTCCACCATCTTCACCACACCCGTCACGTTGGACAGGTCCATCGCCGTGTAGCGCAGCGACGCGATGGCGAACTGGATGTCACCCCGGTAGCCGTTGAAGCGATTGGCCTCCACGGGCGGCTCCGGCGGCGGCTTGCCGCCCGTGCGCGCCAGCACCTGCTCCTCGCTCATCAACAACTTCTCCGCATCCAGCCGCGCGGCCTTCACGTTCGCCTTGAACGTCGTCGTCGCCTTCTTGCCCGTGCCCGCCAGCGCCACCGTGGCGTTGCCCGTCACCGTGTCCTCCAGCGCGCCCAGGCTCATGTTGGTGACGTTCACCGTCATCCCGCTGCCCGTCTTCGCCGGCGCGTACGTGCCCGCCGCCGCGACCTCCAGCCGCTGCCCCGGCGCCTTGTTCACCAGCAGGCCCGGCCGCAGGTCCACGCCGTTCAGGTCCGCCTTCGCGTCGAAGTGCAGCGCGCCGCCGCTGGCCGCCGCGCCCGTCACCTTCGCGTTCAGCTTCATCGCGCCGCCCGCGTCCTTCGTCAGCTGATCCGGCACGCGCAGCCGCACCGGCGTCAGGTCCACCGCGATGTTGAGGGCCTGCGCCTCCTGCGTGCCGCTGCCGCGCACGTCCAGGCCGATGGGGCCGGCGATCATCCCGTTGAGCTGCTTGCGCAGCGGCGGGTAGTACTCGGCGAGCACGGCGGGATCCAGGTTGCGCCCCACCAGCTCGAAGCCCTCCACCGCGGGCTTGTCCGTGAGCATCCCCTTCACCTTGCCCTTGCCCGTGATGGCCGCGGGGCCCAGGTCCAGCTTCAGCTTGTCCAGCGCCAGGTCACCCGTGGCCATGTCGCCCGTCACGTCCGTGTCGAGCACCACGTCCAGCGCCTTGCCGCCCTCCGAGCCCGCGAACTTCATCCCCAGCGCCTTGATGACGCCCACGAGCTTCGTGGGGCCCTTGCCGCCGGGCACCGCGCTGCCCAGGTCCGCCTTCCAGTCCGCGTCCAGCGTGCCCGCCTGCAGCCCCACGTCCGGGGGCAGGAACGGCCCCAGCGGCGACAGGTCGATGTGCTCCGCCTTCAGCGTCACCTGCTCCGGCGTGGGGATGAGCGTCGCCGGCAGCGGCGCCGCCGCGAGCGTCATCTTGAGGTTCTGCTTCTCCGCGAGCACCGCGGCCGCCAGGTCCACCTTCAGGGGCTGGCCCACGCGCAGGTCCTTCACCTCGATGTCCAGGTCCTTCACCGCCAGCTCGCGCGCCTGCGCGCCCCCCGCGCGGTCCACGAAGCGGATGGTGCCGTCGGTGAGCGCCGCGCGCTCCACGTGCACGCCCGACAGGTCCGTGGGCTGCGACTCCTCCTCCGGCGTCTCTTCCTTGGGCTGCTGCTGGGCCAGCTTCTCCTGGAGCCGCTGCACGTTGGTGGTGCCGTCGGGCAGGCGGATGACGTTCACGGTGAGCCCGGACACCTCCGCGTTCTGCACGCGGATGTCCTTGCCCTTCGACGTGATGAGCGGCATCGCCGCCACGCTCACGTCCACTTCCTTCAGCTGCGCGAGCGGCAGGTCCTCGCCCTCGGCGGGGCCCACGGTGACGTTTTCAATCCGCGCGCCGACGTGGGGAAAGAGCTTCGTGGAGATGTCGCCAATCTCGATGGGGCGGCCCAGCTTCTGCGAGTACGTCGCGGCCTGGTCGCGCGCCGTCTTCAGCAGGATGGCGTCCAGGCGCCACAGCACCACCGCCACGATGGCGATCAGGAGGACGAGGATGCCTCCCAGCACATACGGCCAACGCTTCTTCTTCACAGCCGCCACGGTTCCTCCTCCGTCGGGAGAGCGGTCGAACGCTTAGCGCAGCGCCAAGGGGGCCGCACCTCCCATGCAAAGAGGGAGGTTGTAAGCGTGACGGTCAACAGCCGGGGGAAAGTCACACTCCCGTCGACCCTTGCATCTAGGCACGAACGACCCCCCCAGGAAGGGGGCCACGTCCTTTGTGACGCAAAGGTCCGGGAGCTTTCAAGGAATCATGGGGTTGAGGAGGCGCCTCAGAGGTCGATGACCTCCGGCTCCGTCCCGGGCACGGGCGGCGCGTCCCCCTGGCCCTCCAGCGAGAAGCCCCAGGGCGCGTACACGTTGCCGCCCGTGAAGGCGTCCACGTAGAGCACCACCGGCGTGTCCAGCCCGTCGTACGTCACCTCGAAGATGGACAGCTTGCCCTGGCCCTGGCCCTGGCCGTCCACCTGGGTGAACTCGCAGCAGTCGCCCATGCGGCGCCACGCCACGGGCTGGCCCTGCGGGCCGCGCAGGAGCTTGAAGTACGCCATCACGCCCTTGTCGCCCCAGCCCACGCGCACCGGGTTCTCCGGCCGGGTGCCGTAGGTCAGCGGATCCGGCCGCTTCGGCATCAGGGGCTCGGTGCGGCGCATCACCTCCTCCATGGACGTGCCCGGGGAAGCGCACGCCGTCAGGAGCAGCACCGCGGCGGGGACGAAACGGAACAGGGACATCGGGACCTCCAGCTCGGCCTTGGGAAACGCCCCAAGCTGGCGTCCGCTCCGGTTGCCGCGCATCCCCGCCTCCCGGATGGACCGTCCTCCGGGAAACGCACTCCCCGGGCCAGCGCACACGCGCAAGGTCCCGGGGGGAAGGACGGCCAGGCTTCAGCTGATGGACTTCAGGTCCAGGCCCAGTTCGTGGCGGTAGCGCTCGAAGCACCGCGCGCCCGCCGTCAGCCGCAACAGCGCGCCTTCCGCCAGGGGCCGCGCGCACGCGGGGTTCGCCGCCACCAGCGGACGCAGCACTTCCTTGTTCCACGTCTCCGAGTGCTTCACGTCCAGCGTGGAGTGCAGTGCGTAATAGCGCCGCACGCGCATGTCGAAGCCCAGACGCTTCAGGCCCTCGTTGACGCACGCGGTGCGGCCCGGCGCCGTCTCCTCCACGATGCCCAGCGCGCCCACCGCGTGGAACGTGTAGCGGCGGTTGAACGCGAACGCGCAGAGCAGGTTCGCCAGCGCGTGCGCTTCCCACACGGTGTCCTCGTCCGTGGGCTTCAACCCCAGCTTCGCCGCCATCTCCGCGAGCATCGGCCCGTGCATCGCGTCCTCGCGCCCGCGGCCCATCTCGTCCCAGTAGTTGCGCGCCAGCTCCAGCTTCGCCTGCGTGGGCAGCTGCAGCTGCGTCAGCGCCACCAGGTCGTCGAAGCCCGCCTCGCCCGCGACCTCTTGCGTGAGGAACCAGTTCATCTGCTCACGCGTGGCCTGCGTGGCCAGCCACGGGAACAGCGGATCATGCTGTCCGGGACCGGACTCCTTCAGGTCCTCGAACCACGCGATGAACCCGTCCGCGTCCTCCGGTGCCTCGGCGGCCCATGCCGCCACGCGCTGTCGCTCGGCTTCCACGTACTCGCCTTCGAGCAACCGCAACTGCGTCTCTTCCTGCACGGCTGCTCGCCAGCCCTCGGTCGGAAACCCCGGCGCCAGTCGTGCGCGGTTGAAACGCAAGAGGGTCCGGTGAAGCCGTTCAGACAGGCGTGCGTCCTCCGTCCCCGCTTCCCCAGCCACCTCGCCAAGCCCGCTCATGGTGCGCACCCTCTCCTCACATCCCGGAAGGCGGGAGTGCCTTCCGGCCACATGTATGGGGATGAACTTGCACACCGGCCACATCGCTCCCGCCACCTTCGCTGTCAGTCAGGTGCGCTGTGAGAAGGACCACGTCCGCTCCCGCGACTGCGCGTACCAGGTCGCCTGGAACATCAACCCGCATATGAAGCCCGGCGCCGTCGCGTGGCGCCGCGCCTGCACCCAGCACCGCGAGTTCCTGCGCACCCTGCGCGCAACGGGCGCGAGCTTCTTCGAGCTGCCCTTCGTCCACGGCGCGTTCGACTCCGTGTTCGCCAAGGACAACGCGGTGCTCGTCTCGCAGGAGGGCGAGCTGCGCGCGCTGCTCGCCACCATGCGCCATGGCCAGCGCCGCAATGAGCAACTCGCGCGCGCCCGATGGCTCTCCGCGCGCGGCTTCGACGTCATCGAGCCGCCGCGCGTGCACATCGAAGGCGGCGACGTGGCCATGCTGCCCGCGGGCCGGGGCGCCCTGCTGGGCTGGGGCATGCGGTCCACGCAGCGCGCCGCGGGCGTGCTGGAGGCCTTCCTCTCCGCGCCCGTCACGCCGCTGGAGCTGTGCGACCCGTACCTCTACCACCTGGACACCGCGCTCACCGTCCTGTCCGACGGCACCGCGCTGGTGTGTCGGGAGGCCTTCACGCCGGAGTCCCTGCGGATGCTGGCGCGCACGGAGGGCATCCAGCAGGTGATTCCCATCGCGCGCGAGGACGCGCTCGCGTTCGGGCTCAATCTGGTGGAGGTGGGAAACACCGTCATCGTCGGCGCGCGCGTGCCCCGCGTGGAGGCGGTGCTGCGCGGCCTGGGGCGCCGGCCCGTCAGCGTGCGGTTGGATCAGTTCCACCTGGCCGGGGGCAGCGCGGCGTGTCTCGTGGCGCGCGTGCACACGCTGCCGCCCATGAATGCCCAGCGCTTTCGGGAGGAGCAGGAACAGGAGCAGGTCCAGTCCCTCTCCGCGTGACGCGCGCTGAAAAACGAAGACCTCCCCGGCGACTGGAGCGCGCGGGGAGGTCCGGGGTGAAGCGGGGAGCTGGCTTCAGGACTGCTGTTCGCTGGAGGCCTCGGGCGCGCTCAACCCTTCGGCGCCCCAGAAGCGGCGCGGGTGGCCGTCGCCGCGGGTGCCGCCGGAGAGCTTATCCACCCAGGGGTACTTCGCCGCCTCTTCCGCCGTGTAGCCCAGGTTGAAGACGGTGGCGCTCTTGGGCTTGTCGGACGCCTTCTCGTACAGCGTGCCGAACAGGCGGTCCCAGAAGTAGTTCGTGATGCCGTAGTTGCCCTGCTCGTTGTGGAAGTGGTGGGACATGTGCAGCCGCTTGATGTCCTTCAGCCACTTCTGCTGCGGGGCGTAGTTGAGGTGCTGGATGCAGTGGCAGAACTCATAGAAGCACGTGGTCACCATGCCCCAGCCCAGCGCCGCCGCCGCGCCGGACCGGCCGCCGATGAGGTAGCCGATGGGCGTGAGCACCAGCGCGATGGTGGGCAGCGTGGTGTGCAGCGCGCCGAAGAGCACGCGCAGGTCGTGCGGGTCCTGGTGGTGGTCGAAGTGGATGCGCTTCCACGTCACCGCCGTCGCCGCGGACTTGTAGAGGAAGCGGCCGTGCAGGATGTACCGGTGGATGAGGTACCAGCCGAACGGGTACGCCACCGTGGCCACCAGCACCGCCGCGGCCATGCGCGCCGGGGCCTCGAACCACTTCACCGACAGCACGATGCAGGTGATGCCGATGAGGATGTAGGCGACGACGGCGTAATAGGTGAAGAACGAATAGACCAGGTCGCGCAGCGACATCCGGTCCAGGTTGTGCTTCCGGTTCAGGAAAGAGACCGCCACGGGGATTCCCTCACTGTTCGCTCCGCCGCCTGACCCGGGTCACCGGGGGGCGCAGGGCTCGAAGGCTTGCTCGCATCCCGGCCCTGGGGGTGATGCGGAGGTTCCTGAGCTATCAGTCCAGCTGCCCCTTGGCCCAGGAACGGTGAGCGTCCTCTTAGCGCCTTCCTGGAGGCGTTGAGAAGATCCACTGTTGCCGGGCCCCTACATTGTCTGCCTGCCAGGCCCCCATCCGACCCGGGGGCAGACTTCCGTGCCGAAAGCCCACACCCCACCTTTCCGTCCACAGACGCGAGCGATCGCACGAGGGGGTCAGAAAGATGGCGCGCAAGGCACAGGGGCATCAGGACACCGGGAACCAGGCGAGCGGGCAGCCCACGCGGCGCAAGACGACCTCCCGGAAGAAGGCGGGCACGGCGAACGCCAGCGAGGGGCGCCTGGAGCTGCGCCGGGACATCGCGGAGTACCGCGCCGCCGCGGAGGCCCAGGCGGACGTCGTGCGCGAGCGCATCAACGCCGCGCTGGAGGTCAGCCGCCGCACCCGCGAGGAGATTGAGCAGCGCATCGCCAGCGAGCTGCACACGCCTCGCGTCACCGCCGCGAAGAAGGCCGCCCCGGCGCGCAAGCGCACCCGCGCCTCCACCCGCGCCTCGGCGAAGTAGGGAGGCCGCGGGCCCCTGAAGCTCCCTAGGAGCCTCCTAGGAGCGGAGCGCCGGGACGCGCGCGGCCTGCGCCGCCCCCTCCGCGCCGGAGGACTCCAGGTCCAGGGCGGAGAGCTTGTCGGCCAGTGCCTGGACCCGGTCGCCGCCGCCTCCTGAGAGGGGGGACGCGGCCCGGGCCCCGATGAAGCACACGCGGGCCCGCTCCAGCAGGGCCACCTGTGCGTGCAGCTGCGCGAAGAGGCGCTCCTGGCGGCGTGACAGCGCATCCAGGTGGTTGAGCTCCTCCCCCAGCGACGCGGCGGCGCGCTCCAGCTGGCGCCGGGCCACGCCGTCCTGCGCGTCCTGGGCGCGCTTCTTCAATTCCTGCACCTGCGAGTCCACGCTCCCCTGGGACGCGGCGGCGAGCTGGGCCTCCAGCTCCGTGTGGGACTCCGCCAGCGTGAAGGCGTCCCCGGCCAGCTTGCCGAGCACGGCCTGGAGCTTCTCGCGGCCCGGGCCCGTGGCCAGCTTGCGCGCCTCGTCCTGGCTCTGGCGGTAGAGCGTGAGCGCCCGGGTCACCAGCCCGCGCACCTCGCCGGTGAGGGTGCCCTCCAGGCGCATGCCCCGGGTGGCCACCGCGTCCAGGTCCATGGCCAGGTTCGCCGGCAGCGTGCCGATGCTCCAGAACAGCGCCACCACCGCGTAGTCCACGAGCAGCGGGAAGTAGCCCCGGGCCGGGAGGAAGCGCGCGTTGAGCACGTCCTGCACGTACAGCCCCAGCACGGTGGTGACGGCGGCGGCCCCGGCGCACAGCGCGATCTGCGCGGTGGTGCCCACGCTGTCGCGCCCGTTGCCCCGCCACGCCAGCAGGCCCGCGGCGAGCGCGCCCGCCACCGCGTGTTGCCAGGACGACGGCAGTCCCAGCACGTAGGGCAGGGCGGGCAGCAGCACCATCGCCGCGCGCACCAGGGCGTTCTCCGCCGCCTTCGGCTTCACCGCGGTGACGGCCGCCGCCATCAGCGCGAAGTAGCCTGGATCCACCGGGACGCGCAGCACCTGGCGCGCCACGCCGGCCACCATCGCCATGGCCCCGGCGCCCACGAGCGCGGACAGGCAGCGCGACTCGAAGTCCTCCCGCCGGATGAGTTGGATGGAGAGCGACATGGCGCACCGTTCCGTACGTCGGGAGTGACTAGTAGGAGTTGCTCTGCCCGAAGTTCTTCATCGTCTTCTTCTTGAGCGCCATGGTCGCATCCCGCACGTCCGCGTCGCTCCGGGCGTTCCCGTAGGCTGCCTGGGTCTGGTCCACGTCCGCAAGCTCCGACGAGAGCGCGGCCGCCGAAGCGCCGAACAGCCGACGCGCGTTGCCCAGCAGGTCGAGCGCGCTGGTGCGGTCGCCACTCTTCATCGCCTCCGCGGCGGCTTGCAGTTGCTGCGTGCCCAGCGCGCGGATGGCGTGGACGCGCACGTCGCGGTCCAGGCTCGCGTGCACCACCTGGACGTCGTCCGTCACCTTCGCGCCCAGGGCCAGCGTCACCTGTGACGGCAGGTTGGCCGTGACGTCCACGTACGACACCGCGGCGTCCAGCACGTTCATGTCCTTCGCGTCCGAGGGCGCGTCCAGCGTCAGCTTCGCCACCACGCGCGCGGACTGGCCGCCCGTCAGGTCGTAGAGGGGGATGCGCACGGTGTTGCCCTCGCGCGTGGACGGCAAGCCCATCACCTCCACGCCGCTCACGCCGGGCGGCAGCGTCAGCGTCAGGCTCACGTTGCGAGCGACGGTGCTGGCGGCCTGCTCCAGCTCGCGGGTGAAGATGGAGGCCAGCTGCGAGGAGTCGCTGATGAAGCCGGAGAAGCCGCCGCCGCGCTCGGCCATGCCGCGCATCAGCGTGTCGTTGAAGCCCGTCCCCACGCCCAGCGCGCTCACGGTGATGCCCGTCTCGCGGATCCTCCCCACTTCGGAGAACAGCCCGGCGTTGGACGTCACGCCCTCGGTGGGCTCGCCGTCGCTCAGCAGGATGGCGCGCGTCACCCGGTAGTCGCTGGAGTAGGGGCGCACCGCGTTCGCGCCCGCCACCAGCCCGCCGCTCATGTTCGTGCCGCCGTTCACCTGGATGGCCTCGATGGTGCTCAGGAGCTCGCGGCGCGTGGTTTCGTCAATCTTCACGCTGGGCACCACCGTCACGTCGGAGCCGTAGTGCACCAGCGCCAGCCGGTCCCCCTCGCGCAGCTGCCGCACCAGCTCCTGGGCCGCGCGCTTCGCGTCCACCAGCTTGCCGCCATCCATGGATCCGGAGCGGTCAATCACCAGCGCCAGGTTCACCGGCACGCGCTGGGTCTTCTCCGGCAGCCGCGCGGACAGCTCGAACACGGCGAAGGCCTCACCCGGCCCCGCCTTCACGTAGGCGCCGGACAGCTTGCCCGTGAACTCCACCGGGCCGGCGTTGCCGGAAGCGGGCCGTCCCAGCACGACGGGCAGCACCCCGTTGACGGGCGCCTCACCCGGCTGCACCACGGTGTGGGTCTGGTCCAGGGTGCCCGGGGCTGGCGCGCTCCGGCGCGTGTGCCCGTTGGGAAGCGGGTCGACCATGGGCGGGTGCGACGGGGTCTTCGCGAAGAACGAGCGCGCGTCGAGCGCGAGCGCGCCCAGGAACAGCAGGCCAGCAAGGGACAGCAGCAGTTTGGTGCGGTTCATGCGCGGCGGACCTTCCCCCAAGGGGTGCGAGCGGACGAGCACACCCTCGCAGGGCCGTCACCCGGGCGCATCGGTCACTGGGAGGACCCTCCTCCCGATGACCGATGGGGCGGATCCGAACCGGAGGCCGCCTGGGTTCAGACCGCGTCCGGCGGGCCGTGCCGCACCAGCTCCTCCACGGCGCCGCGCACGCGCGCCTCGTCGAAGGGCTTCTCCAGCAGCGGGTTGGGGATGCGCTCCAGGAACTCGCGCGCGCCGGAGGTGAAGGCGCCGCCAGACACGAAGACGAAGCGGCGCTCCAGGCCCGGATACTCGCGCCTCACGGCCTCGTACACGTCGCGGCCGGCGAGGTCCGGCATCATCACGTCGCATAGCACCGCGTCGAAGCCCGGGGCCCGCGACATGCGCTCCAGCGCCTGGCGGCCGCTGGTGGCCACCTCCACGTCGTGGCCGCGCAAGAGCCGCTGCAGCACGCGGCCCACCGCGGGCTCGTCGTCCACCACCAGCACGCGGCCTCGCGGCACCACGGGCGCGTCCGGCACGGGGGCCTCCGGCGGGCGGACTTCGGGGTCGGGCCGCGGCGAGGGCAGCACCACGCGGAACGTGCTGCCCTTGCCCACGGTGCTCTCCACCAGGATGTCGCCGCCCAGGCCGCTGATGATGCCGTGGCAGATGGACAGCCCCAGGCCCGTGCCCACGCCCACGGGCTTGGTGGTGAAGAACGGATCGAAGATGCGCCCCATCACCTCCGGCGCGATGCCGCTGCCCGTGTCGCGCACCTCCACCACCACCTGCTCGCCGGACGCGCGCGTGGCGAGCACGATCTCGTGGTCGTGCGCGGAGCCCTCCGGGATGGCCTGCGCCGCGTTCACCACCAGGTTGAGGAACACCTGGCAGAGGCGGCCCTCGTTGGCCATCACCTGCGGCACGTTGCCGTACTCCCGGCGCAGCCGCGCGCGGTGGCGGATCTCATTGGCGGCCATCATCACCACCGAGTCCAGCACCGCGTGCACGTCCACCGGCGTCATGCGCTCTTCATCCGGCCGCGAGAACGTCTTCAGCTGGCGGACGATCTGCCGCACGCGCTCGGCGCCCTCGCACGCCTCGCCCAGCACCTCCTGCCACTCGGCCACGTCCGGCGGGCGCACGCCGCGCACCCCGGGGCCGGGGGACAGGTGGTGGCGGAACTCGTCCGACAGGAAGGCCAGGTTGGAGAGCACGAAGGCCAGCGGGTTGTTGATTTCGTGCGCGATGCCCGCCGCGAGCGTGCCCACCGACGCCAGCCGGTCCGCCAGCGTCAGCCGCGCCTGCAACTGGCGCTGCTCCGTCACGTCGCGCGCGATGGACACCACCGCGGGCTGGCCGTCGAAGCGCAGCGGCAGTGATGCCAGCTCCACCACGCGCGTGCGCCCGTCGCGCAGCACCAGGCGCCGCTCGCTGGTGAGGGGCGTGCTGTCCACGGACGCCACGCCCGTGCCCGGCACGTCCGCCAGGAACTCCGACAGCCGGCGGCCCACCAGCTCCTCGGCGCGCGCGAAGCCCAGCGCGGTGACGAGCGCCGCGTTGGCGTAGACGATGTGGCCGTCGCGCTCGATGGCCGCCGGGTCGGGGAAGCCCTCCATCAGCGCGCGCAGGCTGGCCTCGGAGCGCTTCAGCGCCTCCTCCACCTGACGCCGCTCCGTGATGTCGCGCGCCAGGCCCTCCACCGCCACCACGTGGCCCGCCGCATCCGTCACCGGCGCCACCACGTGCTCCAGCCACAGCAGGCTGCCGTCGGGGCGCAGGAAGCGCAGCTCCACCGTCGCGCCGTCCACGGACTGGGGCGACTCCAGCAGCCGCTCCAGCGCGGCCCGGTCCTCCGGGTGCACCTGCCGGTACCACAGCTCCGGATCCGAGTAGTGCGCCTCCGGCCCCAGGCCCAGCTTCGCGTGGGCCACGCGGCTGACGTACGCGAAGCCGCGCGGCGCCTCCCGGCGGTACAGGTACAGCACGTCCGAGGCGTTCTCCGCGAGCTGGCGGAAGCGGTGCTCGTGCTCGCGCAGCGCCCGCTCGGATGCGCGGCGCTCCAGCGACACGGAGATGGCGCCGCTGGCCGCGGACAGCAGGTCCACCTCCAGCCGGTCCCACTCGCGCGCCTCGAAGCAGTTGTCGAAGCCCACGAACCCCACCAGCCGGCCCTGCACGCGCAGGGGCAGCACCAGCAGCGTGAGGATGCCCTGCGGCTCCAGCAGGTCCCGCTCGATGGAGGGGAAGGTGGCCACGCGTCCGGTGACGACCTCGCCGCGCTCCAATAGGGTCACCCAGCGCCCCAGGATGGGCCGCATGGGCAGGTCCTGGAGCATCGGGTTGTCGATCTCCGGGGTCACTCCAGGCGCGCACCACTCGGCGCGCTGGCTGCACAGCAGCGCCCCCTTCGCGTCGGTGAACGTCTCGAAGACGTAGACCCGGCTGGCGCCGGAGGCCTGGCCCAGCGGAGCGAGCGCGGGGCCGTACAGGTCGCCGCCCTCCGCCACCGACAGCAGCCGCTGCTGCATGTCCACCAGGGCGGTGAGGTAGCGCTCACGCCGGGCGAGCGCGTCACTCGTGCGCTTGCGCTCGGTGATGTTGTTGAGCGTGCCCGCCATGCCCACCAGCGCGCCGGTGTCGTCGAACGTCACCCGCGCGAAGACCTCCACCCAGCGGAAGCCGCCGTCGCGCGTGAGGTAGCGCACCTCGTGCTGGACGAACTCGCGCTCGCGCGTGAGCAGGGTCTTGCAGACCTCCAGCGTGCGCTCCCGGTCGTCCGGGTGCACGAAGTCCAGCGCGGAGCGGCCCAGGCTCTCCTCCACGGGGAAGCCCGTCACCTCGGTCCACGCGGGATTGAGGAAGACCCAGTTGCGCTCCGTGTCCGTCTGGAAGACGACCTCCTGGAGCGTGTCGATGACCTGCCGGAAGCGGCGCTCGGTAGGGGTGGTGCCGTCAGGCCGGGTGAACGGCATCTGCATGCTGGGGACTCGCGGTGGAAGAACTTGGCCGTGCGGGCGGAACGCCCGGGGACGCGGACGTAGACAGTCGAACGATTGAGGATCGCCGACATGCAGGCAAGGGGGCCCGCGGGAAGAGCGTGAAGATGGGAAGCATTCCCTGTCCTTGAGGATGGAGTGGGCTCTGGCTTCTGTCTTCCTTTCTTCCCGGGAGGCGGAGATGACACCATGATGCGTGCGGAAAGCCTTGGCATGTCCGGCGTCACATCTCCAGCCTCGGAGGCCCGCGTGACGGACGGGGATTCCCCGCTCCTGTCGACGCGCGTCATGGACGCGGAAGGCGTTGTGCTCGTCGAGTGCACGGGCCGTGTGCCTTCATTCAACGCACAAGCCGCGGCGCACTTCGGCATCCCCGTTCCCCTGCACATCGAGCACGCTCGCCTGCCTGGGTGTGAATGGGTGCGCGCCGACGGCACACCGCTGCCGCCGGGTGAGTCGCCGCTCGCGCGAGCGCTGGCGGGCGAGCTGGTGGATGCCGCCGTGTGGCACGTGCTCCGGCCGGACGGGACGCGCGTCGCGCTGCGGTGCACGGCGGTGCCGGTGAGGGGCGGGGACGGGCAGGTCGCGGCGGCGCTCCTGCGCACGCATGCCGTGGACGCGGTGCCCGTGCCGGTGCTGGACGCGTCGCGCCTGCTGGCGGAGGCCGGGGCGCTGCTGAGCACGTCGGTGGACGCGGAGGCGCAGCTGGAGCCGCTGCTCAAGCTGCTGGTGCCCACGCTGGGGGATGGCGCGCTGCTCCTCCTGCGGACTCCGGGCGGCGCGGGGGAGGAGGCCCTGCGCGTGGCGGCGTCGCTGCACGCGGACGCGGGCCGGCACGCGCTCCTGCGTGAGTTGCTCACGCGCTATCCGGCGGATCCGTCCGTGCCGGGCGGGCTGCCCGGGGTGTTCGTGTCCGGGGCGGTGGGGCGGCTGCCCATCCTGTCCGAGGAGCACGTCACGGCCATCGCGCGGGACGCGGAGCACGCGCGGCTGATGCGCGAGGTGGGGCCGCACGGCTGCCTGAGCGTGCCGCTGGGCGCGCGCGGCAACGTGCTGGGCGCGCTGATGCTGCTGCGCTCCAACGTGCTGCGGGCCTTCGGCGCGGAGGAGGAGCACTTCCTCACGGAGCTGGCCCACCGCACCTCGCTCTACCTGGAGAACGCGCGGCTGTACCGCGAGGCGCGCGAGGCGGTGCGCCAGCGCGACGAGTTCCTGGGCATCGCGAGCCACGAGCTGAAGACGCCGCTCACGCCGCTGAGCCTCAAGGTGCAGCTGTTGCAGAAGCAGGTGGTGGTGCTGGCGCGCGAGGGCAAGGAGGTTCCCACCGAGCGCGTCGCCGAAGCGCTGGACGTGGTGCAGCGCCAGGTGCGCCGGCTGTCGGGGCTGGTGGACAACCTGCTGGACGTGTCGCGCATCACCGCGGGCCGGCTGCGGCTGGAGCTGGAGGAGCTGGACCTGGCGAGCGTGGCCGCGGAAATCCTCTACCGCTTCTCCCCCGCGGCGGCGCAGGCCGGCACGGAGCTGGGCCTGGAGGCGCCGGTGCCG
Source organism: Corallococcus exercitus (assembly GCF_003611585.1). Taxonomy (GTDB): domain Bacteria; phylum Myxococcota; class Myxococcia; order Myxococcales; family Myxococcaceae; genus Corallococcus; species Corallococcus exercitus. Next base: position 4,882 of record NZ_RAVW01000151.1, on the reverse strand, counting down.
GTGGTGGGCCGCTGGGACCGGCTGCGGCTGGAGCAGGTGGTGACGAACCTGGTGTCCAACGCGCTCAAGTACGGCGCGGGCCAGCCCGTCATCGTCGGCGTGGAGGCGCAAGGCTCCCTGGCGCGGCTCACCGTGAAGGACCACGGCATCGGCATCGCGCCGGACGACCTGGCGCGCATCTTCGAGCGCTTCGAGCGCGCGGTGAGCGACCGGCACTACGGCGGCCTGGGCCTGGGGCTCTACATCACGCGCCAGATTGTGGAGGCGTTCGGCGGCACGGTCAGCGCCGTCAGCACGCCGGGGCAGGGCTCCACGTTCATCCTGGAGCTGCCCCGGGGCGACATCCCGGAGGAGTGGCTCAGCGCGCACGCGGCGCCGGGCCCCACGCAGGGCGAGTAGCCGCGCGTCGGATCAGGCGACTTCCAGCACCGTCCACTCGCGCACTTCCCCCGCGAGCGTCACCTCCACGGTGTCACCGGCCTTCTTGCCCAGCAGCGCGCGGCCCACGGGCGAGCTGGGGGTGATGACGGAGAGGAAGCCGTCGCCGCCGGGGCCGGTGAGCTCGGTGCCCGCGCCGGCGGGGAGCACGAAGAAGGTGCGCTCGGCGAAGCCGTCCTCGTCCTCGGTGCTGCAGTCCACCAGGGCGCCCAGGCCCACGGGCCCCTGGCGCGGGAAGCGGGGCAGCTCCTTCTGGCTGAAGGCGGTCAGCGCCTGCAGCTCCTCTTGAAGGCGGCGGGCGCGCTGGGCCTGGCCCGTGGCCAGGCTGCCGTACTCGATGGCGGCGCGGCCGTCCTCCTTCTTCTCGGACTCCGTGGCGAGGCTGCGGGCCGCCTCGCGGGCGTCGGCCTCCGCGCGGTGGGCCAGCCGGTCGCTCTGCTGGAGTCGCTCGGACAGTTGGTGGAGCAGGGTGAGCTTGTCGAGTCGCATGGGTATCGGTACAGGACTGTAGCGCCCGGTGCGGAGGCCTCCAGTTTTCAGCCCGGAGGAGCCCCATGCTTTGATTGAATGGGACCCATGACGCCTCAGGAACGCTCGCAGAAGGCCCACGAACTCGTCGCGAAGGGCGCCGTGCTGCTGGACGTGCGCACCCCGGAGGAGTTCCAGCAGGGACACCCGGAAGTCGCCCGCAACATCCCCGTGCAGGTCCTGGCCCAGCGCCTCTCGGAGGTGGGCCCGGTGGGCACGTCCGTGGTGGTGTACTGCGCGGCGGGAGGCCGCAGCGCGGTGGCCGCGGAGCTGCTGCGCAAGGGCGGCTTCCCGGACGTGTTCGACCTGGGGTCGGTCAAGAACTGGTAGGCGTGCGCGCCCACGCGCCATGCAGACCCGCACCGCCGGCTTCCTCCTCGTCGCCCTGTCCGGCGCCTCCTTCGGCGCGCTGGGCCTGTTCGCGCGCCTGGCCTACGCGGCGGGCACGGACATGCCCACGCTGCTGTTCCTGCGCTTCTCGCTGGCGGGGCTGGTGCTCACGGGCGTGATGGTCGCGAAGGGCGGCACGTGGCCCCGGGGCCGCCTCCTGGGCGGCCTGGTGCTGCTGGGCGCGGTGGGCTACTTCACGGAAGGCAGCGTCTACTTCATCGCGCTCCAGCACGCGTCCGCCGGGCTGGTGGCGCTCTTGCTCTACCTCTTCCCCGCGCTGGTGGCCGTCATCCAGGTGGCCCTGGGCCGCGAGCACCTGAGCCGTCCCCGCTGGCTGGCGGTGGGGCTGGCCCTGTGCGGCACGGCGCTCACGGTGGACCCCGGCCCGGACGCGAAGCCGCTGGGCATCGCGCTGGGGGTGCTGTCGGCGGTCATCTACGCAATCTACGTCCTGTCCAGCGCGCGGGTGGCCGGGCCAGCGGGGCCGCTCGCGGCGAGCACCGTCGTCCCGCTGTCGGCGGGGGCCGCCTTCGGGGCGCTGATGCTGGTGAAGGGCCCGTCCTTTCCCCAGACGCCGGGAGGCTGGGGCGCGGTGGTGGGGCTGGCGCTGCTGTCCACGGTGGTGGCGATGCTCACGTTCTTCGCGGGCCTCAAGCGCATTGGCCCGGTGAACACGTCGCTGCTCTCCACGCTGGAGCCGGTGATGGCGGTGGTGCTGGGCGCCATCTTCCTGGGTGAGCGGCTGTCGCTGCGGCAGGGCCTGGGCGGCCTGCTCATCCTCGTGGCGGTGGTAGTGCTGGCCCGGAGCGACTCCAGCCGCCTGGAACCTGGATCCAGGGCGGCCGGAGCCTGAGGCGCGCGGACTACAGGCGCTTGAGGAACTGGTGCACGTCGTGCACGAAGCGCTCCGGACGCTCGGCGTGCGGCGCGTGGCCGGTCTCCGGGTAGAGCAGGTACTTGGAGCCCGGGATGGCGCGGTTGAGGGCGCGCTGCTCCTCCACGGAGAAGAAGCCGTCGTGGTCCCCGCCGATGATCAGCGTGGGCACGCGGATGCGGCCCAGGCGCGCGGAGTGGTCCTCCGCGATGAGCCCGGCCAGCGCGTCCTGCCACACGCGCGCGGGCAGCTTGGAGCTCTCCGCGACCAGGGTGTTCAGATAGGACGCGGGCACGGGCGCGTAGAAGGTGCTGGCCTGGAACTCGTAGATGAACGCGGGGTCCACGGGGTCGGTCAGCGTGTCGACGACCTCCTTGAGGCCCAGGGCCACTTCATTGCCCGCCACGGTGGGCGCGGAGCCCACGAGCACCAGCGCCCTCACGCGGTGGGGGAAGTCCAGCGCCACCTGCTGCGCGATGAAGCTGCCCATGGAGTGGCCCACGAGCACGGCGCGCGAGACGTGCATCGCGTCCAGGAAGGCGACCACGTCCTTCGCGAACGCCTGCTGCGTGTAGCAGCACACCGGGCGGGACGAATCCCCATGGCCGCGCTGGTCCAGCGCGTACACGTGGAAGTCGCGCGGGAAGCGCGGCAGGTCCAGGTCCCAGGTGTGATGCGAGTCCGTATAGCCGTGCAGGAAGACGACGACGGGCCCGTCACGGCGGCCCTGCTCCACGTAGCGGAGCGTGACGCCGGTGGACAGCCGCACGGAGCCCTCACGCGCACTGGCGCCACCCCCACGGTCGGAGTCCTCCAGCGCGGCCGGAGCACTCACGAGGTCGGGCTCGGAACCCGAAGCCATGTCGGGTCCACAGCCAGCGAACAGCAGCACCGCGAGGAGGGAAGGAAGGAACCGCGTCATGCGTCAGGGCCTCTTGGGATGGGACGCGGCGGGTAGGTCCGCCGCGGGGATACACGCCATCCTAAAGCGACCTCTGACATCCCATCTGAAAACCCATCCTCGCAGGTCGGAATCGACCCCGGACGGGTAGGCTCCGCCCCGTCCGGGAGGGAGGCTCAGGGCCGCCGGGCGAAGATGAACTCGCCCACGCCGCCCAGGCGCTGCTCGCGCTTGAGGATGCGGAAGCCCGCCGTCTCCACCAGCCGGAAGGTGTCCCGGTTGAGGCGGCAGCCGCCGGACAGCCGCCGCCACGCGGGCGTCAGCAGGTCCTGCGCGGTGGCGATGGCGCGGTGGGGGGCCCGCACGTGCTCCAGCAGGCGCAGCTCACCGCCCGGCCGCAAGACCCGCATCACCTCCGCGAGCGCCGTGGCCGGCGCGTCCACGCAACAGAACACCAGGCTGGAGACCACCGCGTCGAAGGAGCCGTCCGTGAACGGCAGCGCCTGCGCGTCCGCCTGGAGCAGCGCCACGCCGCTCCTGCGCGCCCGCGCCCGCACCAGCGCCTCCAGGTCCACGTCCACCGCCGTCACCGACGCCACCGTGTCCGGATAGGCCGCGAGCGCCAGGCCCGTGCCCGCGCCCACCTCCAGCACCTTGCCGGAAAGCCCCTCCACCAGCTGCCGCCGGGCGGCGTTCAGCCCCACCCAGCCCAGCGGCGCCATCAGCGCGTCGTACGCCAGTGCCCTCACGTGCAACCCCCCGAAGTGAAACGAAGCGAAACGCGGATCCGGCCCTCGACGCTATCGCGCCGTCTCCACCCGGCCCTGCGGCGCGGACGGCTTCTGCGAGGACGCGCTCGGCGCCTGCTTGCGCAGGAGGCCCCACAGTCCGTACACCACCAGCAGCAGGCTGCCGTACTGCGCCGGCGTCAGGCCGAAGTAGCGCGCGTCCACGTACGACAGGTCCGTGGCCCGCAGGAAGTCCAGGCAGAAGCGCGACGTCGCGTACAGGAGCGCCAGCAGCGGCAGGAGCCGCCCCTTCATCCGGGGCAGGTCGCGCACCGCGTACAGCAGGCCGGTGAGCGCGAACAGCACGATGGCGTCGTAGAAGCCCAGGTCGTGCCGGTTGCCATTGGGGAACTGCACCGCCAGGAAGAAGTCCGTCAGCTTTCCCGGGTGGTCGTGCACCGCGAAGCACCCCAGCCGCGCCACCGCCCAGCCCGGCGCCACGCCCAGCGCGAAGCTGTCCGCGTAGTCGTTGAAGCGCAGCTTCTTCACCCGGAAGAACACCACCGCCGCCACGATGCCGCCCAACAGGCCGCCAAAGGACGACAGGCCATCCCAGAACCGCAGAATCTGGAACGGGCTCTTGGACAGCTCCTCCGGGTGGTAGAAGAACAGGTGCACCCAGTGGCCGAAGAGCATGCCGGCCGCCACCCCCCACATCGCGAAGTCCGCCAGCGGGTTGGGATCCAACCCCTCGCGTTCCGCCTGCTTCGTCAGCAGCCGGGCAGCCAAGAGGATGCCCGCCGCCACGAAGACGTTGAAGGGGTTCAGCTCCAGGGGCCCCAGCTTGAATGAGGGGGCGTGCCAATAGGGAATCAAGGGGGCTCCAGAAAGGCCAGGGACCCGCCCGGGCACTGGCCCGGAGGATGGAACGCGAACAATCGGCGCATCCCGGGCTTCCCTCCACCTCTTTTTCACCCCCACGCCCGCCGGACTCGCAAGCCCCACCCGGACGCCCTCTTGGGC
>NZ_RAVW01000150.1 GCF_003611585.1 Corallococcus exercitus | reverse complement strand
GACGGGGGCACGGAGGCCGTCACCCGGGGCAGCGCCGGACGCGCGGGGGCCGCGGGCGCGGCGGGCCCTGGCGGTGCGCCGGAGTTCGGATCGGAAGGCTCGGACATCGGCGGTGCCTAGTTGGCCACGGAGGGCAGGTCGCTGGTGTTGTGGCCCGCGAGCCGCGTGTTGCGGTTCGACTGGATCGACTGCTGGATGTCCGCCTCCGTCATGCCCGACGACAACGTGATGCTCGTGGACGTCTTCTGGCCCGTCTCCACGTCGCACGCGGACACGTTCACCAGACCGTCCGTGTTGATCTCGAACGTCACTTCGATCTTCACCTCGCCGCGATACCCGATGCGGAAGCCCGAGAACTCGAACTCGCCCAGCATCTCGCACTCCTCGGCGCGGTTGGACTCACCCTGGTACACGCGGATCTTCACCTTCTCCTGCCCGTCGCGGCTGGTGGTGAAGGTCTTCGAGCGGTCAATGGGCACCGGCGTGTTCTTGTCGATGATCTTCTCCGTGTACCCACCCACGGTGCCGATCCGCAGCGTCAGCGGCGTGACGTCCACCAGGAACGTCTCCGTCTTGCTGTCCAGCAGCGCGTGCGACTGGAGCGCGGCACCCATGGCCACGACCTGATCCGGGTTGATGCCCTCCAGCGGCTCCTTCTGGAAGTAGTGCTTCACCGAGTTGCGGATGATGGGCAGCCGCGTGGGCCCGCCCACCAGGATGACCGCGTCGATGTCCGCCGCCGTCAGCCGCGCGCTCTGCAGCGCCTCGTCGCAAACCTTGAACGTGCGCTGCACCAGGTCCATCACCATCCGGTTGAACTGGTCCTGGTTGAGCGTGTTGCGCAGGTCCATCACGTTGCCGTTGGCGTCCTGGCAGATACCCGAGCAGAGGATCTCCGCGGTGCCGAACTGGCCCACGTCGATCTTCGCCTTCTCCGCCGCGTCCTTCAGCATCTGCAGGCAGTACTTGTTCTGCCGCAGGTCCAGCCGCGTGCGGCTGAGGAAGTCGTCCGCCATCCACGTCATGATGCGGTCGTCGAAGTCGTCGCCGCCCAGGTACGTGTCGCCCGCCGTCGCGAGCACCTCGAAGACGTCCTTGCCAATCTCCAGGATGGACACGTCGAACGTGCCGCCGCCCAGGTCGTACACGACGACGCGCTGGTTGACGTCCCGGCCAAAGCCATACGCGAGCGCCGCCGCCGTGGGCTCGTTGAGGATGCGCAAGACCTCCAGCCCGGCGATGCGGCCCGCGTCCTTCGTCGCCTGGCGCTGGTTGTCGTTGAAGTACGCCGGGACGGTGATGACCGCCTTGGTCACCTCACGGCCCAGGTACGTCTCCGCGACCGCCTTCATCTCCTTGAGCACCAGCGCGGAGATCTCCGGCAGCGAATAGCTGCGCTCCCGCACGCCGATGCGCACCGAGTTGTTGTCGCCCTCGACGATGCGGTACGGCATCACCGCCTGCGCCTTCTTCACCTCGTCGGAGAAGTAGTACCGGCCGATGAGCCGCTTGGCCGAGTACACCGTGTTCTCGGGGCTGGTGATGATGTTCTTCTTCGCCGCGTTGCCCACCAGCACGGACCCTTCCTCCAGGAAGGACACGCACGAGGCATGCGTCGTCTCACCCCACTCGTTGGGGATGACCGTGGGCTGGCCCTCGTGGACGACGGACACGCACGAATACGACGTGCCCAGGTCGATGCCGATTGCGATGTCGTCCGCCATTCCGTCTCCGGTGAAGACCTGCACCCCGGTTCCTCTGGGAAGAGGGCAGTCGGGAAGCGCCCGGAGGTTAGGCGCCACGATGTGAGGTGTCAATTCAATGACTGATCAAATGCCAGCCATTTCAAGGGCTTAGCGCCAGAGCAGGGGAGCGGGTGGGCGGCGCTGAACCCCGGGTCCCTGGACCTTATCCCTTGAGTGAAGGGGGGAATCTCCATGTCCGCCATCCTCGCCGCGCTGTCGTCGGATCCCAACCTCCTCCGGTGCGAGCTGCACCGGCTGACGCGGCAGGTCGTCCTCCGCCCGGATCCCCGGGCTAACGCCCTGGGAGTGGGCTCCTACGCCCAGGAGGAGGTGCTGCTGCGCCGCCTGGCGCCGGACCGGGACCTCACGCTGGATGACCTGGGGCCTCCCCACGAATCGGAGGCGGTGCTCTTCCATGCGGGCCGGCTGCCGCTCGGCCTGTCGCCCGAGGAGAACACCCAGCCCTTCCGGGCCCGCCACTGGTTGTTCGCCCACCAGGGGCCGCTGCCGGACTTCGAGCCCCTGCGCGCTCCGCTCCTGTCGCGCGTGCCGGAGCACCTCCAGCGGCAGGTGCGGGGCCCCACCGACAGCGAGATCCTCTTCGCCCTCTTCCTCACGCACCTGCGCGAACTGGGGCGCACGGATGATCCGCGCCTGGAGCCCGGCGTCGCCGGCCGCGTGCTGCGCGACACGGTGCGCGAGGTGGAGGCCGCGTTCGTGAAGGCCGGGCAGGTGCGCACGCCGCCGCTCAACCTGGTGGCCACCAACGGCGCCGTGCTGATCGCCACCCGCCGCGGCGAGGCTCCGCTGTATTACACGCGCCTGGAGGGCAGCGTGGAGTGCGCCCACTGCGGCGTGACCGCGGACACGCCGGAGACGCATCCGGAGGTCAGCGCGCACCGCCGCCGCCGCACGGTGGTGGTGGCCAGCCATGTCACGCGCACGCAGGGCTGGGTGGAGCTGCCGCAGGGCACGACGCTGGTGGTGGGCGCGGACCTCCAGGTCCAGCACCTGCCGGCCGCCTGAGAAGCCGCTACGGGCCGCCGAAGAACGACTCCTCCAGGAAGCGCACGTAGAGGTTGCAGGCGGCGTGGAAGAGGGAGCAGCCGACGATCGTGCCGGTGCGCTCGCGCATCCAGCCGAAGAGGAGCGCGGGGAAGAACACCGCCAGCCGCCACGTCTGGAAGATGGCCAGGTGGCCCAGCGCGAAGAGCAGCGCCGTCACCCAGAAGGCGCGTCCCAGCCGCGCGCCCAGCACCACGCGCCCCTGGGGCCACGCGTCGCGCAGGCGGGCCTGGAGATAGCCCCGGTAGAAGAACTCCTCCGGCAGGGCCACGACGAAGAGCTGATCAATCACCCACTCGCCGAAGCGCGGGGGCAGGCGCGGCTGGAAGTGGCCCTCGCCGATGATGGGCGTCAGGTGGTGGGCGAGCGCGGGCGGCAGGTGCGGCACCACCTGCACGAAGCCAGCGAAGCCCGCGAAGAACAGCGGCCCCACGATGGCGGACAGGATGAGGAACAGCCGCACGTCCTCCTTCCACGCGCGCAGGCTGAGGCCGTAGTCGCGGTAGTCCTCGTCGCGCCAGCGCATGGGGATGAGCGGCAGGTAGAGGAAACCCACCGTGGCCACCAGCTTGGGCACGCTCGTGCCCCCGGCGAGGAGGAACGCCACGACGATGCCCAGGAAGCCCAGCGCCCAGAGACCCACGGCCTCCTGCACCGCGCTCAGGCGGAACGGCGGCCCCGAGGGACGGCTCATGGCGCGTCCGCCGAGGCGAGTTCCGCCTTCACCGCGGACAGGGGCAGGGCCCGAGCGCCGCGGCCCCGGCGCTCGACGACGACGCCGACGAGCCGCCCGTCCCCGTCATAGAGCGGGCTGCCGGGCACGAGCGTGAGGTCCACGTCGAAAAAGGGCGCGGGCGCGGCCTTCGCCAGCGTGGCCCTGGGCGTGTCCCGCTGACCCTTCTTGCGCGCGGGCATGACGCCCACCACCCAGCGGCCCGCCAGCCCCTCTGGCACCAGCCGCACCGGCGCGGCGGGCCACGCGCCCTGGGGGCCCGCCACCACCGCGACCTGTAGGACGGTGCTGGAGAGCACCACGCGCGCCGTCAGGGCATTGCCCGCGTGCTCCACCTGGGCGGACTCCGGACCCACGAGCGACACGGCGGTGAGCACCTGGCCGTCCGCGCCCACGATGATGCCGGGGCCCGCGTGCTGAGGGCCTCGCACGCGCACCGACGAGCGGGCGTGCAGCTCCAGCACGCGCTGGAGGTCGGCGCGAGACGGACGGGCCTCCGCGCCGGCCCGCGTGGGCAGGGCCAGGAGGAGACAGAGGAGGGCGGGGATGAGGACGAGCGGGCGGAACATCTTCGCGCCCGGAAGCCTATCAGCGCTCCCGCAGGGCGGCGAGGAAGCTCTCGGCGGACCGGGTGTTGAGGATGTCCTTCTTCCTCGCCCAGCCCCGGCGCGCCGTGGCCACCGCGAAGGCCAGGTTCTTCAGGTCCTCCTGACGGTGCGCGTCGCAGCTCACCACCAGCTTCACCCCGAGTCCGACGGCCTGCCGCACGTACTCGGCCTTGATGTCCAGGCGCGCCGGCTTGCCGTTGATCTCCACCGCGACGCCGCGCTCGCGGGCACGCTCCAGCACCTCCTGCATGCGCAGCGCGTACGGCTCGCGGCTCTGGATGAGGCGCCCGGTGGGGTGTCCCAGGATGTGCAGGTGCGGGTTGTCCAGCGCGGCCAGCACCCGGCGCGTCATCTGGTCCTCGTCCATGGAGTGACGCACGTGGATGGAGGCGATGACGACCTCCAACTGCTCCAGCACGCTGTCCGCGTAGTCCAGCGCCCCCGACTCCAGGATGTCCACCTCGATGCCCTTGAGCAGCCGCACGCCGGGCACCGCCGCGTTCACGCGGTCGATCTCCTCCCACTGCCGCTTGAGGTCATCCACCTTCAGGCCGCCCGCGTGGATGGCCGCCTCGCTGTGCTCGGTGATGGTGAGGTACTTGAGCCCCAGCGCCTGCGCCGCGCGCGCCATCTCCTCCAGCGTGTTGCGGCCGTCGGACCAGGTGCTGTGCGCATGCACCGCGCCCTGCACGTCCTCGAGCGTCACCAGGTCCACCGGCAGCTTGCCGGCCTTCGCGGCCTCCACCTCGCCGTTGTCCTCGCGCAGCTCCGGCGGCACCTCCTGCATGTCCAGCAGCCGGTACAGCGTCGCCTCGTCGGGGACGGGCACCTTGGTGCCGTCCTCGCGGTGCACGCCCCACTCCGAAATCTTGAGGCCCTTCTCATGGCCCAGGTTGCGCAGCCGGATGTGGTGCGCCTTGGAGCCGGTGAAGTGGTGCAGCGCGGTGGCGAAGTCCTCGTCGGGCAGCACGCGCAGGTCCACCTGGAGGTCGCCCTGCACCATGCGCACGGAGCACTTGCTGTCGCCCTTGCCAATCACCGTGGCCACGCCCGGCGCGTTCGCGAGCGCGTCCAGCACCGGCCCCGCGTCCGCCGCGGAGGCGATGAGGTCCACGTCCGACACCGTCTCCGCGCGCCGGCGCACGCTGCCGCCCAGGCTGGCGCGCACCACACCGGGCGCCTGGCGGATCCGCTCCAGCAGCCCCTCCGCGATGGGCAGCGCATCGCCCAGGAGCTTCCGCTCGCCGCGTGCGCGCCGGTACACCGCGATGCCGTCCAGGAGCTTGGCTTCACTCTTCGCGCCAAAGCCCTTGAGCTCCCGCACGCGGCCGTCGCGGCAGGCGCGCTCCAGGTCCTCGATGCTGCCCACCTGGAGCTCGCTCCACAGGGCCGCCACCTTCTTCGGGCCCACGTCCGGCAGCTTCATCAGGTCCAGCAGGCCGGCGGGGAACTGGGCCTTCAGCTCCTCGAAGGCCGTCATGCGGCCGGTCGTCACCAGCTCGGTGAGCTTCTCGGCGAGCCCCGGGCCGATGCCCTGGAGCTCCTGCAGGCGGCCCTCGGTGACGACGGCGCCCAGGTCCTGCGGCAGGTTCGCGATGCGGTCGGCGGCGATGTCGTAGGCGCGGACGCGGAAGCCACTCTGTCCCTGGAGCTGGAGCAGGAGGGACATGTCCCGGAGGAGCTGGGCGACGGCCGCCTTGTCGGTGAGCACGGCGGTGGAGGGTGTCACGTCGGGAGTCACGGTCGGGAAATTAATGCCGGGGGAACGGGGGTGCAGGCCCGGACGCGTTGTGGGAAAAGGAACGCAATGACGAAGATCAAGCTGGGACCCGCGGACTTCGCCGAGAGGGAGATGCGGGGCTACGAAGTGGGCAAGCGCAACGTCTGCATCGCGAAGATCCACGGCCGCTACAAGGGCCTCGATGACTGGTGCAACCACGCCGGCTGCCTGCTGTCGGGCGGGCGCATCGAGGACAACATGGTCGTGTGTCCCTGCCACGAAGTCGGCTTCGACATGGACACGGGCCAGAACGCCACCTCCCCCGGCGTCTGTGATGACCAGCCGACGGTGCAGCTCACGGTCGAGGACGGAAATCTCGTCGTCGACCTTCCCGACGCCTGACCTTCGCACCGCCACCTTCCGCCTTCAGGAGCGTCCACCATGGGACACGACGGACACGATCACGACCACGACCACGGTCATGGCCATCCCCACCACGGGCATTCGCACGACCACGGTCACGGCCACTCGCACGACCACGACCATTCACACGGCCACTCGCACGACCATGACCCCTCACACGGTCATGACCACGAGCACGGGCATTCGCACGAGGGCTCGGCGGTGGCGGCGGAGCACAAGGCGCGCGCGCCGGTGCATGTCAGCGCGTACGTGGTGACGTGCTCGGACAGCCGGGACGAGGCGCACGACGGCAGCGGGAAGGACCTGCGTGACGGCCTGGCCGCCGCGGGGCACACCGTCGCCGGGCACACGGTGGTGAAGGATGATCCGGAGGCCATCCGGGGCGCGCTCGCGCAGGCGCAGGCGGCGGGGGCCCGCGCGGTGCTCTTCACCGGCGGCACCGGCATTGGCCGGCGCGACTGCACGGTGGAGACGCTCCGCCCGCTCTTCGAGAAGGAGCTGCCCGGCTTCGGCGAGCTGTTCCGGATGCTGTCGTACCAGCGCATCGGCAGCCCCGCGATGATGTCGCGCGCCACGGCGGGCACCTACCAGGGGATGATCCTCTTCGCGCTGCCCGGTTCGCCGCAGGCCGTGAAGCTGGCGCTGGACGCGCTCATCCTCCCGGAACTGGGGCACGCGGTGCGCGAGCTCACGCGTTAGGACTGGTTCCTACCGACGACGTGGGAGTCCGCGAGATGAAGAAGCGCCGTGTCGCGCACACAGGGTTGAGCATCCAGGCGGCCGACCGTCTGCGCCCACGCCTGGATGCCTTCCTGGCCTCCACCGACGCGAAGGCACGCATCGGGTTCGACCCGGTGGAGTTCCCCCACCGCTACACGGATCCGCGCGACGTGGAGGTCAGCGCGCTGCTCGCGGCGGCGTTGGCGTATGGGCGCGCGGATCTCTTCCGCCCGAAGGTGGACGCGCTCTTGAAACAGATGGGCCCGTCGCCCGCGGCCTTCGTGCGCGCGCTGGACGTGGCGGGAGCGAAGGAACTCCTCACGGGCTTCGTGTATCGCTTCAACGTGGGCACGGACCTCGCGGTGCTGCTCCTGGGCATGGGCCGCGCGCTGCGCGAGCACGGCAGCCTGGAGGCGCTGTTCGTCCAGGGCTGGAAGGCGAGCGGCACGCTCCACGGGGCGCTCGCGGCCTTCACCGCCGCGCTGCGGGCCGTGCCCATGGAGCCGCTCCGAAAAGCGATGGGACCGGAGCGGGGACTGCACCACCTGCTGCCCTCGCCGCTGGGGCCGGGCGCGGCGAAGCGCCTCAACCTGTATCTGCGCTGGATGGTGCGCGGACCGGACGCGGTGGACTTCGGCATCTGGAAGCAGGTGCCCGCATCAGCACTGCTGGTCCCATTGGACACGCACATCGGACGCATGGCGCTTCACCTGGGGCTCACGAAGCGCACGGACCTCACCTGGCGCACGGCGGAGGAGGTGACGGCGTCGCTGCGTGCGCTCGATCCAGAAGACCCCGTTCGTTACGACTTTGCTTTGTGCCACTACGGCATGAGTGGCGCGTGCCCGGCGAAGACGGTGCCCCAGCACTGCGCGCGGTGTGCGCTCCTACCTTCCTGCAAGGTAGGGCCTCGCGCGGTGGCGCGAAGTTCCGTGCAAATCTGAGTCCCACTGGACCCGGAAATGGGCTACGGGCAGTCCGCGAGACCCCGCGTTGACGGGTTGGTGTGGTCAAGGCTGCAATGCGGACGGGCAACGCGGGCGGAATGATCCCGTGGGGCGCGAGGAGCGACGCGGTGCACGCAATGCTGGTGGCGGTCCCAGCCACGGTGGCCCAGGACGTGGAGCGCGACCTTTGCGCCACGGCCGAAGGGCGCGCGTGTCGCGTGATCCGCGTCGACTCCCCGCCGGAGCCGCTGCCCGAGGGACTCCTCGTCCTGTGGGACCACGGCGGTCCGCTGGAGGCCGTGAAGGCGCGCTGCCAGTGGGCGCACGCGCGGCGGCTGCAGACGCGCACGTGGCTGGTGGTGCTGACGACGCGCGACGGCGAGGAGGCGGAGACGCTGATCAGCGCGGGCGCGGACGAGTGCGTGGCTCCGCCCGGCACGCGCTGGGGCGCGAGGCTGGTGGCGCTCAAGCGCAGGTCCTCGGACGGGGATGCGCAGGCGCTCAGGCGGGCCCGCGACATGTTCCAGGGCGCGCTGGACGCGGTGCCGGAGCCGCTGTTCATCAAGGACCGCGAGCACCGGCTGGTGGCGATGAACGGCGCCTACTGCCGCCTGCTGGATCTGCCCGCCGAAGCGCTGCGCGGCACCATCACCTCGCCGCAGGTGCCGCCGCATGAAGCGGAGGCGTCGTGGCGCCAGGACGAGCGCGCCTTCACCACCGGGCAGACCGTGGAGGACGAGGGCTCCTTCACCGACTCCAAGGGCCGCTCGCGCGAGGTGCTCACGCAGCGGGCCGCGTACGCGCTGCCCAACGGCGAGCGCTTCCTCGTGGGGCTCGTGCGCGACGTCACCGAGCGCACCCGCCTGGAGGCGCAGCGGCGGCTGGCGGAGCGGATGACGTCCGTGGGCACGCTGGCCGCGGGCGTCGCGCATGAAATCAACAACCCGCTCTCCTACGTGACGTCCAACCTGGCCTATCTCTGGGAGCGCGTGGCCCAGCCGGTGGTGCCGGTGCCGACCGAGCAGCTGGAGGAACTGCGGCAGGTGGTGGCCGAGGCGCTGGAGGGCGCGGGGCGCGTGCGCTCCATCGTGCGCGACCTGCGGACGTTCTCGCGCACGGAGGAGGAGCAGCACGGGCCGGTGGACGTGCGGCGCGCGGTGGAGGGCGCGGTCAAGCTGATGCGCGACGAACTCCAGCACCGCGCGCACCTGACGTGCGAGCTGGAGCCGGTGGCGGCGGTGCACGGCAACGAGGGCCGGCTGGCCCAGGTCGTCACGCATCTGTTGATGAACGCGCTCCAGGCCTTCGGCGAGCGGCCTCCGGAGGAGAACCAGCTGCGGCTGCGCCTGCGTCCGGGCCGCGAGGGCCACGTGCTCATCGAGGTGGAGGACAACGGGACCGGGATGCCCGCGGAGGTGCGCCAGCGCATCTTCGACCCGTTCTTCACCACGCGCTCGCCCAAGGGCGGCACGGGGCTGGGCCTGTCCATCTGCCTCACGCTGGTGCACGCGATGGGGGGCCACATCGAGGTCGCCAGCGAGCAGGGCCAGGGCAGCCTCTTCCGCGTGGAGCTGCCGGCGCTCAGCTTGCCACCTGAAGCCCTCCGGCCCGCACCGGCGGTCGTGGCTCCGGCGGAGGAGTCCTCGCAGTCGGTGCGCGCGACGCGCAACCTGCGCAGGCTGCTGCTCATCGACGACGAGCCGGCGGTGGGCAGCGCGGTGAGCCGGCTCTTGCGCAACCTCTACGACGTGCACGTCATCCAGGACGCGCGCGAGGCGCTGCGGCGGCTGTCGCACGGCGAGAAGTTCGACGCCATCCTCTGCGACCTGATGATGCCGGGCATGAGCGGCATGGACTTCCTGGTGGAGCTGGAGCGGCTGGCGCCGGAGCTGGCGCCGCGCACCGGCCTGATGACGGGCGGGGTGAATCCGCAGGCCCGTGAGTTCGTGGGCCGTCGCGCGCGGGAGCTGCTGGAGAAGCCCTTCGAGCGCGACCAGCTGTGCACCTTCGTCGAAACCCTGATGCAATGAAGCACCGGACGCGCTGGACGCTGGGGGCCGTGCTGGCGGCACTGCTGCTCGCGGTCGTCCTCGTGGTGCCCCCCGAGCTGCGAGGGCTGTCCTTCGTGCTGCGCGCGGCGGGCCTGCATGGCGGCGTGGCGGACGCCCTGGCCCGCCATGGCACCGGGGCCTTCACCGTGACGGACCTGAGCGTGCCCACGCGCCACGGGCCGGTGCGCGGGCGGCTGTACCAACCGGATCAACGCAAGGGCCGGCTCATCGTGCTCACGTCCGGCGTGCACGCGGCGGGCATCGACGAGCCCCGGCTGGTGAAGCTGGCGGAGGACCTGGCCATGGGCGGACAGCCGGTGCTCACGCCGGAGCCGCCGGACCTGCTGCGCTACGAAATCACCCCGCGCCTGCCGGACGTCATCGAGGACACGGCCCTGTGGGCGCTGGGCCCGGGAGCGCTGGCGCCCGAGGGAGAGGTGGACCTCTTCGGCATCAGCTTCTCCGGAGGACTGTCCGTCGTCGCTGCGGGCCGGCCCGCGCTGCGCGACCGGGTGGCCGCGGTGCTGTCCTTCGGGGGCCATGGCGAGCTGTCGCGCGTGCTGTCCTTCCTGTGCACGGGAGTGCAGGCGGACGGGGTGCACCGCAGGCCGCACGACTACGGCGTGGTGGTCATCCTGCTGAACGTCGCGGACCGGCTGGTGCCGCCGGAGCAGGTGGAGGCGCTGCGCAAAGGCGTCCTGAAGTTCATGCACGCGTCGCACCTGACGCTCGTGGATGGCAAGCAGGCGGAGGCCGCGTTCGCGGAGGCACGCGCGATGGAGGCCACGCTACCCGAGCCCTCCGCCACGCTGCTGCACCAGGTGAACACGCGCGACGTGGCCACGCTGGGGTCCCGATTGCTGCCCTTCGTGAAGGGCTTCGCTGGAGACCCGTCGCTGTCGCCGGAGCGTTCTCCCGCGCCACGTGCGCCGGTGTACCTGCTGCACGGGACGGACGACTCCGTCATCCCCGCCATCGAGTCCACGCTCCTGGCGCGCGCGCTGGAGCCGTACACGCGGGTGCACCTGCGGCCCACGCCGCTGATCACCCACGCGGAGATGGACCGGCAGTCCAGCGCGATGGAGGCGCTGAAGCTGGTGCACTTCTGGTCGGCGCTCCTCGGCGAGTAGTTCGCCACCGCGCGACTTGACGGCCGAGCCCGTG
This sequence comes from Corallococcus exercitus, assembly GCF_003611585.1. Taxonomy (GTDB): domain Bacteria; phylum Myxococcota; class Myxococcia; order Myxococcales; family Myxococcaceae; genus Corallococcus; species Corallococcus exercitus. The sequence continues at coordinate 9,858 of NZ_RAVW01000150.1, read as the reverse complement.
AGCGGGTGCCATGGCGGGCATGTCCGTGTCCCTCGTGGTGTCTTTCGGGCTGGGTTGGCTGTTGGCGGCCGCGCCTCCCATCGTTCCGTGCAAGCCGGACACCGCCGATTGGACGGCCGCGAAGGAGGAGCTGGCCGCGTTCGACGCGCGGATGGAGGCGCTCCCGGAGGACGGCGCGGTGGAAGAGGCGCGGACGGGCCTCATGCTGCTGCTGAGCCACCGCTGCTTCGGTATTGCTCGCGAGGAGGAGACGCGGGAGCCACTGACCTGGGACGAGGAGCACAGCGTGCCCGCGCTCGCGCTGAAGACGTGGTGGCGCGATGGAGGCAAGGCGTACTTCACGTCGCAACTGGAGCTGGGCGGTGCCGGGGCACAGACCGTCGTCATTCCTCCGGACCTTCGCGACGTGCTGGCACGGGAAGCTTCGCCGAAGCATCGGCTGGCCCTCCTGCTGTGTCCCTTGAAGGCCGGTGCGTGCGGCGCGGAGACCGAGGCCTGGCGCGCGCGGGCGGAGAAGGCCTTCCGGCTGGAGAACCGCCGCCCCGGGACGTTCGACACGGATCCGCCGCCTCCGCCCGACTGCATGAAGGAATCCCGGAAGCAGCCCTTCCGGCTTCGGTACAAGGCATGGCGAGGATGCCTCGCGATCAACCCGAAGGCGCGGAATGTCCAGGCGGTGCTGCCGCTGGGCCGCATCCGCGTGCCGGTGGACGGCTGGCTGGTGATCCGTGGCCGCCGGGGGCACTACGGCTTCTGTGATCAGCTCGACGCCTACCACCTGGCAACGGGGACCGCGTACCGCTCGCGCAGTTGCTCCAACCTGGCGTTGATGCCCGACGGCAAGGTGGACGCGGCCGGAACAGATGCCGCACGCCGGTCCGGAGTGAGGGTGGGGCGCGTGGCCCCGGAGCGGCTCCGCGAGCTGACGTGGATGTTGCTGCTGGAGCCCGAGGTGAAGGACGAGGTGCAGGTGGAGGCCGTGCGCATCCCGGTGCCGAAGGGCCTCCGCGTCGAATGGCCCGCGACGGATGAAAGCCTCTTGGGTGGCGTCGCGGGAGGGGTCTTCGGAGGCTCCACGGCGCAGACGGTCCTGAGCTGGAACTGGTTTCCTCCCGGAGGCGCGGAGCTCGTGTCGGGCCGGTTCACGTTTCCCGATTCGTGGGCTCCCGGCGAGGACCACGCGAACGTGCTCATGAACGAAGCGGAGGCGACGTTCCAGGAAGGCTGCCCGGCGGCGCCCGTCCCCGTCCGGGAGCTCGACTTCACGCGCGAGCCCGGCGTCAACACGCTCGATGCACCGGAAGGTGTGTCGCGGGTGCAGGACGCGCGGGTGGACGCGTTGCTTACCTGGAAGCCTCCCGCGGGCTGCGTGCCGGGCCGGGACGGTGGATGAGTTTTCAGGGCGCTAACGATTGCAACTCCAAGCATCGTGGAGAGCAAGCGTCCGGGCGTTGCACATGTGACAACGCCCTCGGGGGATGGTGGCGCGACGGCGCCGCCGGTTAAACCTCTCGGCCCATGAGCGTCTGTCTCCCCGACGTCCTCCCCCACGAAGATGTCTTCGACTACGTGCAGCGCCTGACGGGCGGCTTCGATGCGCGCCTGTATCAACAGGTCCTGGGCGCGGCGAACGCGTTCAAGGAAGGCGACGCGGCCATCGGTGTCGCGGCGGCGGACGAGGCGTCGCGGGAGAGGGCGCGGACCCTGCTGTCGCGCACGCAGTTGGACGACGTGCACTCGCATCCTCCGTTCGAGGACCGGCTGCACATCTTCAACCTGGAGGCGTGGGACTCCGCGCGCTGGAAGCGCGTGGCGGACTGGACGCTGGGCCAGCTCAAGGACTTCCTGCTCACCGCGCCGGAGGCGGAGGTGCACGCCGTCATCGACGGACTCCCCAGCGACGTCATCGCGTGCGTCGTGAAGCTGATGACCGACGCGGAGCTGAAGGCGGTGGGCGGGCGCATCTTCCATCCGCTGCCGGGCAGCCGCGTGGGCGCGAAGGGCTACCTGGGCGCGCGGTTGCAGCCCAACTCGCCCACGGATCATCCGGACGACATCCGCTGGCAGGTCTTCAACGGGTGGGCCTTCGCGGTGGGCGACGTGGTGCTGGGCACCAACCCGGTGTCGTCGGACGTGGCGTCGGTGGCCGCGGTGGAGTCCGCGCTGCACGACGTGCTGACGACGTTCGGGCTGGAGGAGGTGATGCCCCACTGCGTGCTCGCGCACATCGACGTGCAGGCGCAGGTGGAGGCACTGCGTCCGGGCACCACGGGCATCTGGTTCCAGAGCCTCGGTGGGAACGAGGCGGCCAACCGCACCTTCGACGTGACGCTGGAGAAGATGGTGGCGCACGCGGCGGCGCGCACCGGGCCGTGGGGCCTGTACTTCGAGACGGGGCAGGGCGCGGACGCGACGAACGGGCATCACCACGGCACGGACATGCTCATCCACGAGTCGCGCAAGTACGGCTTCGCGCGAGCCCTGAAGCGCCGGGTGGCCATCGCGCAGGCAGGCGCGGGGCGTGAGGCGGCGCCGTGGGTTCACGTCAACGACGTGGCGGGCTTCATCGGGCCGGAGGTGTTCCGCACGCGCGAGCAGCTGGTGCGCTGCTGCCTGGAAGACATCGTGATGGGCAAGCTGCACGGGCTGACGCTGGGCCTGGACGTCTGCTCCACGCTGCACATGGACGTGACGCTGGATGACCTGGGCTGGTGCCAGGAGCAGCTCGCGGCAGCGGGGCCCGCGTATCTGATGGCGCTGCCCACGCGGAATGATCCGATGCTCAGCTACCTCACCACGTCCTTCCAGGACCACGTGCGGCTGCGCGAGCGGCACGGCCTGAAGGTGGACGACCGGATGTGGGCGTTCTTCCAGCGCCTGGGCGTCATCGACGCCGACGGCCGGCCCACGAAGCACTTCGGAGACCCCGCCCACGTCTACGTGCACTACCGCCGGGCAAAGGGCGATACGCGTCCGGAGGCGGAGCTGCGCGTGGAGGCGGAGGCGCGGATGGCGCAGGTGCGCTCCCGGGGCGTGCCGCTGGCGGTGGGGCACGGCGACCGGACGTGGATGCTGGAGCCCACGCTGGAGCGGGAGGTGCGCGGCCTCTACGACGACGGCAAGGTGGGGCTGTGGTCGGAGCTGTCCGACGCGGCGGTGGCGTCCATCCCGGGCGCGGCGCGGCTCAAGACGCGCTCCCTGGACCGTCGCGACTACATCCTGCACCCGCCGTCCGGCGAGTCGCTGGACGAGGCCTCGGAGGCGACGGTGCGCGCGCTGCGCCACCAGCACGCGGGCCGGTACGACGCGCAGGTCGTCGTGTCGGACGGGTTGGACCCCCGGTCGCTGATGGACGAGGGCCACCTGGCGCCGTTCCTGGCGCGGCTGCGCGCGGAGCTGGAGGCGACGGGCTGGAGGGTGGCGCCGGAGGTGCTGGTGGTGAAGCACGGCCGCGTGCGCGCGGGCTACCAGGTGGGCCACCTGCTGTTCGGCGCGGAAGGGGACCTGCGTCCGCGCGCCCTGGTGCATGTGATTGGCGAGCGCCCCGGCTCCGGGCACCACGCCTTCTCCGCGTACCTCACCGCGCCGGACGCGGACACCTGGGCGAAGCCGGGCGCGGTGGACCACGACCGCACCCGGCTCATCGCCGGCATTTCCGACACCAGCGTCAGGCCGGAGGACGCCGCCGTGGAATCGGCGCGGATCCTCGCGGAGGCGCGGACATCAACCGCACCTCTGGTGTCGGGGGTGGGCTAGCAGGAGGTGTTCTCCCAGTAGCTCGTGGACACCTGGCCCCAGTTCACCCAGCTTCCGCAGTAGCACCCGCGCTGACCGACGATGATCGAGTGGGACGCGTCGTTGTAGTAGGTGATCATGTTGTCGGTGTTCATGCAGTCCGGGAGCGCCGACTCCTGCGAGGCCAGGTCCGCCGCCTCCTCCTGCTCCATGGGACCGCCACAGCCCACCGCCATCGCCAACAGACCGCCAATCAGAAACGTGCGCATGTGTTCTCCGTGAGGGATTGCCGCGGGATGATATGACTTCAGCTGCTCAGCACTCCTGGATGTACTCGGAGTAGACGGACCGGCCGCCCCAGTAGTAGAGCCCGCCGCAATAGCAACCAAATTCACCAATCAGCTGGGTGTGCGCGGCGTCGTTGTAGTACCTGTACAGGTTCGCGTTCGGCTCGTTGGAGCAGTCCGGCAGCGGCGCCTCCTGCGAGACCAGGTTCGGCTCCGTCTCCTGCTCCATGGGACCGCCACAGCCCACCGCCATCAGCGCCGTAGCCAGCAGACCACCGAGAATGAATGACCGCATGTGACCTCCGTGAGGGGGACACAAACCATACGCGGTCCAAGACTGTGCGTGAAACAGGGTTTCGCGGATTCCAGTGGAGCGGTGGATAACGGGTTGCATTGTAAAACAATGCTTCAGCGCACCGCGGCGATGCTCGCTGCGGTGCGCACACCCCCCACCGCGGTGGCCAGGGTGCTCTGGCCCGGGAACACGGAGTCCCCCACGAGCCACAGGCCGCGCTGGGCCTGGAACGGCCCCAGGATGCGGTAGTTGTCCAGCCCCGCGCGCCGGGGCACGCCGCCTACCGCGCCCGCCTCGCGCAGCGTGAAGCGCTGGAACGTGCGGGGCGACGCCGTCATGACGTGCACGACGTTGGCCATCCACTCCGGCAGCAGCGCGTCCAGGTTCTCGCGCATCCGCGCGTGGAGCCCGGCGAAGTAGGGCGCCTGTTCCTCCGGCGCCATGCCCGCGACCTTCTTCAAGGGCACGTGCGTGGACACCGTCACCGTGCGCTGTCCCGGCCGTGCACGCCCTTCGTCCGCCGCGCCACTCACGGAGGCGAAGAGGTGGTTCCCTTCGATGAACGGTGCCTTCTCATCGCGCACCAGCTCGAAGTGGTGCGCGTTGCCGGAGTCACCGTCTGGCGGCCGCACCACGAGGTACAGCATCGCCGCGCCCCAGCCGCCGTCCACGCGCTCCGCCAGCGCATCCACCTTGGGGAGCTGGCCCACCGGCGCATCCAACAGCGTGCGCAGCCCTTGAGGCAGCACGTTGGCCACCACGTGCCGGGCGAACAGCTCACCCCTGCGCGCCGTCACCTTCCAGCCGCCGTCCACGGGCGTCACCGCGCGCACCCGGTTCGCCATGAGGACGTCACCGCCCCGGGCCGTGATGGCCTTCGTCAGCGCCGTCGCCAGCCGGCCGATGCCGCCCCGGACATGCCCCGTGCCGCGCCAGTAGTAGTCCATCGCCGCGAACGCGAACGGGGTCTCCGCCTCCGCGGCCGAGCACTGCACGGTGATCTGACAGAGCGCATCCAGGTACGTGCGCAGCGGCGTGAAGCCCTCCAGCCCATGATGCGCGAGCACCGCGCCCAGGGGACGGCCCAGCCACCGAATCAGCGGCGCGTAGGACCCCATGCGCCCCGCGTGCCGCAGCAGCGTCTTCAGGCTCAGCGGCGGCAGGAGGTCCGGGTCATCGAACAGCGGCCACAGCGCACCGGCCACCTGCGCCTGCAACGCGAAGAAGCGCCGCACGCCCTGCACGGGCGCTCCAGGCAGCGCGCAGAACTCAGCGATGAGTCGTTCGCGGTCGCGGTGCACCGGCAACCGCATCCCCGGGGCCCGCAGCTCCACCAGGGGATCCAACCAGTCCACCGTCACGTCCAGCGCATGCTCGCGGATCCACCGGCCGAAGAGCTGCTGCTCGCCGAAGCCGGAGAACAGCGTGGCGCCGGACTCGAAGCCGTAGCCACCGCGCCGGAAGGTGCTCGCGCAGCCGCCTGGGTAGTTGAGCCCTTCGCACAGCGCCACCCGGGCGCCCCGGCGACACAACTCCAAAGCGGTGCCCAGGCCGCCGAAGCCCGCACCCACCACCACCGCGTCGTACCAGGGGTCCGCCATTGCGCTTGAAAAGGGACCGGCACCGGAAGCGGGCCGGGGGAGGCCCGCTCCTTCCGGTGCCGGTATCGCGCACATGGCCAGGCGCGACGGGACTTTCCTAACGGGCCCGCACTCCCGCCGCGATTCTTTTCCCCTCCCGAAGGGGAGCCGGGCGTCCGTGCGCTTTCACTGGCGGACACCCGGACCCGCCGCTAGGGCATCTTCAGCTTGATGTTGAACGTGTACGACACGTTCACCGGCCGGCCCTGGAAGGTCAGCGGCTGGTACTCACGCGAATAGAGCGACTCCAGCACCGCGTCATCCATGAACGGCAGGCCCTTGAGGATGCGGCAGTCGCGCACCCGGCCCTCCGTGGTGATGACGCACTTCACGACGATGGTTCCCTCCACCCCCGCGCGCCGCGCCTCCAGCGTGTAGTCAAGATGGGCGCCGCTCAGCATCCGGGGCGGCGTCATCCCGCCCTGGAAGGGCAGCACCTCCGTGCCCGTGGGCGCGGTGTTGATCACCGGCACGCCCACGGCGCCGATGGGGCTGTCACTGTTCGGATCCCCGTCCGGGTCGCCCACCGGTCCGGACTCGCCCGTGCCCGTCGCGTCGGTCGTGCCCACCGCGTCCGCGACCGTCGTCGGCTCCGGATCCGGCTTCGCCTCCGGCAGGTCCGCGGGCAGCGGCTTCGGGTGCAGCGGGATGCGGTCCGTGCGCGGCTTGGGCTTCGGCGCCGGGGCGGCCGTGGCCGGCTTCGGCTGCGCGGCCTGCTTCACGCCCTTCCGGATGGCGGGCGGGCGGTAGACGAGGTCCGCGATCGGCGGCTCGATGGTCTCCGGCACGCGGCCGGAGATGAAGAACACCAGGCCCAGGAGCCCCGCGTGCACGCCGATGGACACCCACGCGCCCGTGCCGAACCGTCCCGAGCGCACTCCCCGCCGTTCGATGACCGACTCAAACATCTGACCCGCCTCCTGGTTGGAGTGGACGCTCCAGGCGTCCCGTCCCCACAAGATGCAAGGTACGAAGTCGCGCCAGCCGAAAGGCCGACAGCGCTCCATGTGTCGGTCATGATTTTGTCATGACGGGCCGCCGCTCGTGACTTCCATGCGGTAGCCCACGCCGCGCAGCGTGTGGATGGTGAATCCAGACGTGCTCGTCCACCCGAGCTTCTTCTTCAGGTTCGACACGAAGTTGTCCACCGTGCGCGGATCCACCACGACGTCGCGGCCCCACACCGCGTCCAATATCTCTCCGCGCGGCAGCGCGCGGTCGCGGTGGCGCAGCAGGAACGCCAGCAGGTCGAACTCCGTGCGCGTCAGGTCCACTTCGCCGCCGTCCGCCCGCAGCACCGCGCGGCGGCCCAGGTCCAGCGTGAAGGTGCCAAAGGTCACCACCTGCGGCGGCGCCGTGCCCGCCCGGCGCACCAGCGCCTGCACGCGCGCGAGCAATTCGCGCAGGCGGTAGGGCTTGGTGAGGTAGTCCTGCGCGCCGGCCTCGAAGCCGCGCACCAGGTCGTCCTCCAGCGAGCGCGCGGTGAGCATCAGCACCATGCTCTTCACTCCCTCCGCGCGCAGGCGGCGGCAGAAGCTGTAGCCGTCCTCGCCCGGCAGCATCACGTCCAGGATGAGCAGGTCGAACACCCGCGACTCCAGGTGGGGCGCGGCCTCCTTCGCGGACGGGGCGTCCGTCACGTCGTAGCCCTCGTCGCGCAGGTTGTCGCGCAGGCCCAGGCGCAGGTTGGCGTCGTCCTCGACGATGAGGATGGTCGGGCGGGTGGAGGGGGGAGGCGTCTGCGTCGTCATCGGCGCGTCTCGGGAAAGGTCAGGGCGAACGTCGTGCCTTCAGGGCCGGAGGAGGCCACCTGGATGCTGCCCTGGTGCAGGCCCATGATTCTGCGGCACAGCGCCAGCCCCAGGCCACTTCCATGCACCTCCGGCCCGGGGGTTGTCAGACGGTAGAAGTCCTGGAACACCCGCTCCCATTCCTCCTGGGGGATGCCCACGCCGTTGTCGCTGAAGAGCACCGTGGCGCCATAGCCCGGCTGCGGATAGGCGCGCACGGTGAGCACCACGGGGCTGCGCTGGTTGTAGAGGCAGGCGTTGCGGCCCAGGTTGGCGAAGAGCATCCGGACGAGCGACGCGTCCGCATCCAGCTCCACGTCGTCCACCTGCGAGCGGATCTCCACCGGCACGGTGACGGCGTCCTGCAGGTCCTCGCGCAGCGTGCCCACCGCCTCCTCCAGCCGCACGTGCGCGGGCCTCAGCGCCCATCGCCCCTTGTCGATGCGGTTGAAGGACAGGATGTTCTCCACCAGGAAGTGCAGGCCCTCCGCCGCTCGCACGATGCGGGTGGGGTAGTCCCCGGCCTCCGGGCTCTGGCCCAGCCGGCGCTCCAGCGTCTCCCCCAGGAGGCGGATGGACGCGAGCGGCGTGCGCAGCTCGTGCGACACGGTGGAGACGAAGTCGCTCTTGAGCTCCACGAAGCGGTACTTGCGCTGCTGGGCCACCACCGCCAGCGCCGCGATGGCGGACGCGAGCGCGCCGCACGCCGCGACCAGCAGCGTCTTCAGGCCGTAGCGGGCCTCGATGTCCGCCTCCGCCGCGGCCCACCCGGGCGTGGCCACCTCCAGCCCCGGGTGCTTCAGGGGCCGCGCCACGCCGCCGGGCCCCAGCCGCACCTGGCCGTCCTTGGGGATGAGGTTGCGCCCCTGCAGCTCCTGGGTCAGCTCCGCGAGCAGCGCGGACATGTCCACGGCCAGCCCGTGCACCTGCTCGGCCGCGGGCTCCACGTACCACTGCTCGGCCAGCAGGGTGGGGCCGTCCAGCGGCTCCGGCAGCACCAGCGCGCCCGCGCCGGCCTCCTGCACGCGCGCGACGAAGGCGTCGTGGGGCTCCACCAGCGCCTGGCTCAGCGCCACGATGCGCGCCTGGAGGAAGTCGAAGTCCGGCCGCGTGAGCTGGGGCCGGGCGCGCAGCAGGTTTCGCTGCAGGCCCGCGTCCCGCGCCATGCCGCCCAGCTCCTCCGGGAGGCCCTCGCGCACCAGCGCCCGGATGAGCAGCGGCGTGTCCCCTCCGCGTTGCAGGTACTCCACCATGAGCAGGGTGAAGGGCAGCTCCTGCTCCGGCGGCAGCGGGTGCGCCGCGTGGTAGCGCAAGAGCGCCTCCACCGCCGCGTCCGTGCGCGCCTCGTTGCCGGAGACCAGGGCGGCCTCCGCCGCGCGCAGCCGCGCGAGCCGCTCCTGGAAGGGCGCCGGGGCGGGGCCGTCCTCCAGCGCGTGCGCCAGCAGCGTGTAGTTGGCCTGGGCGGGGACGTCCGTGCCTTCGCGGGGCCAGTCCACGCGCGGCAGGAACTGGTGGTCGCGGAAGAGCAGGTAGTAGCCCTCCGCGGGCAGGAGCGGGTCGCCCACGGCCGCGTTGAGCTTCGGCAGGTGGGTCTTCATCCGCTGCGCGAGCGCGGTGCGCAGCGACTCCGCCGCCAGTTGCTCCAGCGCGACCCGCCGCGAGCGCACCTGGGCCCTGGCGTCCTCACGCTCCTGGGTGAAGATGCGCTGGAGGCTCACCAGCCCCCATCCGAGGGCCAGCAGTCCGCAACCCAGGGCGAGCAATGTGGGGAGGAGTCGGCGCAGCATTCGCGTCCCGCCGGACTGTAGCAGTGTCGACAGGATTGCGGGCCTGGAGCCTCCAGGGTGAATAAAGTGTAGGACGCCCGCGTCCCCTCGGGGGTCTGGAGATCGGAGACGGAGTCATGGGTTCTCGATGGTGGATGGGTTTGATTGTCGGCCTGGCGACCCAGGGGGCGTTCGCGCAGACCTCGCCGGTCGCCGCGGATGACTGGGGGGATGACGCGTACGCCCAGGAGTCCAACGCGGATGATTCCGGGCCCATCGCGCCCTCGCCGCCCCCCGACCTGCCCGCCGAGTCCTGTCTCTTCTACACATCTCCGAGCCCACGAG
>NZ_RAVW01000014.1 GCF_003611585.1 Corallococcus exercitus | reverse complement strand
CAACCCCCCTACGCGCTCGCCGGTCCCGCCCACCGCACGGACGCCTTCTTCCACGTCGACGTCCGCGACGGTCATCTCCCGAGGTCCCGGTTACGTGCAGCGTCCGGGTTCCACGGGTGGGCGCCCTGGTGGGCCGCCGGGCAGCCGTCCGGGTGGTCCGGGTGGTCCCGGCAGCCGTCCGGGTGGGCCCTCGGGGCCGGGCAGCCGTCCTGGCGCGCCCATGCAGGGCCGTCCGGGCTCGCCGCCCATGCAGAGCCGTCCGGGAGCGCCCATGCAGGCGCGTCCGGGCCAGACGGGGCCGGTGCGTCCGTCCTCGCCTCCCACGGCCGGTGGCACGGGTGCCCCGGTGCAGCCGAGCGGCCCGACCATCATGGTCGGCGGCGTCCCGCACGCCCAGGTCGCGCCCACGCCGGGTGCCCAGGCCCGCCCCACGGCCACCCAGGCCGTGGTGATTTCGCGCCCGCTCATCCAGGTCCGCCGCGTCACGCCCACCACGACCCAGGCCAAGCAGTACCCCATGGCCCCGGGCCGCACGGCGCTCGGCACGGAGAAGCGCGAGTACAAGGTCGTCCCGGATCACCTGGGCCGCGGCCGCGAGCTCGTGGACGTCTCCAAGAACAAGGAGCGTGGCCAGCGCAAGCGCACGGGTCCTGAGACGACCAGCGTTTCGAAGCAGGAGCTGTCGGACATGGTCTGGGGCCGCATCCAGATCCCCATCCGCGGCAAGAAGCGCAAGCCGACGAAGAAGGGCGCCAAGACCCAGATCACCCAGATGGCCGAGGAGAAGAAGGTCATCAAGCTCCAGGAGGGCATCAGCGTCTCCGACCTGGGTCAGCGCATGGGTATCCGCACCGCGGAGCTCATCAAGAAGCTGATGGGCATGCAGAAGATGGCCACGGCGAACCAGATCCTGGACGCCGACACCGCGGAGCTCATCGCCACCGACTACCACTGGAAGGTGGAGCGCGTCGGCTTCGAGGTGGAGGACTACCTGCCGGAGGTCGCGGCCAAGGCGGAGGACGAGCGTCCCCGTCCGCCGGTGGTCACCATCATGGGCCACGTCGACCACGGCAAGACGAGCCTCCTGGACGCCATCCGCCAGGCCAGCGTGGCCGCGGGCGAGGCGGGCGGCATCACCCAGCACATCGGCGCGTACAGCGTGTCCACCGCGCGCGGCGACGTCACGTTCCTGGACACCCCGGGCCACGAGGCCTTCACGTCCATGCGCGCCCGTGGCGCCAACGTGACGGACATCGTGGTGCTGGTGGTGGCGGCGGACGACGGCGTGATGCCCCAGACCATCGAGGCCATCAAGCACGCGAAGCAGGCGGAAGTGCCCATCGTCGTCGCCATCAACAAGATGGACGTCCCGGGCGCCAACCCCGACCGCGTGAAGAAGGACCTCGCGAGCCAGGAGCTGGTGCCGGAAGAGTGGGGCGGCGACACCATCATGGTGCCCGTCTCCGCGAAGACGAAGATGAACCTGGATCTCCTCCTGGAGAACCTGGCGCTGCAGGCGGAGGTCCTCGAGCTGACGGCGAATCCCTCCCGTCCGTCCGTGGGCGCCATCGTGGAAGCGAAGCTGGAGCGTGGCCGCGGTCCCGTGGCCACGGTGCTGGTGCAGGAGGGCACGCTCAAGCTGGGCGACGCCATCGTCACCGGCACGCACTACGGCCGCGTCCGCGCCATGAACAACAGCCGCGGCGAGGCGGTGAAGGAAGTGAAGCCGGGCTACTGCGCGGAGGTCGTCGGCCTGTCCGGCGTGCCCACCGCGGGTGACGCCATCAACGTCGTCTCCGACGAGAAGGCGGCCAAGCAGATCGCCGACCACCGCGGCATGAAGGAGCGGCAGACCGAGCTCAGCAAGGTCAGCCGCGAGTCCCTGGACCAGCTCTTCGCCAAGACGAAGGCGGGCGGCGGGCCCAAGGAGCTGCGCGTCATCATCAAGGCGGACGTGCAGGGTTCCGCGGAGGCCGTGCGCCAGGCGGTCGAGAAGCTCACCACGCACAAGGTGCGGGTGGTCATCATCGACGCGGGCGTGGGCGCCATCACGGAGACCGACGTCATGCGCGCCGCCGCTTCCAAGGGCGTCGTGCTGGGCTTCAACGTGAAGCCGGAGTCGGGCTCGGAGGCCGCCGCCAAGGCGCAGCAGGTGACGCTGCAGAGCTACTCCATCATCTACGAGCTCATCGACGGTGTGCGCTTGGAGATGGAGAACCTCCTGGAGCCCATCCGCACCGAGCGCAAGCTGGGCCGTGCGGAGGTGCGCAACACCTTCAACGTGCCGAAGCTGGGCACCATCGCCGGCGCGGCCGTCCTGGACGGCGTGATGAAGCGCGGCTCGTTCGTGCGCCTCATGCGCGAGAACAAGCAGCTCTTCTCCGGGAAGATGGCGTCGCTGCGCCGCTTCAAGGACGACGTGAAGGAAGTCGCGCAGGGCTTCGAGTGCGGTATCGGCATCGAGAACTTCAACGACCTCAAGGCCGGCGACATCATCGAGGCCTACGAGATCGAGGAGACCCGGCAGAGCCTCTCGTAATCCTGGAGAGGCAACGCCTCTCGTAATCCGGCGAGGCGCACTCGACGGACCCCGGGGAAGGCCCCACCTTTCCCGGGGGATGGACGACGAGTCGGCGGGGCCCTGGCGCGGATGGAGCGCTCAAGGGCCGCTGCCGGCCTGGGGGACCTTTATGTTCGTCGGTGTCGCACGCCTCACCCTCCAGATTCCGGAGAGCGCCTCGCTGAAGTCCAAGCGGCAGGTGCTCCGCCGGGTGACGGACCGGGTGAAGGCCCGCTTCAACGTGGCCGTCGCGGAAGTGGACGACCAGGACCTCTGGCAGAAGGCGTCCGTGGCCCTGGCCGTCGTGGGCAACGAGCGCCCGCACGTGGATGAGCAGCTGGAGAAGATCATCCACTTCATCGAAGAGATGTACGTCGCGCCGCTGATGGCCCGGGAGACGGAGATCCTCGCCTTCGGGGACACGCTCTATTCCGACAAGAGGCCGACGGGCTTCCGTGCCCCGGCGAAGGTGCCGGCGCCGGAGGACGAGGACGCCCACCTGTCCCCCGAGGACGCGCACGCGCACTCGGAGGCGGCCATCGCCCGGTTCCTGCGCAGCGACCGTTCGCTGGCGGAAGCCGAGGGGTTGGGCTCGTGGGACCAGCGGCACGAGGGCGCGGGCCCCGGGCCCGGGACGTCCCGCTCCACGGGTGACGGTGGAACCTTGACGCTGGACGACGCGCGGGCGAAGGCCCGGGCGCTGCGCAACCCGCGAGATTGGGAGAAGAAATGACGACGCATGCACGACCCGAGCGCGTGGGGCAGGAAATCCAGGCGGCCATCGGTGCCCTGCTGACACGGGGAGAGTTGCGCGACCCGCGCATCGGCTTCATCACCATCACCGGCGTGAAGGTGTCGCCGGACCTGCGGGTGGCGAAGGTGTTCTATTCGATGCTGGGCACGGACCAGGAGAAGGCGGACACGCAGAAGGGCCTGGAGGCGGCCAAGGGCTTCGTGCGCCGCGAGGTGACGTCCGCGGTCAACCTGCGCGTGTCGCCGGAAATCTTCTTCGCCTTCGACGCGTCGGTGGGCGAGGGCGATAAGATCGACCGGCTCCTGCGCGAGGTGCGCGGCAAGGAAGGCTGGTAGGCCCCGCTTCATGGACGGCGTTCTCGTCATCGACAAGCCCCTGGGCCCCACGTCCTTCGACGTGGTCCGTCAGGTGCGCGGCCTGCTGAAGGTGAAGAAGGCGGGCCACACGGGGACGCTGGACCCCATGGCCACCGGCGTGCTGCCGGTGTGCCTGGGAGAGGCCACCAAGGTCGCCGGCATCATCACGGAAGGCGACAAGGCCTACGACGCCGTGGTGCGGCTTGGAATCGAGACGGACACCCAGGACGCCCAGGGCAAGCCGACGGCCCAGGCCCCGGTGCCCCCGCTGACGGCCCCGCTGCTGGAGGCCGTGCTCGCGCGCTTGCGGGGCACCTTCGAACAGGTGCCGCCCATGTACTCGGCGGTGAAGGTGGCCGGGAAGCGGCTGTACGAGCTGGCGCGCGCAGGCGAAGAGGTGGAGCGGGCCAGCCGCACCGTCACCGTGCACGAGCTGGTGCTGCGCGACTTCTCCGCGGACCGGTTGACCCTGTCCGTGCGGTGCACGAAGGGCTTCTACGTGCGCACGCTGGCGTACGACCTGGGCCGCGCGCTGGGCTGCGGAGCGCACCTGGAGGCGCTGCGGCGCACGATGAGCGGCCCCTTCACCCTGGCGCGCGCGCTGCCGCTGGGGGACCTGGCGTCCCTGTCGCGCGAGGCCGTGGCCGGGCGGCTGGTGTCGCTGGCGGATTCGCTGACGGACCTGCCGGCCGTCCGGGTGAACGCGGACGAGGCGCGGCGCGTCTTGCACGGTGTCCCCGTGGAGGTCGCCCCCGTGCCGGGCCGCGTGCGGGTGCTGGGCCCGGATGACGCGCTGCTCGCCATGGCGGAGGTGGTGGGCGGGCGGCTGCGCTACTTCCGGGTGTTCAACTGAGTGGCCACCCGGACCCATGACATCGCCGTGAGCGTGGCCCCGGGCCTCCGGAGCGCCTTCGACGGGCGGCGCGAGCTGTCCCTGGGCGTCCCCGCGGCGGCGGGCATTGGCGACGTGGTGGAGGCGCTCCTGCGGCTGTACCCGCGCACCCGGCAGCTATTGGCGGGCGACGGCGGCGAGCCGGGGGGCCTGTACCTGCACGTGGCCATGGATGAGGCATCCGCCCGGGAGCTGTCACCGGGCGGGGGCGGAATGCCGGGCGGCTGCCGGTTGTACGTCTTCGCACTGTCCCGGCCCCCGAAGGGCGGACGGACGGGCGGCGAAGGTTGACCCCCCAGGGGGTGAAGCTTATAAGCGGCCCGCTCGTTAGAAGGACCATGAGGCCGGGTCTGTACCCCTCCGCGGACCCAGGCGGCACGAGCGGTCACCCCGGAGCGGGATTCAGGAAGAAGCCCATGTCGTTGCATCAGGAACGCAAGAGCGAGCTGGTCACGAAGTTCCGCACCCACGAGTCCGACACCGGCTCGCCCGAGGTGCAGGTGGCGCTGCTGTCCGAGCGCATCAACATGCTCACCGAGCACTTCAAGACCCACAAGAAGGACCACCACTCCCGCCGCGGTCTGCTGAAGCTGGTCGGTCAGCGCCGCCGCATGCTGGACTACCTCAAGTCCAAGGACGTGGCCCGCTACAAGAAGCTCATTGAGGGCCTCGGCATCCGCAAGTAGTCCTCGAGCAGCACCCGGGGCGCTGGCACACCACCAGCGCCCCGCGCATTTGGGCAGCACGGTTTCACGCGGTAGCAGTTCGACAACAGAAGCGCGGACGTGGGCGAAGGAGTGGGCGAGGGAGAGGTGGAGGCGGGCTCTTTTGGTTTCCGTTCAGACCGGCCGACCTGAAGTCTGGGTGGGCGGGTGTGATCAGGGATCAAGAGGTCTGGTCCATCCCTCCGGCGCTCCGCAACGGAGCCCGTTTCCGCAGTACAGGCAGCGTTCGTCTGGCATGTGCCTGCTTCAGGCCCTGGCGACCGCTCAATCCCAGAGGGCCCCTTTCCGGGCGGCTCCTGCCCCACGCACGTGGGCGGGCCGCGGCTGGCAAGGGTCCTCGCACGCGAAGCAGGCACAGAGGCCACACGACATGTTGAAGAAGAGCGTCAAGATTGGTGAGAACGAGCTGAGCATCGAGACGGGCCGCCTGGCCAAGCAGGCCGACGGTTCCGTGGTGGTCCGCTACGGCGACACCATGCTGCTCGTCACCGCGGTGAGCGCGCGGGAGAAGAAGGACGTCGACTTCCTGCCCCTCACGGTGGAGTACCAGGAGAAGCTGTACTCGGCGGGCCGCATCCCGGGCAGCTACTTCAAGCGCGAGGGCCGCCTGACGGAGAAGGAGACGCTGGCCTCCCGTCTGGTGGACCGCTCCCTCCGTCCGCTGTTCCCGGAAGGCTACGCCTACGAGACGCAGGTCATCTCGTCCGTCATCTCCGCGGACCCGGAGAACGAGGGTGACATCCACGGCATCACCGGCGCCTCCGCGGCGCTGTGGGTGTCGGACATCCCGTTCAACGGCCCCATCGCGGGCATCCGCGTGGGCCGCGTGGGCGGCCAGTTCGTGGCGAACCCCACCGCGAAGCAGCGCGAGCAAAGCGACCTGGACCTCGTCATGGCGGTGAGCCGCGAGGCCATCGTGATGGTGGAGGGTGGCGCGGAGGAGGTCAGCGAGGCGGACATGGTGGCGGCGCTGGAGTTCGGCCGTCAGCAGGCCCAGCCAGTGCTGGACCTCCAGGACCAGATGCGCGCGGAGCTGAAGAAGCAGGTCCGCTCCTACGAGAAGCTGCCCACCATCGACGAGGGCCTGCGCAACCAGGTTCGCGCCCTGGCGATGGAGGGCGTGAAGGCCGGCTACGCCATCAAGGAGAAGGCGGCCCGCTACGACGCGCTCTCCAAGGCGAAGAAGGCGGCGGTGGCGGCGCTCAAGGAGAAGATGGGCGCGGAGTTCACCCCGCAGGTGGAGAAGCACGCCAAGCAGGTCATCGAGGACCTGAAGTACGACCACATGCGTGAAATCACCGTGAACGGTGGCCGCATCGGTGATCGTCCGCACAACGTGGTGCGCCCCATCACCAACGAAGTGGGCGTGCTGCCCCGCACGCACGGCAGCGCGGTGTTCACCCGCGGCGAGACGCAGGCGCTCGTGGTGGTCACGCTGGGCACCAGCGAGGACGAGCAGCGGCTGGAGCTCTTGAGCGGCCAGGCCTTCAAGCGCTTCATGCTGCACTACAACTTCCCGCCGTTCAGCGTGAACGAGACCAAGCCCCTGCGCGGCCCCGGCCGTCGCGAGGTCGGTCACGGCGCCCTGGCGGAGCGCGCGCTGCGCAACATGATTCCGGCCAGCGACTCGTTCCCCTACACGGTGCGTCTGGTGTCGGAGATTCTCGAGTCCAACGGCTCGTCCTCCATGGCCTCCGTGTGCGGTGGCACGCTGGCGCTGATGGACGCGGGCGTCCCCATCAAGGCGCCGGTCGCCGGCATCGCCATGGGTCTGGTGAAGGAGGGTGAGAAGATCGCCATCCTGTCCGACATCCTGGGTGACGAGGACCACCTGGGCGACATGGACTTCAAGGTCTGCGGCACGTCCAAGGGCATCACGTCCATCCAGATGGACATCAAGATCACCGGCCTCACCACGGAGATCATGAGCCGCGCGCTGGAGCAGGCGCGTCAGGGCCGCGAGCACATCCTGGCGGAGATGGCGAAGACGCTGAGCGCTCCGCGCAAGGAGATCAGCCAGTTCGCGCCGCGCATCACCACCATCCAGATCCGTCCGGAGTTCATCAAGAACGTCATCGGGCCGGGCGGCAAGGTGATCAAGGACATCATCGCGCGCACGGGCGCGGCCATCAACATCGAGGACACCGGCCGCGTGGACATCGCCAGCGCGAACGGCGAGGCGGTGAAGGCGGCCATCGCGATGATCCAGGCGCTCACGCGCGAGGCGGAGATCGGGAAGATCTACACGGGCACCGTCCGGAAGATCGCCGAGTTCGGCGCCTTCGTGGAGCTGTTCCCGGGCACCGACGGCCTCATCCACATCTCCGAGCTGTCCGACAAGCGCGTGAAGAGCGTGTCGGACGTGCTGAGCGAGGGTGACGAGGTGCTGGTGAAGGTCGTCAGCATCGACAAGACGGGCAAGATCCGCCTGTCCCGCAAGGAGGCCATGGCCGAGCGCACCGCCGCGCAGGGCACGCCTCCGGCCGCGGCCGCCGCCCCGGTGGCGACGCCGGACGCGAAGGCCTGAGTCCGGCCCCCGCGTAGCGGCCCTTCGTGAAGGAAGGCCGCTTTCCGCAAAGCGCCCCGTCTCCTCTCGCCTCCGGGCGCGAAGGGGCGGGGCGTTGTCGTTGCGGGCAAGGACTTCGTCCGCTGTCGGCGAGGGGCAACCACCGCAGGGGCCGTCGTGCACCCAGCCCTCGGGCAAGAACCCTGTCCACCTGGATGAGAAGGTAAGAACTTCGTAGGGGCGCCCCGTCAGCGGCGCACCGCACGAACCTGTCCGACAGTCGGACAGGTTTGGGCAAACCGCGGCTGGTGACCCTTGCCCCATCGGCGCAGCGGAAACCTGTCCGACAGTCGGACCGGTTGGGACCGCCTCAGGTGGAAGGTGCTCCGGATGGATGCTGTCCCGGGGCTTCGGACGGAGCTCGCGGTGTTTTCGTCCTGGGGCGCTGGAGGCTTAAAACCCTGGGAGGGCTTCCCGCGTTGATGGGGGACCGCCCCGGAGGCGCTCCATGCCGGTCCACCCATCCAGCTCCTCGGAGCCGTCGAGCAGCTTCCTCACGGACGTGTCCCGGTTCCTGGGGGCTTTCCGCTGGACGTTCATGCCGCTGGGGCTGCTCGCGCTCGTCGCGGTGGGCGTGCACGCGGCGGCGGACACGCTGGATGACCGGCTACTCACGGCGGTGGACCGGATGGACTCCGCGTTCGACGCGTGGGTGGGCCAGTTCCCCGCGACCGCCTCCCTGGTGGACTGGGTATCGCTGGAGACGCGCACCCGTTTGGCTCGGGCGCTGGCTTTGTGCTGGGAGCTGGCGGCGGACCTGCTCCTGGCACTGCCCGCGCTCGGCTATCGCGAGACCGAAGCCGCCCGGCCCGTGGAGCCTTGGCAGCCGGTGACGGCGTCCGCTTCGGCGTCCTCCTCGTGGAAGGCGCTGCTGCGCCGCTGTCTGCGGCGGCCCACGCCGATGCGGTGGGTGCGGCCCCTGGCCACCACGGGCGTGGTGCTCGCGGGCGCGTGCACGGTGGCGCGGTTGGTCCAGGGCACGGTGTACCTGTCGTGGCGGCCGCTGTTCGGCGACGTGCCGGCGGACTGGGCGGCCCGGGGACTGGCGGTGGCGGCGCTGTGCGGCGTGAGCGTGTCGCTGGGCTGGCGCGCGGTGCTGCGCAACCTCCAGCACGCGGACGCGGCGTGTGACGCGGCGGGCCCCCGGCGGGCGTGGAGTCGCGGACTCGTGGGGTGCCTGCTGGTGGCGCCCCTGGGCCTCGCGGCGGTTTGGGACGCGGCCCCGGTGCTGTCCTTCCTGCGCTGAGGCCCTGACGCATGTTCGCTCGACGCGCCCGGGGCCTCTTGGACTTCACCTTCGCGCTCCTGTGCGTGTGGTGCGCGTACCACCACACGCCCGCGGGCGCGATCCTGCGACGCACGGGGGCCTGGGCCTTCCATACGCGCACCACGGCCCGGCCGTTGCTCGCGTACTACGACGGCGTGAGCGGCACGTCGGTGCCCATGCCGGACGCGCTGCCCGCCGCGATGCTCACGCGCGTGCCCACGAGCGCGGAGGCGCTGGCGTGGGGGACGCACTCGGCGCTGAAGGCCCTGGACCCGAAGGCCCGCGAGCCCGCGCTGGCCCTGGCCCGCGAGGAGGGCATTGCCCCAGAGACGCTGGTGGATCCGGTGCGCGGACCGGCGGCGACGCGGCGGCTGCTGGACGCGCTCGCCGGGGACTTCCCGTCGGAAGAGGCGCGGGTGACGGCGGTGTTCGCGGGGCGGGTGCCCGCGCGGTTCGCGCTGCAGCGGGTGGACGCGGAGGGTGGGGCGCTGAGCCTGGAGCGCCTGGCGAAACAGCTTCCGCCGGGCTTCGAGGGCTCCTCCGTCGGCGCGGCGCAGGCGCTGGCCTTGTCCACGGCACTGATGCTCGGGTGGCCGGTGGCGGAGAGCGCTCCGGTGACGAGCCCCTTCGGCTACCGCGTCCACCCCACGCTGCGTACGCGCCGGATGCACACCGGAGTGGACCTGGCGGTGCGCTCGGGCACGACGGTGACGGCGGTGGCCGCGGGCGTGGTGCGCCGCGCGAGCGAGGACTCCGTCAACGGCCGCGTGCTGGTGCTGGACCACGGGCGGGGCGTGACGACGGCGTACTGCCACAACTCCGAGCTGCTGGTGAAGGCGGGCACGCGCGTGGAGAAGGGACAGGCCATCGCGCTGTCGGGCAGCACGGGCAGGTCCACCGGGCCGCACCTGCACTACCAGCTGGAGCTGGCCGCGCGGCCGGTGGACCCATTCGGGTTCCGCACCGCCCTGCGCATGGCGGACGGTGCGACCGAACTGTGAGGGCAGGGGCCACACGACCCGTGACGTCGGGGCCAGGAAATGGAGGGGGGGCAGGGTGCGTGTTACGGCAGGGGGCATGGACCCCTCGCTGACCGTCCCCGTGCGCCGGGTGCGCTCGCATCCGGACCCGCTGCCCCTGCCTCGTTACGAGACGGAGCTGGCCGCCGGGCTGGACCTGCGGGCCGACATCGACGGGGAGCGGGTGCTCCAGCCCCTGGAGCGGATGGCGGTGCCCACGGGGCTGGCGTTCGCGCTCCCCCCGGGCTTCGAGGGGCAGGTGCGGCCCCGCTCGGGGCTGGCGCTGCGACATGGGGTGACGTGCCTCAACTCTCCCGGAACGGTGGACGCGGACTACCGGGGGGAGGTGCAGGTGCTGCTCGTGAACCTGTCCAACACCCCTTTCACCCTGCGTCGGGGGGACCGGGTGGCCCAGCTGGTGGTGGCCCCGGTGACGGCCACGGTGCTGCGCGAGGTGGACGTGCTGGAAGTGACTTCCCGGGGGGACGGCGGTTTCGGGTCCACGGGTCGCTAACGGCCCGGCGCGCAACGTCGTTCCTCAACGGCTCCGGAGCGGGCAGAATGGAGGCCCCCGGCCGTCCGCCGGGAAGGCCGCCCCCCCGCGGCCCTGTTCCGGAGTTTCACTGCTTTGCTCTGCTACCGCTGCGGCAGCCATGTCCCCGATACGAGTGAAACCTGCGCCACGTGTGGCCAGAAGTTCGATGCGGCCGCGCGCCAGGCGGTGGGGGCGGCGCGCCGGAGGGGAGCGGAGGGCGCGCCCTACAAGCCGGGCGACGTCGTCGCGGACCGCTACGCCATCCAGGAGGTCGTCGGGTCGGGGCCGCTGGGCTTCGTCTTCCGCGCGCAGGACCAGGCCATCGACGTGGAGGTGGCGCTGAAGGTCATCCAGCCCCGGCTGGTGCAGCAGCCGGAGGAGCGCACGCAGTTCGCCCTGTCCATGCGGGTGGGCAAGAAGCTCAACCACCCCAACCTGGTGCGCGTGTACGAGGAGGGCGTGGACGGGGACCGGCCCTTCTTCACGATGCAGCTGCTGGAAGGGCTCACGCTGCGCCGGATGATGGAGCAGCGCGCGGCGAAGGGGCAGCTGTTCTCGTTGAAGGAAGTGGAGCCGCTGCTGGCGCAGATGGCGGCGGCGCTGGACGGGGCGCACCGCTTCGGGCCGCACTCGGACGTGAAGCCGGAGAACGTCTTCGTCCTGCCGGACATGCTGAAGGTGTCTGACTACGGGCTGGGGCTCGCGGTGCCGCACCTGCCCTTCGTGCAGGCGCAGAAGGGGCACCGGGCGGCGGCGTACATCGCTCCCGAGTACGTGAATGGCGCGGAGCTGGACACGCGCATGGACGTGTACTCGCTGGGCGTGTTGATGGGCGAGATGGTGACGGGGTTGCTGCCGGAGGACGGCGGGGTCCCCGAGGTGTCGGTGCGGCATCCGGACCTGCCGCCCGCGTTCGAGTCCCTCTACCGGCGCGCGCTCAATGTGAACCCGCTGGCCCGTCCGAAGTCGGGCGGCGAGCTGCACGCGGAGTTCGCGGCGCTGGTGCAGCGGCACCCGGCCGCGGCGTCGCGGCAGCGTGCGGTGCCTGCGTCGGGCGCGTTGCCCGCGGCCGTGGTGGCCGCGAGGGCCGCGAGCAAGCCGCTGCCGCCGGTGCCCACGGGCATGTTGCCAGTGGCGAGCGCGCCCACGCCCGCCGCGCCCATCCCGGCACAGGACGATTCGCCTCCGCCGGATGCGACGCAGCCGCTGGACGCGGCGACGCTGGCGGCCATCCTGGGGTCGAACGCGCAGGCGCTGGACTACATCACGGGCCCCGAAGCGCGCTCCGTGTCCGACGCGGCGACGATGCAGGAGATGCGCGCGGTGGCCCCGACGGGACGCAAGGGCGCGGAGGCGTCGCAGGACCCGCGGCTGCTGGGACAGGCCTCGGAGGCGGCGACGCAGCAGGAGCCTCGGGCGGCCTCGCGCGCGGGGGATGAACCGCGAGCGGCTCCGGCCAAGGCCGCCGAGCCGGTGATGCGCATCTTCGCCAAGGCGGAGGAGCCGTCGTTCCCGGCGGATCCGCGTGGGGCCCGCTCCGCGGAGGCCGAGGGCCGGTCCTCGGGCCGTGGCGGTGATGCCGCTGGCGATGGACGCGGTGGCCGGGCTTCGGAGTCGGCGTCGGGTGGCCGTGGTGAAGCGTCCAGCGACGGGCGCTCCGGCCGTGGTGATGCATCGAGCGACGGGCGCTCCAATGGTCGCGGTGAAGCCGCGGCCAGCGATGCGCGCTCGAGTGGTCGCGGCGAGTCCTCATCGGGCGACCTCCGCTCGAACGGTCGCGGTGAAGCCGCGTTGAGCGAGGGCCGCTCGGGTCGCGGTGAGTCCTCCTCCGCTGATGCACGCTCGGGTGCTCGCGGTGAGTCCTCATCGGGCGATGCTCGCTCCAATGGTCGCGGTGAAGCGGCACCCAGCGACGGACGCTCCGGACGCGGTGCCGACGCGTCCGACGGCCGGTCCAGCAATCGCAACGCGGATGCATCCGCCACGGAGTCACGGTCCGGCCGGGGCTCCGACGATGACGAGCCCTCGGAGTCCCGTTCCTCCAGCCGCGGTGGCCGCAACCCTCGGGCCTCGGGCGCGGTGTCCTCGGTGAACGGTCGCGGCTCGGAGCCGTCCTCTCCTCGGGCCCCGCGAGCCTCGGCGGCCCAGGGCGCGGTCCGTCCCTCCGGCGTCCAGGATGCGAACTCCACGGGTGGGCGCTCGCGCAAGGGCGAGCCCCCTCCCGACGTGTCGGGTGTCCGCTCCTCTGCGCGCCGGCTGCCGCCCTCGGTCTCTGGCCTGCACACGCTTCCCACGACGCGGGCCACGCAGGCGAAGCCGGCCCGTTCCGGCCCCAGTTCGATGATGTGGATGGTCATCCTCGCGGTGGCCGGCGTCGTGCTGGGCGCGGGCGGTGGCTACCTCTACCTGCGCGTGCGTCAGGCCCAGGCCGCGAAGAACAGCCCCACGCCCGCCACGCCCGGCCCATCCGCGGCGGTGGGCGGCATCATGGCCGCGGACCACTGTCCGGACGGCATGCGGCTGGTGAGCGGCGGCAGCTTCAAGAAGGGCGCGTCCCCGGAGGACCTGCAGGCGGCCGGATCCACCGACGAGATGCGCATGGAAAGCGTCATGGTGGACTCGTTCTGCGTCGACGAGTTCGAGTTCCCCAACAAGGCCGGCCGCAAGCCCCAGGTCTCCGTGACGTGGCTCGACGCGAAGTCCGCCTGCGAAGGCAAGGGCAAGCGGCTGTGCTCGGAGGACGAGTGGGAGAAGTCCTGCAAGGGCCCCGGCAACGCGCGCTTCTCCTCCGGTGACGAGCAGGCCCAGACGGCCTGCAACACTGGAACGGCTGAAGGGGGCGGGCAGGCCCTGGCGCCCTCCGGGGCCCGCCAGGCCTGCCGCTCCGGCTACGGCGCGCTGGACCTGTCGGGCAACGCCGCCGAGTGGACCGCCTCCAACTACCCAGGCACCGAGGACCGGCTCATCAAGGGCGGCGCCTTCAACTCGCCCGGCGACACCGCCCGGTGCGCCGCGCGCCGGCGGGGGGCTGTGTCGCTGAAGGCCCCGGACGTGGGCTTCCGCTGCTGCCAGAACGTGCTGCGATGACGACGCTCCGGAGGCTCGCGCTCCTCACGCTCCTCCTGCCCGCCGTCGCCCTCGCGCAGGCCACGCCGCGAAGTCCCGCGCGGCCCCGCGTGGTGGCCGTGAAGTCCTCGAGCCTGGCGCCGTACGCCTCCTTCCTCGCCGGCTTCGCGTCCGAGGCCCGCGCGGATGTCACCGAGCTGACCCTGGAGGAGAGCCCCACGGAGGCCGCGCGCGTCTTCAAGTCGCTGGCCGCGCAGAAGCCCGCGCTGGTGCTGGCCCTGGGACCGCTGGCCGCCAACGCCGCGCGACGCTCGCTGGGCGAGGACGTGCCCGTGCTCTTCGCCATGGTGCCGTACCACGAGAAGTACGGCCTGGAGGCGCCCAACGTCACCGGCATCGCGCTCACCAGCGACTTCGGACCGGAGCTGGCCGCGCTCAAGGCCGTGGCTCCCGGCGCGAAGCGCGTGGGCATCCTGCATGACCCGCGCTCCTCGGCGGGCGCGGTGGCGCAGGCCCGCTCCGCTGGCGCGGCCCTGGGCCTCACCGTCGTCCCGCTGGCCGTGGAGGCGCAGGAGCGGGTGGGCGAGGTGCTGGAGGGCGCGGCGGGGAAGGTGGACGGGCTCTTGATGGTTGCGGACAAGACCGTGGGCAACGCTTCCGTCGTCCAGGCGCTCATCGCCTTCAGTGCCTCCCGCAAGGTGCCGCTGGTGGCGCTCACGGCCAGCCAGGTGAAGGAGGGCGCGACGCTGGCCCTCGCGCCGGCCCCGCTGACGCTCGGTCAGCAGGCGGGAAGGCTGGCCAATCGAATCGTCCACGAGAAGGTCGACCCCGGCGCGCTGGCGGTGGCGCGGCCCGAAGGCCTGGACCTCTCGTTCAACCTCACCGCCGCGAAGAAGTCAGGTCCGTCCTGTGACGTCGCGCTGGAAGTGCTCCGGTTCGCGGCGCGCCGGGACTTTGCCGTGAAGGTCTACGAGTGATTCCACGCTACAGCCGTCCCGAAATGGCCTCCCTCTGGTCCGACGTCGCCCGCTATCGCCGCTGGCGCGACGTGGAGCTCGCCGCGCTGGAGGGCATGGTCGCGCAAGGCCTCGCCCCCAAGGACGCGCTGGCGGACTGCCTCGCCCGCGCCGGTGACTTCACCGAGGCGGACGCCGCGCGCATCGAGGAGATCGAGCGCACCACCAAGCACGACGTCATCGCCTTCCTCACCTTCGTGGAGGAGCGCGTGGGGCCCAGCGCCCGCTGGCTGCACCTGGGCATGACGTCCTCGGACGTGCTGGACACGTCGCTGGGGCTCACCCTGCGCGACAGCGTGGACCTGCTCCTGAAGGGCATGGACCGCGTGATGGCCGCGGTGGAGAAGCGCGCCTTCGAGCACAAGCACACGCTGCAGATGGGCCGCAGCCACGGCATCCACGCGGAGCCCATCACCTTCGGGCACAAGCTGGCCATCTGGTACGACGAGCTGCGCCGGGGCCGCACGCGCCTCCTGCACGCGCGCGACACCATCGCCGTGGGCAAGATTTCCGGCGCGGTGGGCACGTTCGCGCACCTGCCGCCGTCGGTGGAGGAGCACGTCTGCCAGAAGCTGGGCCTCAAGCCCGCGCCCGCCTCCAGCCAGGTGGTGCAGCGCGACCGGCACGCGGAGTTCTTCACCGCCATCGCCCTCGTCGGCGCGAGCCTGGAGAAGTTCGCCGTGGAGATCCGCCACCTCCAGCGCACGGAGGTGCGCGAGGCGGAGGAGCCCTTCACGCCCGGACAGAAGGGCTCCAGCGCCATGCCGCACAAGCGCAACCCCATCCTGTCGGAGAACCTCACGGGCCTCGCGCGCCTCCTGCGCGGCTACGCGGTGAGCGCCATGGAGGACGTGGCGCTGTGGCATGAGCGGGACATCTCGCACTCGTCCGTGGAGCGCGTGATTGGCCCGGACGCCACCGTCCTGCTGGACTTCATGCTCCACCGCTTCGCGGGCCTGGTGGAGAACATGCGCGTCTACCCGGAGCAGATGAAGAAGAACCTGGACCTCTTGGGCGGCGTGGTGAACTCGCAGCGGCTGCTCCTGGAGCTCGCGCGCAAGGGCATGGACCGGCAGGCCGCGTACGTCGTCGTCCAGCGCAACGCGATGCGGATGTTCGAGGAGGGCGTGGACTTCCGGCAGGCCCTGCTCAACGACGCGGACCTGCTCAAGATGATGACGCCCGAGGAGGTCTCCGACTGCTTCTCCCCGGGCTACCACACGCGCCAGATGGACGCGGTGTTCCAGCGCGTCTTCGGCCGCGCCAGCTGAGACGCCGCGCGGCCTCAGACGGGCGAGGGGGCTAGAGGTAGCCCTTCGCCCGCAGGTTCTGTTCGATGCGCGAGTGCACGTCGCCCGGCGTCAGCGCGAGCGACGTGCCGGTGATGCGCTCGTAGGCGGCCACGTACTTGGTGGCCAGGTCCACGCGCACGTCGTCGGGAATCGCGGGCAGCGCGCCGTGGCCGGAGAAGTTCCGCTCGCGGATGAGCCACTGGCGGATGTTCTCCTTGTCCAGCATCTTCTGGTCCTCGCCCTTGGCGAAGCGCGCCTCGTACTCGTCCGCCACCCAGTAGCGGCTGGAGTCCGGGGTGTGCATCTCGTCGATGACGAAGAGCTCGTCGCCCACCTTCCCGAACTCGTACTTCGTATCCACCAGGATGAGGCCGCGCGTGCGCGCCCACTTCTGGCCCTCCAGGAACAGGCCCCGGGCGGCCTCCGTGATGCGGGCCCAGTCGCACGGCGTGGCCAGCCCGCGCGACAGGATCTCCGCCTCGGAGATGGGCTCGTCGTGCTTGCCGTACTCGGCCTTGGTGGACGGGGTGAGGATGGGCGCTTCGAAGGCGCTGTCCTTGCGCAGGCCCTGCGCGAAGGGCACCCCGTAGGCGGTGTGCGTGCCCTTCTCGTAGTCGCGCCACAGGCTGCCCGTGAGGTAGCCGCGCACCACCACCTCCACGGAGAAGGGCTGGCAGGCGCGCGCCACGGTGACGTTCGCGTCGGGCACGTCCAGGACGTGGTTGGGGACGATGTGCTTCGTGCGGTCGAACCAGAAGGCCGCCAGGCGGTTCAGCACCTCGCCCTTGAAGGGGATGGTGGTGAGCACGTGGTCGAACGCGGAGAGGCGGTCGCTCGTCACGAGGATGAGCGTGTCGCCCTTGCGGTACGTGTCGCGAACCTTGCCCTTGTAGGGCGTGCCGAGCGACGGCAGGTCCGTCTGGCGAAGCGTGTGGGTGAGTTGCGCGTGGAGGGCGGAGGTGTTCACGTCGGAGGCGCCTCGCGGCCCCGGCCACTGACCGCCGGAAGGCGGCGGGAGCGGGGCCAGCTCATGAGGCGCGCGACTCTACTGGAGGCCCGCCGCCATGGAAGCAGGACCGTAGGCGGATGCCAGATAGAGGAACGCCGGGTTGATCCGCAGGATGCCGTCCACGTAGGCGACCGCGTACGGCGCGCCCGCGGCACGGTCCACCTGCACCGCGCCCTCCGGCTGGATGTCCCAGAGCGCCAGCAGCGTGCGCGCCACCAGCTCCGCGGCCTCGCGCTCCGACAGGCCCTGCAGGCTCTCCCGCCGGTCCTCCGGCCAACGGTCACCCGTCCGCGCGTCGAAGACGAACTGGAGGCCGCTGCCCGCGTCCGGCGGCTGGAGCAGGTCCGCGCGGGACTCGAAGCCCGGCACCGCGACGAACTCGTTGCCCTGGATGATGGGGAAGAGGGCGACGCCCTGCGCGGACTGCCCGGCCTCCTGCTCCGACTGGCGGGCGATGTCCCGGAAGAGCTCCAGCCGGACGGCCGGGGACTCGAACTCCACCACTTCCGGCGAGCTGCTCAGCGCCTGCCGCGCCGTGAGCGACGGACGCACGGGCGTGCCCGCGCCACCGCACGCGGTGGTGAGGAGCGACAGCGACAGAAGCAAGCCAGGGACCCAGCGACGCATCAGCGGGAATATACCGATCACGCGGACGCACCACCAGCTAAACTCCGGGGCATGCGTCCAGGTGCGGAGCTGACTGTCGTCCTTCATCAGACCCGTTCACCCGACAACCTGGGGGCGGTCTGCCGGGTCATGGCGAACTTCGGTTTCGAGCGACTCATCCTCTCGGAACCCGTGGTCCAGGACTTCAGTGCCGCGGAGAAGATGGCCGTGAAGGGCGGCCACATCCTTTCGGGCATGCGCGTCGTCCCCACCCTGGCGGAGGCCCTGGAGGACTGCGTGTACGTGGTGGGCACCACGTCGCGCACCCAGGTGGAGAAGCGCACCCCGCTGACCCCGGAGGACGCAGCGCGTCGGCTGGCGGAGGAGAGCACGCGGGGGCGGGTGGCGCTCTTGTTCGGCGGTGAGCAGCGGGGGCTGTCCGACGAGGACCTCACCCACTGCCAGGACCTGCTGGTCATCCCCACGTCGGACGTGCAGCCGTCCATGAACCTGGCGCAGTCCTCCGCGGTGCTCCTGTACCTCTGCCACCGGCAGGGGCTGACGGACGCGCCAGTGCCGCCCCCGGAGGAGGAGCCCGGCGCGCGGCTGGGGACGCTCAACGCGCTGAGCGGGCGCATGCGCGCGGCGATGCTGGCGGCGGACTTCCTCAACCCGCAGGCGCCGGAGCACGTGCTGCATGAGCTGGAGCGGACGTTGATGCGTGCGCGGCTGACCCAGCGGGAGGCGGAGCTGTGGCTCAACGCCTTCAAGCATCTGGGCCGCGCGGTGGCGCCGGGGACCTCCCGCGGGTAGGCGGGGGGCCGGCGCCACACGGAACAGCCGGGGCGACTTAGGCCGCCGCGTCCTTCTTGTAGGTCTCGGCGTAGTGCTTCTCGCACAGGCCGCCCTTCAGCACCTTGATGCGGCACTCCGGCTTGGAGCACACGCGGTAGCGCGAGTGGGGCAGCTCGCCCTGGCGCCACTTCTTGAAGTGGAAGAAGCAGTAGCTCTTCGCGCGGTAGGGGCGCTTGCAGCCCTCCACGGTGCACGCCTTCTTGCCGCTGCCCTTGGCGGTACGCGGCCAATGGGTGAGCTTCGTCGTCTGGGTGGCCTCGGCCATGGTACGGACTCTCCTGCGAATCGATGCTTGGAAGACCCGCGGCGCCACCTGGGGGTGGATCCGCCACGATGTGAAGGCGGACGGTGTATCGCCGGGTTTCGCGGAACGCAAGGAGCCTGGAGACCCTGCGGGGCCCCGGAGGGCCCAGCCGTCAGGGGGCGGCCAGGCCGTCATCGGCCTTGGGAATGCCGCCCGACTGGCTGGCCGGGGTTCGAGGCACCGGGGAGAGCAGCTCCTCCAGGACGGAGCGGGCCCCGGCGGCGCGCTCGCCCGGCGCGCTTCCGGCCGCCAGCGTGGAGGGCGGGGCCTCCACCAGGGGCAGGTCCTCCAGCTTCACCTTCACCGTCATGGGGCGGCCCAGCCGGCGCAGGTTGAGCCGGATGTGCTGGCCCACGCCGCGCGCGGCCACCTGCCAGCGCAGGGTGTGCGCCCGCTCCACGGACAGCCGGTCCATGTTCAGGATGATGTCGCCCGTGCGCAGGCCGGCGCGGGCCGCGGGGCCGTCGTCCACCACGTCCGTCACCACCACGCCCCGGCCGCGCGGGTTCAGGTTGAACGCCTGCGCCACCTCCGGGGAGAAGTCCTGCACGCTGATGCCCATCCACCCCCGGCGCATGCGCCCGTGCGTCTTCAGCTGCGGAATCACCGTCTTCGCGATGTCGATGGGGATGGCGAACCCGATGCCCTGGCCGGACACGTTGACGGCGTTGGCCACCGCCACCACGTCGCCGTGCAGGTCCAGCACCGGCCCGCCGGAGTTGCCCGGGTTGATGGAGGCGTCAATCTGCACGTAGTCGAAGTCGCCGTCGCGGCCGTTGGGCGTCACGTCCGTGCGGCCCAGGTAGCTCACCACGCCCACCGTCACGGAGTGCGCCAGCCCGAACGGGTTGCCGATGACGACCACCCAGTCCGCGATGCCCACGTGGGACGCGGACGCCAGCTTCAGCACCGGCAGCTTCCGGGGCGCGTCCACCTTGAGGAGCGCGCAGTCCGTGCGCTCGTCCTCACCCACCACCGTGGCGGGGAACTCCTCCACGTAGCCGTTCGCGCTGCGGATGGAGATGGAGACCTCCGAGGCCCCGTCCACCACGTGCGCGCTGGTGAGGATGTAGCCGTCCGGATGGATGATGAACCCGGAGCCGATGCCGCGCTGGGGCTCCTCGCCGGGGGCCACCTCCGCGCTGTCCTGGCGCGTGGTGATGGACACCACGGCCGGCATGGCCTTGCGGGCCACGTCACTGATGTTGGAGTGCTGCCGGGAGACGGCGCGGTTGCGCGCCTCCAGCCACAGCTTGTCGGGTGTCCGTGCTCCGGCGCTGCCTGCTGCTCCCAGCGCGCACGCCAGCACCGCCACCCTGATGACGCCCCCGACCTGCGTCCAACCCATGGGCCCGCCTCTCCACCACCGTCCAACCCAACGCCCCGGCGCAACCTAGGCACGGGGCACGGCGGGCGGAAGGGGGAGGCCTGCGATCAGCAACCGGCCCCGTGGCGCGACGTCGCCTACTTCTTCTTGGCGATGATGTTGTTGATGGCCGCCCGGTCCTCGGCGGTGATGCGCTCGCGCGGGCCCGGGGTGTTGCCCGGGGCGTTGGCGGACTTCTGGGACACGGCATCCTTCGCGTCCTCCAGCGCGCCCTCCACGCTGCCCTTCACCCTGTCCATCGCGGAAGGGTTCACCGAACGCTTCCAGGTGCGCTCCAGGTGCTCCAGCGGGGAGCGGCCATCCACGTTGCCCCGCGCCAGGAAGACGCCCAGACCCACCGCGCAGGTCGTCCAGACCAGGAACTTCAACACGCCCATGATTCACATCCTCCTACGTCGTCTTACATCGACCCCGGTCGCATGGCGAGTTTCCTGACACGGGGTTCGGGAGTCGCTGACAGGGGGCCTGGGGACCCTTAAGGTCCACGGGCTTGCAGCCCGAAGAACTCATCAGGGCCGCCCAGACGCGGGCGGCGGGATTGGACGTGGGGCGGGGGGACGCGGCGCTGGAGCGCGTGCGGGCCCAGGCCTCGGCCTTGTTCGCGAAACTGCCGGAGCCCCCGGTGTACCGGCGCGCGGAGGACCCGTCGCGCAAGGCGGCCCAGGCGCTGCTGCCGGAGATGGAGCGGGTGCTGGCGGAGGCCTTCGCGGTGGCCCGGGAGCCGGCGGTGTCGCCGCTGGTGGACCGGCTGGTGGCGGCCCTGCGCGCGCACGCGGAGGCGCTGGTGCACACCGCGGACGGCCGGCTGGAGGCGGCGGAGCTGGCGTGGCGCCGGGCCCAGGAACTGGAGCGGGCCGCGCACCCCACCCGGCAGATGGTGGGGCAGCCGTCGCGGCCGCCGCCGGTGTTCGACAAGGGAAGCGGCCAGTCCCGCTACGACCCGCGCAACGCGCCCCAGGCGACGGTGAAGCTCGTCTGCCCCAACACGGGCTGCAAGCGCATGGGGGACTACGCCTTCATCCCGACGCACGCCTACCACCGCTTCGTCTGCCCGGCGTGCCGGGTGCCCTTCCTGGCCTACTTCGGGGAGCTGCGGGCGCTGGAGGTGGAGCACCGGCGCAGCTCCAAGCGCTACCGCTTCACGGTGGACGAGGTGGGCAGCGCCGTCACCACGCGCATCGACTTCGAGGAGGCGTCCGGGCAGGAGTTCCCCGCGGCCCGGCGCGACCTGCTGGCCTTCCTCTACACGGAGCAGCGCGAGCTGAAGGCCGTGGTGAACCTCACCAACGGGAAGCTGATGTGGGTGAGCCCCGCGTCGTCGTGCTTCGTGGTGACGGCCGCCTTTGGCGAGGGGGCGCCGGAGCTGGTGGCCTTCCGGGCCTTCCGGGACGACGTGCTCAGGAAGAGCCGGCTCGGCCAGGGGTTCATCGACGGGTACTATCACTGGGGCCCTCCGCTGGCGGCGTGGGTGGTGCGCCGGCCGCGGGTGAAGGCCGGGGTGCGCTGGGCCCTGACGCGGGTGCACGGCCGCCTGACACGAAGGGAACGCGGATGACACTGCAGGCTGGGACGGAAGGCACGCCGCCGGGCGCGCGCGGGGACAAGGCCAAGACGGCGTTGGCGGTGGTGGCGGTGCTGGGCCTGGCGGCGCTGGCGTTCCTGGGCGTGCGCGAGGCGCAGCGGGCACGGCTGGTGCCGGACGGGGCCGCGCCGCCGTCCTTCGAGATGACGAAGCACGCGGGCGGGTCGCTGGCGCTGTCGGACCTGAAGGGTCGGGTGGTGATGCTCGACTTCTGGGCGACCTGGTGTCCGCCGTGCCGCGAGGAGATGCCCTCGCTGGTGAAGCTGGCCAAGGAGTACGAGTCCCAGGGGCTCGTCTTCGTGGCGGCCAGCCGGGACGACGGCGCGACGGCCCCGCAGGAGGTGGACTACTTCCTCCAGCGCTTCCAGCCGGAGCTGCGGCCCTACGTCGTGTACGCGGACGACACCGTGGCGCGGGCCTTCCAGGTGAACGCGCTGCCCACGCTCTACTTCCTGGACCGGGACGGCAAGGTCATCGACGCGCAGCGCGGCATGCTGTCCGAGGACGGCCTTCGCCGCCGCATCGAGCGCGCCCTCAAGCGCTAGACTGGAGGGCATGACCCTCTACGACGCGGACACCGTCGACGCGTGCTCCTGGCCGGAGACGCCGCAAGCGCGGCTCGCGCGCGACTACTTCGTCCCGCTGATGAAGCGCGGCAGCACCACCTTCCTCAGCGACCGCACCACCCTGCGGCTGGTGGCGATGGACGACCTGCGCATCCCGCTGGCCATCAACGACGCGGAGTACGACAACTCGCCGCTGCACTCGACGTGGGTGCGCTACATCGGCCTGCCGGTGGCGGCGGTGACGGCGGAGACGTATGGCGCGGCGCGCGCGGTGGTGATGCGCGGGGTCATGCGGACGCTGGGCGCGATGCTGAAGGCGGCGCGCATCGACAAGTGCGTCTACGTGGACCACTGGCTGGTGCTGCGCAACCTGCACGTGAGCCTTGATGAAGCGCAGGTGGAGCGCCTCACCGCCTTCCTGGTGGAGCAGTTCCCCGGACACGCCATCGTGTTCCCCGCCATCAACCCGGCGAGCGCGTCGCCCCTGCTCAACACGCTGGCCGCGCGGGACTACGGCTTCGTGTACGCGGCGCACACGCGCATGACGCTGCCCACGCAGGACGTCAGCCGGCAGGTGCGCGAGAACCGGCGCCGCGACGGGCGGCTGCTGGAGGCCGCGGGCTACCGCATCGTGGACGGGCGGGAGATGCCGGACTGCGCGCCGCGGCTGCGGGAGCTGTACCGGTCGCTCAACGCGGACAAGTACCACTCCACGCTGGACTACACGGAGGAGCTCTTCGCGTGGACGCTGCGCGAGGGGATCTTCCAGTACAAGCTCGCGGTGAAGGACGGGCGCGTGGATGGCTTCTACGCCACCCACACCAGCCAGGACGTCGTCTGGTCCCCCATGTTCGGCTACGACCTGGCGCTGCCACAGGAGCTGGGGCTGTACCGCGGACTGGTGCACCGGCTGATGCAGGACGCGCTGGAGGTGGGGCTCACCATCGAGCTGGGGCCGGGCTCGGATCCGTTCAAGAGCCTGCGCGGCTCGCAGCCGGTGCCCCGGTGGTCGGCCTTCCACGTGAAGCACCTGTCGGGCTTCCGCCAGTACGCGTGGCGCACGCTGCAGCGCTACGTCAACGGCGGGGTGCGGCCCGCCGCGAACGCGATGCTGAAGAAGATCGACGGGGATGCGGCCGTCGGCTTCGGCCCGCTGACGCTGCCCTTCACGCCGCCCACGGGCCAGACGCCGCGCGAAGCGGCCCGGGCCCTGCGCGAGCAGGTGGACGGGCTGGAGGCGGCGGTGGAGGCCGCGGCCCGGCTGGAGGGCGAGGTCCGGCTGCAGGCGCTTTCGCCGCTGTCGCAGACGCTGCACAACTGGCCGCAGCCCATGCCCCGCGTGGTGGCCCTGCGCGAGCGGCTGACGCGGCTGGAGCAGGAGGCGCGCCGCAAGCCCGTGCAGGCCGCGGCGCCCATGAGCGTGCCGCCCGAGGACCAGGCCCGCCAGCTGCTCCAGGACGCGGCGCGCTGGGGGGACACGTCGCTCGTCGCCGCGCACCTGGGCGAGGCTCCGGCCCCGCACCTCAAGGCGCTGGTGGAGGCGCTGCGGCAGGCGGCGGGCAGCGTGGGCGTGGTGCTCACCGCCACGCGCGGCGGCAAGGTGGTGCTGGTGACGGCCGCGAGCGAGGCGCTCCGGGGCCGGGGCGTGGACGCGGGCCAGCTCATGGCCCAGGCGGCACCCTGCGTGGACGGCAAGGGCGGCGGCTCCCCGGAGGTGGCCTGGGGTGGCGGGTCGCGCGCGGACGGCATCGACGCGGCGCTCACCGCGACCCGGCGCTTCGTGGAGTCGCGGCTGGCCGGGCCGGTGCCGTCCGGCGGCGTCGGCTGAGCGTCAGAGCACCTGGCGCACGGCCTCCTCCAGCTTCGCCTTCGGCACGGCGCCCACGACCTGCTTCACCACCTTCCCGCCCTTGAAGAACAGCAGGGTGGGCATGGCCCGGATGCCGTACTGCTCGGGCGTCCTCGGGTGGTCATCCACGTTGAGCTTCACCATCTTCATCCGGCCCTTGTACTCGGCGGCCAGCGTGTCGATGACCGGCGCGATGACCCGGCACGGCGGGCACCAGGTGGCGGTGAAGTCCACCAGCACCGGCTCCTGCGACTCCAGCACCTCGCGTTGGAACTCCGCGTCGCCCAATTCAATGACGTTGCCAGCCATGTCCATCCTCCCTGCGCTGCGTGTCCAGGGGATGTAACCGCGGGCGGGGGCGGGGAGGAGCACCCCGCGCGGGACGCATTGTTCCGCCAGGAGCCCTATTCCTCTTCCCACGGGAGCGCGGCGCCGCGCGCGGACAGGAGCTTCAGGAAGGCGCGCACCTTGAGGGGCAGCTGCCGGCGGCTCGGGTAGACGGCGAAGATGGGCAGGCCCGGGGGCGTGTCCGCCGCGAGCACCGGGACGAGCAGCCCCGTGCGCACGTCGTCCGCCACCAGCGAGGCCGCGAGCCGCACGATGCCCAGGCCCGCGCGCGCCGCCGCCTGGCCCGCGCGCTCGCTCGGCACGCGCAGGCGGCCCGTCACCGGCACCGTGCGCGCGCTCCTGCCCTCGCCGAAGAACCACACCTCGTCGGTGCCGGACTCGGCCAGGAGGATGCACTCGTGGCCCGTCAGCGCCTCGGGTGTCCGGGGCGTGCCGTGGCGGCTCAGGTAGCTGGGGCTGGCGTAGTAGCCC
This sequence comes from Corallococcus exercitus, assembly GCF_003611585.1. Taxonomy (GTDB): domain Bacteria; phylum Myxococcota; class Myxococcia; order Myxococcales; family Myxococcaceae; genus Corallococcus; species Corallococcus exercitus. The sequence goes on along the minus strand of NZ_RAVW01000014.1, from coordinate 24,775 downwards.
GTGCGCAGGCGTCCCAGCCTGCGCGCCATCAGCGACGAGTCCGCGAGCGGGCCGGTGCGCAGCGCCAGGTCGTACTCCTCCGCGATGAGGTCCACGTGCGTCTGCGCGAGCGACACCTCCACGCGCAGCCGGGGCTGGTGCAGCAGCAGCTCGGCGATGACGGGCGTGAGCAATTCGCCCAGCAGGGACAGCGTGGCGATGCGCAGCGTCCCCTGGGGCGTGCCGCGCGACTCGCTGACGGCCGCGTTCACCTCGCGGGCCTCGGCGACGAGCCGTGCGCAGTGCGCGTGGTACTCGCGGCCCGCCTCGGTGAGGCGGAGTCTGCGCGTGTTGCGCTCGAGCAGCCGGATGCCCAGGCGCTCCTCCAGGGCCGCCAGCCGGCGGCTCACCGTGGACTTGCGCAGGCCCAGGCGCTCCGCCGCGGAGGTGATGCTGGCCGTCGCCACCACCTCCGCGAAGAGGACCATGTCATCCAGCAGGGGCGGGTGGGCGGCCACGAGGGCTGAGCCTATGCCCCTGCCGGAAGGGGCGCGAGCCTCTCGCGCGAGGCCGTCAGTCGTTGGCCGCACCCGCGAGGATCCACGAGCGGACCAGGATGTTCAGGCCCGGGTGCTGATCGAAGTACTCCGGCTTGCTGGCCGGCATGCGGTCTCCGCACCCGGTGCCCTCCATCTTCTGGATGAGCGCCGAGTGGTCCGGGTCTCCGGGCGTGACGCGCTGGAGGCTGCCGCAAGCCCTGGCGGCGACGTTGATCAGGCTTGCGTGGCTGCTGCCCGCCGCGAGGCTCAGGTTGCCGGCCTTGCCGTGACACTTCGTGCACTCCACGGAGTTCCACAGGGCCTGGACGTCCGCGCCGTAGCGGGGCACCGACACGGGCAGGGTGACGGTCCGCACCACGGGCAGGCCCACGCCATCCGAGACGCTCACGGAGAAGGTGAACGCGGTCTGGGTCGCGACGACGGGCGAGTACCACTGCGCGCTCTCGCCGGTGGTGCTGCCCAGCCAGGTACCCGGTGTGCTCGGAGCGCTCTGAGTCCACGCGTAGGTCAGCGGGTCGCCATCCGGGTCGCTCGCGGTGACGCTGAACATGCCGATCGCTCCGGCCACCAGCGACGTGGGCGCGGTGACGCTCACGGTGGGCGGCTGGTTGGTCTTGCGCACGGTGACGTCGATGGCGCCCTCGCTGGAGCCGCCCCTGCCGTCGCTCACGCTCACCTTCAGCGTGAAGCTCTGGGTGCTGTCCACGTCAGGCGCGGTCCAGGAGGGCTGGGCCGCGGAGGGGTCGTCGAAGGTGCCCGCTGGGGAGGCAGGCAGCTGCGTCCAGGTGTAGGTGAGCGCGTCTCCGTCCGCGTCCGACGCCTCCAGCGTCATCGCGACGGGTGTGCCGGACGTCACGCTCGCCGCTTGCACCGTGGGACCACTGACGGTCGGAGCGGTGTTGGGGATGGGGGAAGCCTCATCGCCACAGGCGATGCCTCCCAGCCCGATGACCAGCACGGGCAGCACGAGTCGTAAGGGAAGGTGCATGGGGGAACCTCGGAACACGGGTGCCTTCCAAGCTGGTATGCGGTGGTCATTTCCACCCAGTGTCCTGGGGGGATGGACAAGGCAGGCTGACGCACGTTGAGGGTGCGCTGGAAGGCAGGCAGGGAAGAGAACGCCATGTTCCGAATCGAGTCAGAGAAAGAGTTGCTGCGCGCATTCCGCTCCAGGGATCGCAAGTACGTCGAGCTGCCCAAGGGCACCCGGCTCCCGCTCTTCGTCCGGGACTACCTCGCGTGGGTGGATCCCTATGGGGTGCGCGTCTTCCTCGTGTTCGTCGCGCCCGGGAGCAAGCACCCCACGGGCATCGCCTTCCGCAGGGATCAACAGGGGGACCCCACCCTGGCGCCCAAGATGTGTGACTGGTGCTGGACGTCCACGGACGCGGAGATCGGCCTGCTCACCACGGATGTCGACTCGAAGCGCCGGGTGGGCGTGAACCTCTGCCTGGACCTGCGCTGCGGTGAGCGGCTGGAGGCCCTGGCGGACCGGGCCGGGCGCAGCACCCTGGACGAGAACGCCCAGCTGATTCAGCGCATGGCGCGCTTCGCGGCCGAGGCGTTGGGTCACGAGCCCGGGGCGGACGAGTGATGCGCGGGCCCGCATCCGGGCCCGCGCTCGTTCGCGCTACAGCGCTCGCAGGTGGTGGCGGAGCCGCTCTGCCACGGTGGCGGCGTGGGGGGCGCTCAGCATCGTGTAGTGGTCTCCCGGGACCTCGTACCGGGTGAGGGGCCCCGTGAGCCACGTGCTCCAGTCTGGCTCCCCGGACTCGGTCCGCGCCGTGGCGGCCTGGAAGAGCAGCGTGGGCCCCGAGTAGCCACCGCCGGGCACGTAGCCGCGCTGCGCGTCGTAGAGCCGCGAGTGCAGGGCGAACAGGTGCTCCGCGCCATCCAGGTCCAGACCGAGGTCCTTCGCCGGCGCGTTCCGGAGCTGCTCCAGGACGTAGGCGAGTTGCTCGCGTCCCTCCAGACGCCGCAGGCGGTCCAGCTCCAGGGGCAGCTCCTGCCAGGGCAGCCCGAGCGTCCGCGCGAAGAGGGCCAGCATGCCGAGCGGGTCGGCCGCGGGACGCGGCTGGGGCGTGGGCACGGTGGAGTCCATGAGGGCCAGCAGCTCCACCTGCTCACCTGTGAGCTGGAGCTGTCGTGACATCTCCAGCGCGACGAGCCCACCGAAGGACCAGCCTCCCAGCAGGTACGGCCCTTGCGGCTGCACGGCGCGGACCTGGGCGAGGTAGTCGCGTGCCAGCGCTTCGATGGACGCGGGAGGCAAGGCGCCGCCGTCCAGCCCCGATGCGGACAGACCGTAGACGGGCCGGTCGTCGCCGAGCTGTCGGACCAGCTCCGCGTAGCCCAGCACACTGCCGCCGCCGCCATGGACGAGGAAGAGGGCGCGAGCGCTGGAGGTGCCCGCGTCCAGTCGCACGAGGTTGGGGGGAAGCGCGGTGGCTTCCTGCCGCACCCGGCGCGCCAGCTGCTCCACGGTGGAGTGCTGGAAGAGGGCGGCCATGGGGATCACCTGGCCCGTGTGTTCGCGGATGGCCGCCATCAGCCGCAGGGCGAGCAGCGAGTGGCCACCGAGGTCGAAGAAGCTGTCGGTGACGCTGACGCGAGGCACGCGCAGCACCTCCGCGAAGGACCGCGCCAGCTGTTCCTCCAGGACCGTGCGGGGCGCGACGTAGTCGCCGGCCGAGGTCGCGGAGTCGGGAGCGGGCAGGGCCTTGCGGTCGACCTTGCCGTTGGAGGTGAGGGGCAGCGCGTCCAGACGGACCACGGTGGAAGGCACCATGTAGTCGGGCAGCCGCTGCTTGAGGAACGCGCGCAGCTCCGTCACGTCCAGGGATGCGGGCGCGACGACGTAGGCGATGAGGCGCTTGTCGCCGGGCACATCCTCCCGGGCGATGACGACGGCCTCACGCACGGCGGAGTGGGCCAGGAGCGCGGCTTCGATTTCAGCCAGCTCGATGCGGAAGCCACGCACCTTCACCTGGACATCCGCGCGGCCGAGGAACTCCAGCACGCCGTCGTTCCGCCAGCGGCCGAGGTCTCCGGTGCGGTAGAGGCGCGCGCCTGGAGTTGTGGCGAAGGGGTCGGGGAGGAAGCGCTCCGCGGTGAGCGCGGGCTGGCCCACGTAGCCGCGAGCAAGGCCGTCACCACCGACGAAGATTTCGCCCTGCACGCCCGGAGGAACGGGCTGGCCGGAAGCATCCAGCACGTACACCTGCGTGTTGCCCAACGGGCGGCCCAGCGGGACGGAGGCCCCCACCTGAGAGGCCTGCGTGAAGCGGTGACTGGTGGCGAAGACGGTGGTCTCCGTCGGGCCATAGCCAGCGGTGACGGGGATGCTCAACTGCTCCAGCACCTTGCGCACGTGGGGCGCGGAGACGACGTCGCCGCCAGTGAGCACCTGGCGCAGCGAGCGCAGCGCAGGCAGGTGTGAATCCACCACCTGCGTGAAGAGGCCGGAGGTGAGCCACAGCGTCGTCACTCCGTGGTGCACCAGCACCTTCTCCAACTCGTGCGGATCCGTCGGAGGGTGGGCAGGGAAGACGGCCAGCTTCGCGCCATGCAGCAGCGCGCCCCAGACTTCGAGGGTGGAGGCATCGAAGGCGAGAGGGGCCATGAGCAGCAGCGTCTCGTCCGGGCCGAAGCGGGCGTAGTCGACGCCGAAGACGGTGCGCAGCACGGCGGAGTGAGGAGTACCGACACCCTTGGGCCTGCCGGTGGAGCCGGAGGTGAAGTCGATATACGCGAGGCTCAGGGGCAGCGCGCTGGAAGGCGGCGCATGCGCGGGCAGCGCGTCGAGCGACACCTCCTCCAGCACCACGGGCAGCAGGTCCGCGTGAGGCAGCTTCGGCAGAAGCGCGCGAGACGTGAGGAGGACGCGGGGACGGGCGTCTTCCACCATGGCGGCCAGCCGCTCACGCGGATAGGCCGGGTCCAGCGGCACGTAGGCCGCACCGGCCTTGAGGATGGCGACGAGGGAGACGACCAGCTCCAGCGAGCGCTCCAGGGCCACCGCCACCCGCGAGTCGGTATCCACGCCCAGCGAGCGCAGGTGCCACGCGAGTCGATTCGCGCGCTCCTCCAGCTGCCGGTACGTCAGCCGCGCATCACCGAACTCGACGGCGACCTTCTCCGGAAAGCGGGCCACCACCCGCGCGAAGACCTCCGGCAGCGTGGCGCCGCGCGGGTACTCAGCCTCCGTCGCGTTCCATTCCACCAGCACTTGCTGGCGCTCCGTCGGCGTCAGCAGGGACACGGACTCCAGTGGTGCCTCGGGCCGGGCAACGAGCCCTTCCGCCAACGTGCGGAAGTGCTCCGCCATCCTTGCCGCCGTGCGCGGCTCGAACAGCGCGGTGTTGTAGCCCAGGGTCCCCACGAAGCCCTCCGGCGACTCCGCCAGGCTCAACTCCAGGTCGAACTTGGCGGTGGTGTCCTCTACGTCCAGGGGATGCAGCTTCAACTCCTCCCCTCGTGGTGAGCGTGGGGCGGTGGTGTCCCGCAGGGTGAAGAGGACCTGGAACAGGGGGCCACGGCTCGGATCGCGAGCGGGCTTCAGCTCCTCCACCAGCCGCTCGAACGGCAGGTCCTGGTGGGCATAGGCCCCCAGCGCCACCTCCTTCACCCGGCGCAGCAACTGGCGGAACGAACCCCGCCGGTCCACCTGGGCGCGCAGCACCAACGTGTTCACGAAGAAGCCGACGAGCCCCTCCAGCTCGCCATGCTCACGGCCTGCGATGGGCGAGCCGACGGCGAAGTCCTCCTGCCCGGAGTAGCTGGCCAGGAGCACCTGCCACAGCGCGAGCAGTGCCATGAACGGGGTGGCGACCTCCTGCTGGCAGAGGGCCTTGAGCCTCCGCGAAGCCTCCTGCGAAAGGACCACCGGCACCTGGGCTCCCTGGTACGTCTGCACGGCGGGACGAGGCTTGTCCGTGGGCAGCTCCAGCGCGTGGGGCGCACCGGCGAGCTGCCGCTTCCACCACCCCACCTGCTGATCCAGCACCTCGCCCTTCAGCCAGTCCCGCTGCCAGGCCGCGAAGTCCGCGTACTGGAGCGCCAGCGGCGGGAGGGGCGACGGCTGCCCCCGTGAGAACGCCGCGTAGAGCGCTCCCAGTTCCTCGACGAGGACGCGGTTGGACCAGCCGTCCGAGACGATGTGATGCAGCGTGACGAGCAGCACGTGGCGCTGTTCGGAAAGGCGCAGCAGCGTGGCGCGCATCAGAGGCGCACGCGTCAGGTCGAAGGGCCTCCGCGCTTCCTCCAGCGCCAGCCGGCGGACCTCCGCGTCCTGCTCCGCCTCCGGCAGTTGGCGCAGCTCCACCCGCGACACGGTCAGCTCCCCCTGCGCGTGCGGGTGCTGGACGGGCTCGCCGTCTTCGCGCGCATGGAACGTGGTGCGCAGCGCTTCGTGACGGTGGACGAGCTCCCGCAGACCACGGATCAGCGCCTCGGCGTCCAGCGGACCGTCGAGCCGCAAGGCGGCGGGGATGTTGTAATGGACGCTTCCCGGCTGGAGCCGGTCGAGGAACCACAGGCGCTGCTGCGCGAAGGACAGCGGCAGCGGGCCGGTGCGAGCCACGGCCACCAGCGGCGGACGCGGCACCGCTTGCCGGGAACGCAACGCGGCTTCGACCCGCGAGGCCAGTGACTCCACCGAAGGCGCCTCGAACAACGCGCGCAGCGGCAGCTGTGCGCCCGTCTCCGTGCGCACCCGCGACACCACCTGCGTCGCGAGCAACGAGTGTCCACCCAGCGCGAAGAAGTCGTCCCTCACGCCCACCCGGGGCACTCGCAGCACCTGCGCCCAGATGGCCGCCAGCGTCGCTTCCAGCTGCGTGCGCGGTGCTTCGTACGTGTTGCCAGACGTGGGCGCCTCCGGCTCCGGCAGGGCCTTGCGGTCCACCTTGCCGTTGGCGTTGAGCGGCAGCGCCTCCAGCACCACCACCGTCCCCGGCACCATGTACTCCGGCAACCGCTGGCGCAGGTCCGCCTTCAACGCCTTCGTCTCCAGCGCCGCCCCTGGCTTCGGCGCCACGTACGCGACGAGCCGCTTCTCCTCGCCCTCGCCCTTCGCCACCACCACCGCGTCCTTCACGGCCGCATGCTGGCGCAGCGCGGATTCGACCTCGCCCAGCTCGATGCGGAAGCCGCGCACCTTCACCTGGAAGTCCACGCGGCCCAGGTACTCCAGCACCCCGTCCGCCCGGTAACGGACCCGGTCCCCCGTGCGGTACATCCGGCTGCCCGCGGGCCCGTGGAGCTCCGGCACGAACCGCTCCGCCGTCAGCTCCGGCCTCGCCAGGTAGCCGCGGGCCTGGCCTTCTCCCGCCAGGTACAGCTCGCCCGCGACGCCGATGGGCACCGGTTGCAGGTTCGCGTCCAGGACGTACGCCCGCGTGTTCGTCAGCGGCCGGCCGATGTTCGGCACCTCGTCGCGCTCCACCCGCGACACCGTGGAGTACGTCGTGTCCTCCGACGGGCCGTACAGGTTGTACAGCTTGCGCACCGTCGGTACCGCGTACACAGCCTTCGCCAGCGTCTCCGGCAGGGCTTCGCCCGCCAGGTTCACCACGCGCACGGACGGCGGCACCGCGCCCATCCTCACCAGCTGCGCCATCGCCGACGGCACCGTGTTGATGAGCGTGACCTCCGCGTCCGGCCTCGCTTCGGCCAGGGACAGCGCGTCGCGCACCACCACCACGCTGCCGCCCCGGACCAGCGGCGCGAACAGCTCGAAGACCGACAGGTCGAAGTTGAGGCTCGTCGCCGCGAGCACCGCCTTCGTCTCTTCCTCCGTGAACGTCTCCGTCGCCCACGCGAGGAACGCCACCGCGTTCCGGTGCGTCACCGCCACGCCCTTGGGACGGCCCGTGCTCCCGGATGTGTAGATGAGATACGCCACGTTCTCCGGGTGCACTCCCGCCGGGGGCGCCGTCGCGGGTTCACGGTCGAGGTCCGCTCCCCGGTCCAGGCACACCGCCTGCGCCGTGAAGGCGGGCAGGGACGGCAGCAGGTGCGAATGCGCCACCAGGGCCGGGCCGTTCGCGTCCTCCAGCAGCCAGCCCAGGCGATCCTTCGGGTAGCGCGGATCCAGCGGCACGTACGCGCCGCCCGCCTTGAGGATGCCCAGCGTCCCCACCACCACGTCCGTCGTGCGCTCGACGCACAGGCCCACGCGCGACTCCGGCCCCACGCCCAGCTTGCGCAGCCGGTGGGCCAGCTGGTTCGCCCTCGCGTCCAGCTCCCGGTACGTCAGCCGCTGCGCGCCGCTCACGACCGCGATGGCCTCCGGCGTGCGCCGCGCCTGCGCTTCGAAGAGGCGCGGAATCGTCGCGTCGCGCGGGTACTCCGCCTGCGTCTGGTTCCACGTCACCAGCAGGTGGTGACGCTCGCTGGCCGTCAGCAGGGGCAGCCGACCCACGGCTTCGTCCGGCTTCGCCACCGCGGCCTCCAGCAGCGTGCGCAGGTGCTCCACCATCCGGGCGGCGGTGGAGGCTTCGAACAGGTCCGTGCGGTAGCTCAGCGCGCCCTGCAGACCCTGGGGCGTCCGCGCCAGGGCGAGCGTGAGGTCGAACTGGGTCGTCTGCTCGGCCTGCTCCAGGGGCAGCAGCCGCAGCGGCGCGGAGTCGCCGGGCAGGGACAGCGCTTGCACCGGAGCGTTCTGCAGCGCGAGCAGCACCTGGAACAGCGGCGAGTGGCTCAGGCTGCGCCGGGGCTGCAGCTCCTCCACCAGCTTCTCGAAGGGCGCATCCTGGTGCTCATAGGCGGCGAGCGTGGTGGCGCGCACCTGGCCCAGCAGCTCGCGGAAGGGGGCCCTCGCGTCGACGTGCGTGCGCAGGACCAGCGTGTTGACGAAGAAGCCGATGAGCCCCTCCGTGTCCTCGCGCGTGCGGCCCGCGATGGGCGAGCCGAGGGGGATGTCCTCCTGGCCGGAGTAGCGCGAGAGCAGCACCTGCCACGCCGTCACCAGTCCCATGAAGAGCGTGGCGCGTTCGCGCTGGCACAGCGCCTGAAGGGCCTCCGTCAGCGCACCCGACAGGTGCACGGGCACCTGCGCGCCACGCTGGGACTGGACGCGCGGGCGGGGCTTGTCGGTGGGCAGCTCCAGCAGCGGCGGCACCCCGGCCAGCTGACGACGCCAGTACGCCAGGTGGTGCTCCAGCACCTCGTCCTTCAGCCACGCGCGCTGCCACGCCGCGTAGTCGACGTATTGGACGGGAAGGGGAGGCAGTGGCGAAGGCTGGCGCGAGACCTGGGCGCTGTAGAGCGCGGACAACTCCCGCACGAGCACGCCCATGGACCAACCGTCGGAGACGATGTGGTGCATGTTCAGCCACAGCACGTGCGTCCTGGGGGCCAGGCGCAGCAGTGCCGCGCGCAGCAGGGGCCCGCGCTCCAGGTCGAACGGGCGCAGGGCTTCCGCTTGCAGCCGCTGCGTCACGACCTCGTCGGAGACTTCGCCCAGGTCCACCGTCTCCAGCGCGAAGGGCACCGTGGGGAGGATGACCTGCACGGGCTCGCCCTCCCTCAAGACGAAGACGGTGCGCAGGGATTCGTGGCGGGCGATGAGCGCGGCGAAGGACCTCTCCAGCGCGCCCACGTCCAGCGCGCCTTCCACGCGCAGGGCGAGGAAGAGGTTGTAGGCGGCGCTGCCCGGTTCCAGCTGGTCGACGAGCCACAGCCGCTGCTGCGCGAACGACAAAGGCAGCGGCCCCGTGCGCGCGACGGGGACGAGGGGCGGCGGGGGCGGCAGCGCCACCACGCCCCTTCCGCGCAGTGCCCGGAGGACCTCCCGGGCCCGCTGGTACGCCTCCGCCCAGGTCAGCGGGGTGCCCTCGTGCTCGAAGGCGGTGAGGTCCGGATGGAGCCGGGCCTGCGCCTGGAGGAGTCCGTGCAGGGACGCGTCCTCCGCGGTGGCGACGCCAGGCTTGCTCCAGGAGTGCGACAGCAGCTCGCGCTCCTCGAGGGTGAGCATGGGCAGCGCGGAGAGGCGGCGCTCCGGCGCGTGGACGGCGCTGTCCAGCAGCGCGCGCAGGTGGCCCACCATGCGGCTCGCGGTCGCGGCGTCGAAGAGGTCGGTGTTGTATTCGAGCAGGCCCTTCAGCCCGTCGGCGGTGTCGTTCAGGGCCAGGGTGAGGTCGAACTTCGCCGTGCCGCCCCGGGGCTCCAGCGGGTGGAGGCGCAGGCCCGTCGTCAGCGTCTCCGGCATGGGCGCGTTCTGGTACGCGAGCATCACCTGGAAGAGCGGCGTGCGGCGCGGATCCCGCTCCGGCCGCAGGGCCTCCACCAGCTTCTCGAAGGGCACGTCCTGGTGCGCGTACGCACCGAGGGCCACGTCGCGCACGCGGGAGAGCAGCTCCCGGAAGCTCGGGTCGCCGTCCAGCTTCGTGCGCAGCACCAGCGTGTTGACGAAGAAGCCGATGAGCCCCTCCAGCTCCGCGTGGTGGCGGCCCGCGATGGGCGAGCCCACGCAGACGTCCTCCTGGCCGCTGTAGCGCGAGAGCAGCACCTGGAACGTCGCCAGCACCACCATGGAGGGCGTGACGCCCTCGCTCCGGCAGAGCGCCTGCATCGCGTCCGACAGCTCGCGCGGGAACTGGAAGGGCACCACCGCGCCCCGGAAGGTCTGCGCCGCGGGGCGAGGCCGATCCGTGGGCAGCTCCAGCGCCTTCGGTGCGCCGTGGAGCTGCGCGCGCCACCAGCCGAGCTGGGCCTCCAGTGCGGCGTCGCGCAGCCAGTCGCGCTGCCACACGGAGAAGTCCGCGTACTGCACGGGCAGCGGCTTCAGCCGAGGCGCCTGGCCCTCGGAGTGGGCGGCATACAGCGTGGTCAGCTCCTGGAGGAGCACGCCCATGGACCAGGCGTCGGAGATGACGTGGTGCATGGTCAGCAGCAGCAGGTGGTGCCGAGCGCTCATGCGCACCACGAGGACGCGCCAGAGCGGGCCGGCTTCCAGGTCGAAGACCTGCCGTGCCTCATCGTCGAGGATGGAGCGCAGGGCGTGCTCGGCATCGGGCAGGGCGCTCAGGTCCATCCAGGCCGCGGGCAGCGTGGGTGCGGCGGTGATGACCTGGACGGGGCCGGACGCCTGCTCACGGAAGGTGGTGCGCAGGGACTCGTGGCGTTGGAGCAGGTCGCGCAGGCCCGCCGCGAGCGCGGGCACGTCGAGCGCCCCTTCGAGCCGCATGACGAACGGCAGGTTGTACGCGGCGCTCTCGGGCTCCAGCTTCGAGAAGAACCACAGCCGCTGCTGGGCGAAGGACAGGGGCAGGTCGCCGTCGCGAGGCACCGGCTTGAGCGCGGGCACGGACAGGGCAGGGCGCACCGGGCCCTGGGACTCCAGGCGGCGCGCGATGGCTTCCACGGTGGGGGCCGCGAAGAAGTCCGCGATGGACAGCTCCGTCTGGAACGTGCGCCGGATGCGAGAGAGGACCTGCGTGGCGCTCAGGGAGCTGCCGCCCAGCTCGAAGAAGTGGTCCTCGGCGCCGACCGTGCCGGTCTGGAGGACCTCCTCCCAGAGCGTGGCGAGCAGCCGCTCCGTGTCCGTGCGAGGCGGGCGCGTCGGGGTGCGGGTCTGGAACGTGGAGGGATGGGGCAGGGCCTTGCGGTCGACCTTGCCGTTGGAGGTGAGGGGCAGCACGTCCAGCCGTCCCAGCAAGGACGGCACCATGTAATCGGGCAGCCGCTGCTTGAGGAACGCGCGCAGCTCCGTCACGTCCAGGGACGCGGGAGCGACAACGTAGGCGACGAGGCGCTTGTCGCCGGGCACGTCCTCCCGGGCGATGACGACGGCCTCACGCACGTCGGAGTGGGCCAGGAGCGCGGCTTCGATTTCAGCCAATTCGATGCGGAAGCCACGCACCTTCACCTGCGCATCCGCGCGGCCGAGGAACTCCAGCACGCCGTCGTCCCGCCAACGGCCGAGGTCGCCGGTGCGGTAGAGGCGCGCACCCGCCTCACCGGAGAAAGCATCGGGCACGAAGCGCTCGGCCGTCAGCGCGGGCTGGCCCACGTAGCCGCGAGCGAGGCCATCTCCACCCACGAAGATTTCGCCCTGCACGCCCGGAGGAACGGGCTGGCCGGAAGCATCCAGCACGTACACCTGCGTGTTGCCCAGCGGGCGGCCCAGCGGAACGGCAGCGCCCACTTGAGAGGCCTGCGTGAAGCGGTGACTGGTGGCGAAGACGGTGGTCTCCGTCGGGCCATAGCCAGCGGTGACAGGGATGCTCAACTGTTCCAGCACCTTGCGCACGTGAGGCGCGGAGACGACGTCGCCGCCAGTGAGCACCTGGCGCAGCGAGCGCAGCGCAGGCAGGTGTGAATCCACCACCTGGGTGAAGAGGCCCGAGGTGAGCCACAGCGTCGTCACGCCGTGGTGCACCAGCACCTTCTCCAACTCGTGCGGATCCGTCGGAGGGTGGGCGGGGAAGACGGCCAGCTTCGCGCCGTGCAGCAGCGCGCCCCAGACTTCGAGGGTGGAGGCATCGAAGGCGAGGGGGGCCATGAGCAGCAGCGTCTCGTCAGGGCCGAAGCGGGCGTAGTCGACTCCGAAGACGGTGCGGAGCACGGCGGAGTGAGGCGTGCCGACACCCTTGGGCCTGCCGGTGGAGCCGGAGGTGAAGTCGATATACGCGAGGCTCAGGGGCAGGGCGCTGGAAGGCGGCGCATGCACTGGCAGCGCGTCGAGCGACACCTCCTCCAGCACCACGGGCAGCAGGTCCGCGTGAGGCAGCTTCGGCAGAAGCGCGCGAGACGTGAGGAGGACACGGGGACGGGCGTCTTCCACCATGGCGGCCAGCCGCTCACGCGGATAGGCCGGATCCAGGGGCACGTAGGCCGCACCGGCCTTGAGGATGGCGACGAGAGAGACGACCAGCTCCAGCGAGCGCTCCAGGGCCACCGCTACACGGGAGTCGGTATCCACGCCCAGCGAGCGCAGGTGCCACGCGAGTCGATTCGCGCGCTCCTCCAGCTGCCGGTACGTCAGCCGTGCATCACCAAATTCGACGGCGACCTTCTCCGGGAAACGGGCCACCACCCGCGCGAAGACCTCCGGCAGCGTGGCGCCGCGCGGGTACTCAGCCTCCGTCGCGTTCCATTCCACCAGCACCCGCTGACGCAGCTCGGCCGTGAAGGGTGCCACGGTGTCTTGTGGCTGCTCCTTCCACTCACGCGCGACGTCCTCCAGCGGAATCGTTGGCACGGACCGCGTGCGGGACTCCTGCGACCTACGCGGTGCCGGGACCGGTTGTCCCTTCCCCGCGAGTGCCTCGTCGATGAGGCGGGCCACGGCATCCAGCGTGGGAGATTCGAACAGGCGCCGGAGAGGCAGCTCCACCGTGAACGCCTGCCGGATCCGGCTGAGCGCCTGCGTGGCCAGCAGCGAATGGCCTCCCAGGTCGAAGAAGTGATCATGCGCTCCGACGCGCGTGACGCCGAGCAACTCCTGCCACAGCCCCGCCAGCCGCTGCTCGGTGGGCGTGCGTGGCGCGACGTACTCCCGAGGGTCACTCCCCGCCAGGTCCGGAGCGGGCAGCGCCTTGCGGTCCACCTTGCCGTTGGTCGTGAGCGGGAGCGCGGGCAGCACCACCACGGCCGACGGGACCATGTACTCGGGCAGCGCGTTCTTGAGGTCCGCCCGCAGCCCGGGGCCCTGGGCGGTGACGCCGTCGCGAAGCACGACGTAGCCCACCAGCCGCTTGCCACCGGGCCCGTCCTCGCGCGCCACCACCACCGCGTCCCTCACCGGGGGCAGCTTCGCCAGCGCGGCCTCCACTTCACCCAGCTCGATGCGGAAGCCACGCACCTTCACCTGCGCGTCCGCGCGGCCCACGAACTCCAGCGTGCCGTCCTCACGCCAGCGCACCACGTCGCCCGTGCGGTACAGCCGCGCACCCGCCTCGCCGGAGAAGGCATCCGGCACGAAGCGCTCGGCCGTCAGCGCGGGCCTGCCCGCGTAGCCACGAGCCACGCCCACGCCGCCCAGGTGCAGCTCGCCCTTCACGCCCACGGGCACGAGCCCGCCCCGGGCATCCAGCACGTACGCACGCACGTTGGCCAGCGGCCGGCCGATGGAGGGCACGCGTCCGTCCGCCGTGCACTCGGTGAGCGTGGCCATGACCGTGGCTTCCGTGGGGCCGTATGTGTTCAGGAACGTGCGGCCCGGAGCCCATCGCGCCACCACCTCCGGGGGCAGCGCTTCACCCCCCGAGATGACGGTCCGCAGCGCGGGCAGCCCTTCCGGAGCCGTGGCCGCGAGCGTCGCGGGCGTGAGGCTGATGACGGTGAGGGCCTCGTCGCGCAGCAGCTTGCGCAGCGGCTCGCCGGGCATCAGGTCTTCCAGCGGCGCCAGCACCAGCGTCGCGCCATTGCACAGCGTGGTGAAGATCTCCTCCACCGACAGGTCGAACGACAGGCTGGCGAACTGGAGGACGCGGCTGCCCGGCCCGATGCCGTAGGCCGTGGCCTCATGTGCAACCAGGTTGCAGACGCCACGGTGCTCGATGGCGGTCCCCTTGGGCGTGCCCGTGCTGCCGGAGGTGTAGAGCACGTAGGCCAGATTCCGGGGCCCCACGCCGGAGGCCGGAGCCAGGACGCTCTCCCCCGCGAGCCCGTCCCGCTCCGCGTCGAGGCACAGCGCCCGGGCGCGCATCCCTTCCGGAAAGCGCTCCAGCAGCGGAGCCTGCGTCACCAGCACGGAGGCCCCGCTGTCCTCCAGCATGAAGGCCAGGCGCTCACGCGGCAGCAGCGGATCCACGGGCACCCACGCGCCGCCCGCCTTGAGGATGCCCAGCAGCCCCACCGCGACGTCCAGCGAGCGCTCCACGCTCAGGGCCACCCGGGACTCCGGTCCCACCCCCCGCCGTCGCAGCGAATGCGCGAGCTGGTTGGCCCGAGCGTCCAGTTGCGCGTACGTGAGTGCCTGTCCCTGGAACTGGACGGCCACCGCCCCGGGCGTCCGCTGCGCCTGCGTCTCGAAGAGCGAGTGCAGGCAGCGGTCCTCCGGGAAGGGCGCGGCGTTCCCGGCCCACTCGCGCTGGATCCGCATCGCCTCGGCCGCGTCCATCAGCGGCAGCTCCGAGACGCGCCGGTCCGGATCCGCGACCGCGCCCTCCAGCAGCGTGCGCAGGTGCGCGAGCAGCCGCTGGATGGAGCCGGGGTCGAAGAGGTCCGTGCTGTACTCCGCCGTGAGGCGCATGCCCTGCTGGGGCAGCTCCATGGCGATGAGCGACAGGTCCGTCTTGCTGGTGCGGTTGTCCACCGGCTGCGCGTCCAGGACGAGCCCCGGCAGTCGCAGCGGAGGCAGGGGCGCGTTCTGGAGCGTCAGCGCGACCTGGAAGAGGGGATTGACGCTCAGCTGGCGCTCCGGCTTCAGCGCGTCCACCAGCTTCTCGAAGGGCACGTCCTGGTGCGCGTAGGCCTCCAGCGTCGTCTCCCGCACGCGGGCGAGCAGCTCCCGGAAGGACGGCTGGCCGGACAGGTCCGTGCGGAAGGCGAGGTAGTTGGTGAACAGGCCGATGAGCCCTTCCAGCTCCACGCGGCCACGGCCGGCCACGGAGGTGCCCACCACCACGTCCTGCTGGCCGCTGTAGCGCGACAGCAGCACCTGGAACGCGGACAGCAGCACGCCGAAGAGCGTGTTGCCCTCCGTCAGCGCCAGCGCCTTGATTGCCTCCACGAGCGCGACGGGCAGCATCGCGTTGATGCGCGCACCGCGCCCGGAGAGGACCGCGGCGCGGGGCCTGTCCGTGGGCAGCTCCAGCACCGCGTCCGGATCCAACCGCTCGCGCCACCAGCCCAGGTGCGACTCCAGCACCTCGCCGCGCAAGTACTCCCGCTGCCAGGCGGCATAGTCCGCGTACTGCATGGGCAGCGGCGACAGCGGTGAAGGCTTCCCTTCCGCGAGCGCCAGGTACAGGGCGCTCAGCTCACGCACCAGCACGCCCATGGACCAGCCGTCCGTGATGATGTGGTGCAGCTTGAGCAGCAGCACGTGCTCCAGCGCATCCAGCCGGTACAGCACGGTGACCAGCAGCGGTCCCTTCTCCAGGTCGAACGGCTGGCGCGCCTCGTCCGTGAGCAGGCGCTGCAGCTCGGCCTCCCGCTCGGAGGCGGGCAGCGCCTGGAGGTCCACCACGGGCAGCGCCAGCTCCAGCGCCGGCGCGATGTGCTGCACGGGGCGGCCGTCCTGCTCGATGAAGGTGGTGCGCAGCGGCGCGTGACGCCGCACCAGCGCCTGGAGGCTGGCGCGCAGCACGGCCACGTCGAGCACGCCGGAGAACCGCACGCGGACCGGGATGTTGAAGGCCGCGCTGCCCGGGCTCAGCCGGTCCTGGAACCACATGCGTTCCTGGCTGAAGGACACCGGCGCCTGCGTGGGGCGGACCTTGGTGCGCAGCAGCTCGGCCAGACGCGCGCGCTTCTGCTCCGGCGTCATCCCCGCGCCGTTACCTTCTGTCTCAAATGTCCCCATGTATTGAGAATAACCCGTCAGTGAGGGGGGCTGGGGAGAACCCGCCCTCGGCGTTATTCCCGGTTCTTTCGACGCGGCGCACCCGAGAAGATGCGTCGTGAAACAGGGTGACGAGGTCTCGAAACGGGGCATTTTGCCCCGGTCCTCCAACCACCCCGCAAAAAAACAAAGGCAGCGATTTGGGACGGCCCGCGCATCGGGCCGTCCCAACGGAACGCGTTACTTCTTGCCGGCCGGCTTGCTCGCGTCCGGCGCGGCCTGGGGCTTCGGCGGCGTGGCCGTGCCCGGGGTGGGCGGCGGCGCGCCCGGTCCAGGCACGGGCTCGGTGCCGGGCGGCGGCGGCTGGCCATTGGGGACGATGGTCTCCTTCGGGCCGGTTTCGATCTCCGATTTCACCAGCTTGAAGTCCACGCGCCGGTTCTTCGCGCGGCCGAGCGCCGTGTCGTTGGTGGCGATGGGCCGGTCGAACCCGAAGCCCTGCGACGTGAGGCGCTTGCGGTCGATGCCCTTCTTCACCAGGTAGTCGAGCACCGACTTCGCGCGACGGTTGGACAGGTCCACGTTGAGCTGACGCGAACCCTTGTTGTCCGTGTGCCCTTCAATCTGCACCGGCCCCAGCGTGGGGTTCTTCGCGAGCACCGTCGCCACCTCGTCCAGCAGCGGGTACGACTGCTTCTGGATGACCGCGGAGCCCGTCTCGAACAGGATGTTGCCCTTGATGCGGATGCGGTCCGACTCCACGACGACGTAGGGCGGAGCGTCGTACGGGCAGCCGTTGTTCTCCGGCGGGCCGGCCACGTCGGGGCAGTCGTCCTCGCCGTCTGGAATCTCGTCGAAGTCCGTGTCCGGGCAGCCGTCGAAGTCCTTCGGGCCGGGCACCGTGGGGCACTTGTCCAGCGGGTCGACGATGCCGTCGTTGTCGGTGTCCTTCTCCGGCTCCGGCGGGCAGCCCTTGCTCTCCTTCGGGCCGGGCTTGCTGGGGCACGCGTCGTCGCCGTCGGCCACGCCGTCGCCGTCGTTGTCCGGATCCGGGCAGCCGTCCTGGTCCTCGAAGTCGTCCTTGTCCTCGGGCTGCGTGGGGCAGCGGTCGCGCACGTCGGGCACGCCGTCGCCGTCCGAGTCCGGCCCCTCGTCCTTGAAGGTCTTGTCGTAGCGCAGCGCCAGCATGACGCGCAGGGCTTCACGGCCGTAGCCGGTGGTGACGTTGAGGCCGCGGCCCACGTCCAGCTCCACGCCCCAGTCGCCCCACACCTTCGCGCGGGCGCCCACCAGCAGCTCCCACGGCGTCTTGAGCGAATCCGCCTGGTCGAAGTTGAAGGGGCGCGCCAGCGGCGTGCGCAGGTGCATTTCCGCGGTGGCCTTCACCTCGCGCAGCCGGCTGATGTCCGGCAGGTCCACGATGCCGCCCGCGCCCAGCGTCAGCTCGTCGTCCACGCGCAGGTTGAGGTACTGCGCCGCGGGGCGCAGCAGCACACCCGCGTTGCCCAGCACGCGCACGGGTCCCAGCTTCTTCTCCACGGCCAGGCGCGGGGCGAACACCACGCCGCGCTCACCCGTGAAGCTCTGGGCGCTGCCGGTGGGCAGCCGCACCTCCGCCACCAGCGCGAGCCCCAGCGGGAAGCGGTCCGGGTTCAGCAGGCTCACGCGCGGCAGCACGCGGATGTCGCCCAGCGTGGTGCCGCTGACGCCCGCGGCGCCGGGGAACTCCGGCGAGTTCAGCGCGTCCCCCAGGAGCGAGAAGTTGTCGCCCTGGATGAGCGTGAACGGCAGGTCCACGCCCAGCTCCAACCGCTCCAGCAGCTGGTAGGAGAACAGCAGGTGCGCGTCCAGCCGGTACGGGATGAGGTCCCCCAGCTTCTCGTCACCCAGCTTCAGGGCGAGGATGCGCCAGTTGAAATCCAGGAGCAGCGCGCCCCGGTAGCTGCCCACCGGTTCCACGGTGGCGCCTTCCAGGGCAATGCCGCTGGACTGCGCGGCCGTCGGTTTCACCGGGACGGCGTCGAAGCCTCGGGCGAAGGGGTCGGGTTGGGCGTGGGCCGCTGCCGTGGTGAGCAGCAGGCCCAGGACCGCGAGTCGCAGGGCCGCGCCGCACGCGGACCGGCTCCACGAAGGTTCGGAGTCGGGGCATTGCATACCGAGGCTCTTAGCACCCACCCACTCTCGCCGGAAGAAAACCCACCCCTCGGCGTGCGAGCTACAGCCTCATGCCATTTCTACAAACCCCGGGCGTGAGTGGATCCGCGCCGCGTCCTGTCGGTTACGACACACTTTCCGGAGGGCCTCCGGTTTCGCGGCGCGCGTGACGCCGTTCGAGCAGCGACAAGAAGGGCCATGAACCGGTGGCTCCTGTGGGGTTGTGTCCTGGTGGCGGGCTGCGGCGCCCGCGAGGCGAACGTGCGGCGCGACGCGCTGCCCGCCGCGGCACCTGAAGGCACGGTCGTCTTCGAGGGAAGCTGTGACGCGTCCGGCGCGGTGGAATTGGGCCAGGGCCTGTTCGTCGTGGCGGACGACGAGGACAACATCCTGCGCGTCTACGATTCACGGAAGGGCGGCCGTCCGCTGCGCACGGTGGACCTGTCGCCGTCGCTGGAATTGCCGGTGAAGAAGAAGCCGCCGGAGACGGACATCGAAGCGGGCTCGCGGCTGGGCAACCTGGCCTTCTGGCTCACGTCGCATGGCCGCAACAGCGCCGGCAAGAAGCAGCCCGCGCGCCTGCGCTTCTTCGCCACGAGCGTGGAAGACCCCGAGCACGTCCAGCTCATCGGCCAGCCGTACACGCGGCTGCTGGAGGACCTGCTCGCGGATCCAAGGCTCGCGCCGTACGGGCTCGCGCAGGCGGAGCCGCTGCCGCCCAAGGAACCTGGAGGGCTCAACATCGAGGGCATGACGGCGATGCTGGACGCGCCCGGGATGCTCATTGGCTTCCGGAGCCCGCTGACGCAGGACAAGGCGCTGGTGGTGCCGCTGCTGAACCCGGAGGCGGTGGTGCGCGACGGTGCGTGCGCGCGCTTCGGGCCGCCCCGGTTGCTGGAGCTGGGCGGGCTGGGCATCCGTTCGCTGTCGTCGTGGCGGGGGCGCTATCTCATCATCGCGGGGGCCACGGCTTCCGAGGCGCGCTCGCGGCTGTTCACCTGGAAGGGCGGAGACGACGCGCCGGTGCCGGTGACGTCGGTGGACCTGTCGGGCGTGAACCCGGAGGCGTTCTTCACGCCGGACACGTCCGACGACATCCTGCTGCTCAGCGACGACGGCACCGTGGAGGTGGAGGGCGTGGAGTGCAAGCGCCAGAAGGATCCGGCGCTCAAGCGCTTCCGCGGCGTGTGGACGGCGTTGCCGCAAAGCCCCTGAGCGCCGGAACGGGCGCGGACGTCAGCGCTCCATGAACTGCGCCGCCGGGAGGACCTGGATGGCGTCCGGGCGCACCGGGAGCTTCTGCTGGATGATGAGCTCATCCAGCTTGAGCAGCTCCGGTGGCTTGGGCGACGCGTAGGTGATGGGCGACGGCTCGCCGGACTTCAGCTTCTGCGCCAGCCCCTGCGCGTCCTCCGTGACGAACACGAATGCCAGCTTCTCCGGCGCCAGCTGCCGTTTCACGGCGGCCTGCACGGACTGCGGCGTCATCTGCGTCAGCGCCTCGCGGTAGGCCTCCAGGAAGTTCGGCGTGCCGTAGTAGAGCGAGTCGATGGCGTAGCCCAGCCGTCGCTGGTCGGTCTGCTCCCACAGGCGCGTGTAGCCCTGGAGGAAGCCGCGCACCAGGTCGAAGCGCTCCTGGGTGAGGGGCTCCTTCGACATCCGCTCCAGGAAGAACACCGCGCCGCGCGTGGCGAACACGCCGTTGGCGGGCACCACGGGCCGCAGCCAGAGGGACACGTCCTGCTGCGTGCGCACCAGGTTGGTGCGGTTGAACGTGCCGTTGCCGCGGTCCTCGATGAAGTGCTCGGCGTAGGCGTAGTCGCCGTAGTTGAGGCCGCGCTGTTCGCGCAGCTCGTTGAAGAGCACGCCGATGAACTGGCGGTGCTCGCCCAGGTTCGACAGCGCGAACGCCACCGGGAAGAAGTCCGGGTTCCCCCGGCGCATGGGCGTGACGAAGCCCATGCTCACGGCGGTGGAGAGCGTGGGCTTCTGGAGGATGAGCGTGCGCCCCGCGGAGGACTTCACGGTCGGCAGCTCCACCCGGGGCGCGCCCTTGGCGGGCAGCGCGCCCAGCCGCGAGGTGAGGGTCTGCTGGAGGTTCGCGTCCACCGGCCCCGCCAGGCCGATGACCAGCCGGTCCTGGGTGAACACGCGGCGCGCGTGCGCCTTCACGTCCTCCAGCGTGAGGGACTGGAGCCCCTGCACGGTGCCGCCGGTGAAGTGGGCGTAGGGGTGTCCCGCGTAGAGCAGCGCGTCCAGGCCCACCTTGCCCAGCGTCTCGTCGTCCTCGCTGCGCAGGCCGTTGCGCACGGCATTGAGCGCGTTGGCGCGCAGGCGCTCGAACTCCGCGGGGTCGAAGCGCGGCTGGAGCAGCGTGTCCGTGAAGAGCAGCAGGAACGCGGGCAGGAAGTCCTGGTGGACGCGGCCGGAGAGGGTGGTCATCTCCTTGTCGGTGAAGACCTTGAGCTCGGCGGCCATGGGGTAGAGCGCTTCCAGCAGCTGCGCGGCGGTGAGCCGCTGCGTGCCGCCCTCCGCCATCAGCTTCGCGGTGAGGGCGGTGAGACCCTCCTTGCCCTTCGGGTCATCGATGGAGCCCGTGTGGAAGACGAGCCGCAGGCTGACGATGGGCGTGTCCCCCCGGGCCTGCACGACGAGCTGCATCGGCGGCGGCTCCTTGAGTGGCACCGCGGGCACGTCGCCAGGCTCGGGCGGTGGCGGAGGGGGCTCCCCGGGCGGGTTCCCCGGCGGCGTTTCAGGAGGCTTGTGGTGGGCGCAGCTGGCGAGGGACAGCGCGGCGGCCAGGATGAGTGACACGGTAGCGCGGGTCTTCATCACGGCGTCCCTCCGGCGGCGACGGCCTTGGGGGTGAGGGTGAGGACGGTGAGGTTGGTGTCCTTGAGGTACTTCCTCGCGAACAGGGTGAGCTGCTGGGGCGTCACGCTGCCCAGTTGCTTCAGATAGCTGGCGAGCGCGTCGGGGCGGCCCATCACGCCCGCGTAGAGGGCCAGGTCGATGGCCACGTCGCGCGGCGTCTCCATGTCCATCAAGAGGCCGTAGCGCAGGTGGTCCTGGATGGCCCTCAAGCGCACGGGGTCCACCGGGGCGCCGGTCACGGCCGTCACCTCGCGGCGCAGCACGGCGTCCACGGCGGCGCGGTGCTGTTCGTCCTGGAGGGTGGCGTCGATGAGGAAGAGGTACGGGTCGCGGTGGGGCGTGGTGGAGGCATCCAGCGATTCGACGTACTGCTTCTCCAGCACCAGCTCCTTGTACGCGGGGCTGGTGTCGCCCACGAGGTACTCGGCGAGGATGGACTGGATGGCGGCGTCCGGCGTGTCCGCGCGCGCGGCGGGACTGTGCCACGCGAGCACGTGGCGAGGCTGCGTGGGCTGCGGCCAGTCCACGTGGACGGAGCGCGCACTCGTCTGCTCGGGTTCGGTGGGGATGATGACGCTGGTGGGCTGGCGCTGCCATCCGCCGTAGGCCTTGGTGACCTGGGCGACCACCTGCGCGTCGTTGAAGTCACCGACGATGAAGAGGGTGGTGTTGGCGGGGGTGTACCAGCGCTCGAAGAACGAGCGGCTGTACGCATACGCCTTGGGCATCGCCTGGATGTCTTCGTAGAAGCCGAGCGTGGTGTGCTGGTACGTGTGGCGCTTGAAGGCCGTCTTCGCCAGGGCCTCCTCCAGCTTGAGGTCCGGGCCCGCGGCGTTCTTGTGGTACTCGCCCAGGACGGCGAGCGCCTCCGTCTGGAAGGCCGGCTCGGAGTACTCCAGGTTCTGGAAGCGGTCGGCCTCCAGCGCGATGAGCTTCTCCAGGCCGGCGGTGGGGCCGTACACCTGGTACACGGTGATGTCGTCGGTGGTGAACGCGTTGTCGTCGAAGCCGAAGCCGCCGAGGATGCGCTCGCGCTGGCCCTCCGGGTTCGCCTTCGTCCCCTTGAACATCATGTGTTCGAAGAAGTGGGCGAAGCCGGTGCGGCCGGGCTCCACCTCGTTGCGCGAACCCACGCGCACGGCGGTGACGTACGCGACGATGCCGGGCGAGTTGAACGGCACGCGCACCACGGTGAGCCCGTTGGGCAGGCGCGTGGTGTTCAGCGTGTAGGGGAAGAAGCGGGAGGCGTCTGGAGGCGGCTCCGCGGACGCCGGGAGCACCGGCATCAGGAGCAGCAGCAGGAGGGGCAACAGGCGGCGCATGCGCGGACCCTTTCAGTGCTGGGAAAGGGAGGGACGTTACGCCGGAGGTAGGCCGGGGGTGGGCGGCTTTCTGGACGCGTGTCACCTGCGCGCCAGAGCGGGGCCTCACACGGTGATGACGATCTTCCCGAAGTGGCCACCGGACTCCATGTGGCGCAGGGCCTCGCGAGCCTGGGCGAAGGGGAAGACGCGGTCGATGACGGGCCGCGTCTTCTCCCGCGACATGGCCTTGAGCATGTCCTCGAACATCTCGCGACTGCCCACGTAGGTGCTGATGACGCGCAGGTGTTTGCTGCTGGTGGCGCGGGTGTCCGGCTTGCCAGGAGCCCCGGTGAGCAGGCCGATGAGCGCGATGTGGCCGCCCGCCTTCGTGGCCGCGACGGAGCGGGGCAGCGTGCCCGCGCCGCCCACCTCCAGCACGTGGTCCACGCCCTGGCCGCCGGTGAGCGTGAGGACGGCCTGCTCCCAGTCCGGCGTCTGGCAGTAGTTGATGAGCCCGTCGGCGCCCAGCTGCTTCGCGCGCTGGAGCTTGTCGTCCTGGCTGGAGGTGATGATGACGCGAGCGCCGAGGAGGCGGGCGAACTGGAGGGTGAAGATGGACACGCCGCCGGTGCCCTGGGCGAGCACGGTCTGCCCGGCCTTGAGGCCGCCCTGGGGGACGAGCGCGTTCCAGGCGGTGACGGCGGCGCAGGGCAGGGTGGCGCCCTCCTCGTAGGAGAGCCAGTCCGGCAGGAGGGCGAGCCCCTCGGCGTCCAGGCAGACGTACTCGGAGAGCACGCCGGGGATGCTGCCGCCGAGCGCATGGGCGACCCGCTCCGGGGTGCGCTCGCCGTCGGTCCAGACCTGGAAGAAGGTGGGGGCCACGCGGTCGCCCGGCTTCACGCGGGTGACGCCGGGGCCCACGGCGACGACCTGGCCGGCCCCGTCCGAGCAGGGGATGAGGGGGAGCTTCAGGCCGGGGTAGGTGCCGCGGGTGATGATGAGGTCGCGGTAGTTGAGGGAGACGGCGTGGATGCGGACGAGCGCCTGGCCGGGGCCCGGCTGAGGCTGGGGCTTCTCCACGAGGGACCAGCTGGAGGAGCCGGTGGTGTGCTGGAGCTCGTACGCCTGCATGGGGGAGTGCCTCCGGGGGCTTGCCCGAGAGGCAAGCAGGGAAGGAGATGTTGCCGGAGCGACCTGCGAGCAATCAGGAGGATTGACGGAGGGCGTTCAGCGGTTAATGTAGGTCGAGTGCGGAGCAGCGGTGGCCGCATGACGTACATCGAACCGGGGGCGACCTGGCTTCGACGGGGGCAATGACGTTCGAGACGCGTGCCGAGCTTGTTGGGTGCTCGTAAAACTTCCGACAACAACACAAAAGCCAACGACAACGTTGAGCTCGCGCTGGCTGCCTAACTAGCAGTCTCTAGTGCGCGGTCCCCCTGCTCTCGGTCCGTGGGGTGGGGATGGGCCGTCATAATGCGGACTGGTCGCCAAGGGTGCCTGGGCCCGAGGTGACGAGATCTTTCCAGGACCGGCATCGGGAATCCCGTCCGTGGGAGTCCAGGTGACGTAGCAAATCGCGGACTACGCACGTAGGGTCGAAGAGCCGACGGCTTTCGGACGAGGGTTCGATTCCCTCCGCCTCCACAGTGAAAGAGCCTGGCAATCCAGTACGGGTTGCCAGGCTTTTTCTTTGGGGTGTGGAGCCCCGTTCCACTTGCGCGAGCTACCAGTAGAACGGCTGCAGCGGCATCCGGGTGAGCTCTGCTTCATCCACGTAGGTGCCACCGCGCCAGACCCGATACAGTTCCCGGTAGCGGCTGTAGTCGTTCTCGATGGCACGCGAGCTTTTCATGAAGTCCGCCATGTGCCGCTCCGCGAGGATGCGAGCTGCCTTGGGGGCCCGGCATCCCTCCTCTTCCATGACCTGCTCCATGAGCATGACCAGGTAGAAGGGGGAGGCGAACTTCCGCCCCCGGCGCCCTTCGCCAATCAGCTGGTTGAGGGCAGAAAACGCCTCATGCCGCCGGAGGAAGCGCACGGCCTCGTGGAAGGCGGGGGCTCTCGTGGAAATACCTGGAAATTCCTTGGCCAGTCGAGCGAGCTCCCGGACGGCCTCTCGTCCCGGCAGTTTGCGCGCGTGCTCCTCGATGAGTGCCAACACGGCTCTTCCACGCGCGATGGACTCATCGGTGATGCCAAAAGTCATCGTGCCGCTACCCAGCATGCGGGCACTGATTTCAGGTCCACCGCCACCTACTTCGAGAGCGCTGTCTGTGGGCTGTCCCATGCCCACAGGATGCATAGCGCCCGTCTGCCTTGGCTAGGGGCTGTCCCTGATTAACGCAGCCAGAGAAGCATGGAAGCGACGTGGAGGACAGCGAGGTAGCAGGTCGCCGTCTTGTCGTAGCGGGTGGCGGCGGCGCGAAAGCGCTTGAGGTCGTGGAAGA
>NZ_RAVW01000149.1 GCF_003611585.1 Corallococcus exercitus | reverse complement strand
GAGGGGAGCGGGGGGACGCCACAGCGTCCTCCAGGGGCGCGGAGAGACCGCCCAGCTCCTCGGCGAGCGCGGTGAGCACTTCCTGGGTGAAGACGATGCGGTCGCGGGGCATGCGGGCGAGCACGCGCTGCACGGCGGACTCCACGGTGCCCTCCGACGGGATGTCCAGCGCGCGGCCGGCGTCGGTGAGCGCGAAGAGGGCCTTGCGGCCGTCGAGCGGATCCGACTTGCGCTCCAGCAGGCCCCGCTTCTCCAGGCGCTTGAGCACGCCGGTGAGGGTGCTGGGGTGCACGTGGAGGATGTTGGCGAGCGTGCCGGCGGTGATGCCCGGGAAGCGTCCGACCAGCCGGATGACCAGCCGCTGCGGGCCGGTCAGCCCCAGCGTGGACTCCATCCGCTTGGACGTGGACTGCAGGCCATGGTCCACGGCCCACAGGAGGCGCATGAACTCCAGCACCTCGCCCAGTTGCTGTTGCGATCCCCGGGACTTGCTGCCGTCCGGGCCTGCCATCGACTCCGGGGCTTGTGTGTCCTTCATGGGCGCATCCTCCTTCAACTCCGGCCTCCCTGTCTTTCGTGTTCCAAAGGTGGGCGTGTCCTAGCGCGTCGGCCTGGGGGTTCCAGCAAAATCCGGAAGGGATGCTCGCGGCTGGACGGGCCCGCCCGCCCGGGGGCCGTGGAGGGCAGCGGTGATGCGTGGGAGTCCAGAAAGCTGGCCGAGTGTGTCAATCCCGGGAAAACGAAGGGCCGCCACCCCCGGGCATGCCGGGGCTCGGGAATGGCGGCCCTCGCGAGCCTGACTCAACCGAGGGTTGTGATTGTCATGGGTTCGTGACGGTCCCCTCCCTTCCCGGCGGCGACCCGGCGGGGACCTGCTCCACCTTGAGCGTCGTGGGGCCGCTGAGGGCCAGGTGGGCCCTGAGCTTGAGGAACTTCTTCTTGCCGAAGCCCTTGACCCGGACCAGCTCCTCGACGCGACCGAAGGGCCGCTTCTTGCGGTGCTCGAGGATGCGCTGCGCCGCCTTCTCACCCACGCCTGGCAGCAGGTCCAGCTCCGCCGCCGTGGCTTCATTCAGGTTGACCACCCCCACGTATTGCGTGCGCGGGCTGGCGGCATCCGCACGCCCCGCTCCCATCAGCACGCAGCCCAACACCCACGCCCAGGCCCACTTCACGAGTGGCCCCCACGCCCGTCTCCGCCCCTCCGTCGCCCGCGAAGCGTCCCCCCGCCGCCGTGTCGCGCTTCTCCGCCGCCTCGCGCACGTGCAGCTTCCCGTCCAGGGGCAGCACGTCCAGGAGCACGTTGAGCGAGCCGTCCTTGTTCACGAACGCGCTGCCCGCGCGCACCCAGATGCTCCCGCCCTTGCCCTCGCGGATGGAGAACACCGCCAACCGCTTCCCCGCCATCAGCATCGACACGCTTCCCCCTTCAGAATCCCGCGCCACCACGGCCCGGGCACCTCGCTGGCTCGACCGCCTGAGGTCGTGTCGGGGCTTGAGCAGTCCGCGTGCCAGCGGCGTGCTCCTCTGAGGTCGCGTCAGCGCACCGTGCGGAGGTGCGCGCGGCGTCCACGCGCGGGGATGGGCGTGGATGCTCCAGCGCGTGTCTTGCGCGGTGAGAGATGCGGCCCGCCGAGAACGCACCGAGCTTCTGGGCTCGCATCAGGCAGTGGGGTCTGTCGAATCGGGCGCAGCGGCACCGGTGCTGCATGGCGTTGGGGCAGTGGGGTTTTCACCTCTGACCGCGACACCTTTCCAGGAACCGCCATGAAGATGTCGCGCAAGAAGGGAGGCAGTACCGTAGGGACGCCTGAACGCTCGCGCAAACTGCTTGTTGTCGCGCCCGGCGACCTGGAGGTTTCGATGCTCGTCCACGACCTCAGCTCAATGATCGAGGCGGCTCGCCAGCAGGTCGCGGCCACCGCGAACGCCACGCTCACGACGCTGTACTGGCAATTGGGACATCGCGTCCTCACCGAGGTGACCGGTGGGCGGCGCGCGGAATACGGTGGCCAGATTGTCTCCGCGGTGGGGAGACAATTGGAGGCCCGCTACGGGCGCGGCTTCGGCGAGAAGAACCTGCGCCGGATGGTGCAGTTCGCCACCGTGTTTCCCGACGCGGAGATTGTCGCAGCACTGCTGCGACAATTGGGGTGGACCCACTTCACCCTGCTGATTCCGCTCAGCGACCCGCTGAAGCGCGAGTTCTACGCCGAGATGTGCCGCGTCGAACGATGGAGCACGCGCGAGCTGCGCCAGAAGATCGACAGCATGCTCTTCGAGCGCACGGCACTCTCCAAGAAGCCGGAGGAACTCATTCGCGGGGAGCTCGCAGCGCTCCGCGAGAAGGGCGAACTCGCGCCAACGCTCGTGTTCCAAGACCCATACATGCTCGATTTCCTCGAGCTCTCCGACACCTACAGTGAGAAGGATCTCGAGTCAGCCATCCTCCGCGAGATCGAGCGCTTTCTCCTGGAGCTTGGGGTGGGCTTCGCCTTTGTCGAACGGCAGAAGCGAGTCACGCTCGACGGCGACGACTACTACCTGGACCTGCTCTTCTTCCATCGGCGCATGCGAAGGCTCGTCGCCATCGAACTGAAGATCGGCGATTTCAAGCCCGCGGACTCTGGTCAGATGGAGCTCTACTTGCGGTGGCTCGATAGACACGAACGCCAGCCTGCCGAGCAGGCTCCGCTTGGCATCATCCTGTGTGCGGGCAAGAAGCGCGAGACGGTCGAATACCTCGACCTCGACGCGCGCGGAATCCATGTCGCTGAGTACCTGACTGAATTGCCTCCGCGAGAGGTCCTCCAGGAACGCCTCCACCGTGCCATCGAGTCCGCGCGCACACGGCTCGAAATCAGGGCAGGGGGCGACGTGGACGTAGCTTCGAGCACGCCGGCCGCGGCGACTCGAGGCCCGAAGCGGAAGCCCAAGGGGCGCAAGTGAAGTGCTTCGGGGCCACACGGGCCGCGCCCCGACGGGCCTGGGGTGACCTCCTGGATGGGCCGGGCCCTTGAGTGCCCATGCTGGGCCTTCAAGAGGGAAGCCGGTGCGAGTCCTGGGCGGTCTGGCCGTCATCCGGAAGGAGTTTCAGCGCTCGCTGTCGAGCAGCTTCATCTGCTGCTCGGGGTAGCGGGTGCCGGCGATCGC
This sequence comes from Corallococcus exercitus, assembly GCF_003611585.1. GTDB lineage: Bacteria > Myxococcota > Myxococcia > Myxococcales > Myxococcaceae > Corallococcus > Corallococcus exercitus. The sequence continues at coordinate 17,883 of NZ_RAVW01000149.1, read as the reverse complement.
CTCTTTCGGGAGGATCGCCTCGACGGCGGCCACGTCGTCGGACGACAGGGGCTTCTCGAGCGCGCCGAGCACATCGAGCAGTTGCTTGCGCGTGCGTGCGCCGACGACGGGAACGAGCGCCGGCTGCTTTGCGAGCACCCATGCCACGGAGAGCTGCGCGGGCGTCATCCCGCGCTCGGCGGCATACGCGTGGAAACGAGCGACAGCCGCAGCGTTGCGTTGACCCGCCTCGCCACCAAAGCGAGGGTAGTGCAGGCGGGCACCTTCGGCCTTCGCTCCCGTCAGCAGCCCTCGCGAGAGCACGCCGTACAGGGTCGCGCTCATGCCGAGCTCAGCGAGCGTGGGGAAGAGGGTCTTCTCCGGCTCGCGCGTGATGAGCGCGTATTCGATTTGAAGGTCGCTCAACGGGTGCACCTTCGCCGCGCGGCGGATCGTCTCGGCACCCACCTCGGAGAGCCCGATGTTCCGCACGTAGCCGCCCTTCACCAGCTCGGCGATCGCGCCCACCGTGTCTTCAATCGGCACGTTCGGGTCCAACCGGGCGGGGCGATAGACGTCGAGGTAGTCGACGCCGAGCCGTCGCAGGCTGTACGTGACGAAGTTCTTCACCGCCGCGGGGCGCCCGTCGAAGCCCACGAAGGCGCCGTCCGGCCCACGCATGGCTCCGAACTTCACCGACAGCTGCACCTTGTCGCGCTGGCCCTCGATGGCGCGGCGGATGAGCAGTTCGTTGTGCCCGCTGGCGTAGAAGTCGGCGGTATCGAGCAGCGTCACTCCGCGTTCGATGGCCTCGCGGAGGGTCGCGATGCTCTCGTTCTCGTCAGTCGGCCCGTACGCACCGGACATGCTCATGCAGCCAAGCGCGATGGGAAACACCCGCGGGCCCGTCCTGCCAAGTTGCGTCGTGCGGTGGGTAGGGGTCATGGCTTCCTCTCCTCCAGCAGCTGGGTTATACGGAACGTTGTTCCGGTACTGACCCATAAATGCGGAACCTTGTTCCGTTTGTCAAGGCGATGAAGAAACCCCCCAGAGCGGATGCCCAGCGCAACCTCGACTCGCTGCTTGAGGCGGCGAAGGCCGTGTTTGCCGAATCCGGAGTCGACGCGCCCGTGCGCGAGATCGCGAGCCGCGCGGGCGTCGGCATCGCGACGGTGTATCGGCACTTTCCGCAGCGGGCCGAACTGATCGCCGCCGTGTACCGGCGTGAGATCGACGCATGCGCGGCCGCGGCCCAGGCACTGGCACGCGAGCATGAGCCATTCGAGGCGCTGACGCGGTGGCTTCACCGGTTCACGAGCCTGATTGCAACCAAGCGCGGGCTTGCCGCGTCGCTCAATGCCCAGGATCCGGCGTATCAGGCGGTGCCCGCGTATTTTCGTGAGCACCTGGAACCGGCACTCCAGTCGCTGCTCGGCGCGGCGGCGGCGGCGGGTCGGGTGCGCAACGACGTCGACGCGTACGAACTCCTGCGGGGCATAGGAAGTCTCTGCATTCCCGTCTCGGAGGTTGGCCCGGGCTACACCCGGAGAATGGTCGACCTGCTCATCGACGGACTGCGCTATGGCGCACGGGCCGCGCCTTGACGGGCCTGGGGTGACCTCCTAGAAGGGCCGGGCCCTTGGGTGCCCATGCCGGGCCTTCAAGAGGGAAGCCGGTGCGAGTCCGGCGCGGTCCCGCCACTGTGAACGGGTTGCCCTGAGGTCCAGGGCCGGAAGCCTCGGCTGTCACCACTTTCGCGTCAGCGGATGCGAAGGGAAGGTGGAGGGTTCCTTCCAGAAGGGCGCAGCGTGCGCCCACGTCTGGAGCCTGTCAGCCAGGAGACCTGCCCAGGGGTGCGGCAGCGGTGCTGCCGTCAAGCCTTCTCTCTTCGTCGGAGGGAGCGGAAGGCGGAGCATGTGGCGCTCGCTTCTCGCCCGGACCGTCGTCGGTCTGGTGCTCAGCTTCCAGGGACTGGCCCGGGCCGGGCCGGAAACGCCTGCGCCCGACGAGCCTGCCCTTCCTGAGTTCGTCCTCCCCACCGTGGAGGTCATCGGCAAGGACGTCCCCCAGACGCCCGTCGACTCCGCTCAACGCCGCGACCCCACCGGCGCCATCACCGTCATCGATGCTCGCGAGCGCGCGGGCGAGGCACGCGACACGGCCGAACTGCTCGGCGGATCCGCGAGCCTTGTCGTGCAGGACTCCGGCGGCTACGGACAGAGCAAGAGCCTCGTGGTTCGCGGCGCGTCGTCCAATGGCGTGCTCGTGTTCCTGGATGGCATTCCGCTCAACGGCGCGGGCGGCGTCGCGGACCTGTCGCTCATCCCCGTCGCGGTGCTGGAGCGCATGGAGATCCTTCGCGGCGCGGCCGGTGCCCGCTACGGCGCGGGCGGGCTGGGCGGCGCGGTCAACCTCGTCACCCGTGCGCCTTCGTCGCGGCTGCTGTCCAGCGGAGAGGTCACCTACGGCAGCTTCGACACCGTGATGGCCCACGTCGCCGCGTCGGGCGCGCTGCTCGACGGTCAGGCGCTGGTGCTGCTGCACGGGGGCCGCTCGCAGGGGGACTACAGCTACCGCGTCGATGAGCTGCCCGCGCTGGACGACAACCCGCTCACGCAGGAGGTGCGCACTCGCAATGACGCTCGCGGTGGCGGCGCGCTCCTGAAGTACCGGCACGGCCTGGACGGTGGCGGACGCGTGGACGTGCTGGCGGAGCTGTCCCTGGAGGACCGCGCGCTCGCCGGCACCGTGCAGAACCCCACCGTGTCCCGCCGTCAGGACCAGACGCGTCTGTCATTGGGGGCCCGCTGGGGACGGCCCTTCGGCGACACGGGCGAGGGCAGTGCTCGCGGCTTCTTCCGTCGCGACTGGCTGGACGTCACCGGCGGCACCACCGGCGTGGACTCCGGCGCGCAGCACTACACCGTGGGTGGCGTGGAGGTGGAGGGCCGCGCGGTGCTGGGACCCAACGCGCTCGCCGTCACCCTTGCCGGGTCCTCGGAGTCCGTCACGCAGGCGGTGGGGGGCCAGGCCGCGTCGTGGTGGCGCGCGAGCGTCATGGCCATGGACGAGCTGTCCCTGTTCTCCGAACGCGTGAAGCTGGTGCCCTCGCTGCGCGTGGAGCGCGTGGGGCACTACTCGCTCCTGTCGCCCAAGCTGGGCGCGAGCGTGGACCTGGGCCGTGGCTTCGGCGTGCGCGCCAACGTGGGCCAGTCCCACCGCGCGCCGTCGTTCCTGGAGCTCTACATCCGCCAGGGCCTGCTGCTCCCCAACCCGGAGCTCAAGCCCGAGCGCGCCCTGTCCGTGGACGCCGCGGCCCTGTGGCACGACGACGTGTGGAACGTGACGGCCGGCGGCTTCGCGGCCGTGTACGAGAACCTCATCGCTTACGAGCTGTACCCGCCGATGCTCGCCAAGCCCTACAACTTCGCCGCGGCTCGCGTGTGGGGCGCGGAGGTGGAGGTGGAGGCCCGGCCTCGCGCGTGGCTCACCGCCACCAGCAGCTATGCGTGGACCCGCACGCAGAACCGCTACGGCGACCCTCGCTACTTCGGCAAGGAGCTGCCGTATCGCCCTCGCCACAAGTGGGTGGGCCGGCTGCGGGTGGGGCCGGACTGGCTCAACGGACGCACGGAGGTGCTCGTCCAGTCCGCGCAGTTGATCAACCGCGTGGGCGAAGCGCGCCTGTCCCTCCCTTCGCGCACCTGGGTGAGCGTGGGCGCCTCCAGCACCTTCCTGCACAAGCCCGACCTCACCGTGTCGTTCGACGTGAAGAACCTGCTCGATGCGCGGACCGCCGACTACACCGGCATGCCGCTGCCCGGGCGCGCCGCCTACGTGACGTTCGCAGTGGCGCTCGACCCTTCTGCCTCCGAGGACTCCCATGTCGCGTCCCCTCCTTGATGCGCGGCTCGCGCTGCTGCTGTCGGCCCTGGCGGCGGTGGTCCTCACCGGCTGCCCGGAGGAGAAGGTCCTGTGCACGTCCGGCCTGAGCGCCTGTGGCGCAGAATGCGTGGACCTCCAGGGCGACCCTTCTAACTGCGGCGCGTGTGGCACCTCGTGCGGGGCAGGGGAGACGTGTCAGGCGGGCGTGTGTGGCTGCCAGCCGGGCACGGAGGTCTGTGGGAGCGCGTGCGTCGCGCTCGCGAGCGATCCGCTGAACTGTGGCGCTTGCGGCTCCGCGTGTCCCTCCGGCCAGGTGTGTGAGTCCGGCACCTGCCGCGAGGGCTGCTCCGCCGGTGCCGAGCGATGCGGGGACAGCTGCGTCGTCCTCACGAATGATCCGCTCAACTGCGGTGCTTGCGGCGCGGTGTGCCCGGACGTGCAGTCCTGCCACGCGGGCCGGTGCATGTATGACGTCGTGACGGCCTGCTACACCAACGGGCAACTCGTCGGCATCCAGGCGGGGACGGACCGGATGGGGCCTCGGCGGCAGTTCGGCTCGGGCGTGCAGGCGCTGGCGGCGTGGGATGGCGTGGTGCTGGCGGCGGACGCGGCGCGCTCCGTGCTGTCGCAGGCTCCGGCGGGTGCATTGGGGACGGTGGCGGAGGAGGACTCGCTGGGCGCGGTGGCGGCTTCGCCCAATGACATCCTCGTGGACCCTCCGTATGTGTATGTCCTCGACTCGGTGAACAACACGCTCCAGGTGCTCAAGCGGGAAGGGGCCGCGCAGGGCGGCGGGCTGGGATTGCGCACGGTGGGGCAGGTGAACCTGGGCGCGAACACCAGCCCGCAGGTCATCACGAAGCGCGGCGACACGTTCTACATCCCGCTGTTCGGCACGGCCGGCTCCGACTTCCGGCAGGGCAACGCGGTGGCTCGCGTCAGCGTGAGCGACCCGGAGCATCCCCGGCTCGTGGACACCGTTCCCCTCACCGGGCTGGACCTGAAGTCCTTCGACGGTGGGACGACGATGGCGCTGCCGTACGCGGCGGTGTCGGTGGACGCGGGCGTCTACGTGGCGCTCACCAACCTGAACCCCGCGAATGACTACCTGCCCAACGGGCCCGGGATGCTCGCGCGCATCGACCCCACGGATGGCGGGGTGAAGGCCATCGACCTGGGCGCGAAGGACTGCCTCAATGCGGGCGACGTGCAGGCCGTGGGCGACCAGTTGGTGGTGAGCTGCCTGGGCGAGGCGGTGTTCGACACGGCGGGCGGCTACCGCGCGAAGGCCGTGCGCGCCACGGGGCTGGTGCTGGTGAAGGATGACCAGCCCGTGGCGTCGTATGCGCTGTCGCCGGGCTGCACCGGAGGGCCGGAGAACGGCTGTGACCTCGCGGTGGGCGGACGGCTCGCGGTGGTGGGCAATGCCGTGTACGTCACGGACGTGAACGCGGGCCGCGTGTTCGTGGTGGAGGTGCGCGACGGCCAGTTCGTCGAGCGGCGCGGCAACTCCACGCCAGCGGCGAAGGGCCCGGCGTTGGATGCGTGTCCGGTGGATGCGCGGCGCGGGGTGTCCAACGCCATCGACATCACCGCGGTGCCTTGAAGCGGTGCATTGACAACCCCTGCCGTCCGCCATACTCCAGCGCGCGTCGTTGGTACGCCGCATCCGCACGATGTGGCGTTTAAAGGGAACCCGGTGTGAGTCCGGGACTGCCCCGCAGCGGTGAGCAGGAACGAACGCCGTCCTCGCAAGCACTGGCCCTTCCGTGGGCTGGGAAGCGACGGCCAGTAGGTGGGTGACCCGATGAGGGTTTCCCGCGCCTGTGAGTCCGAAGACCTGCCACGACCCATGCCCCCGGGCATGGCCAGACCGGAGCCTCCGAGGGGAGGTGACGGAGGTCTTCCGCTCGCGCGGCGTGTCGTGTCCTGACGTGTCCCTCGTTCGCGGTCCGCTCTCCGTCCACGCCCCTTGGATTCACCTCGCCCGTGGGGGCGATGCAAGGGAGCAGTCGCGGATGAAGACAGAGCGGATGATGACGGGGCGAGGACTCCAGGGCTTCGCGTGGGTGCTGACGACCCTCGCGATGGCGCTGACCAGCACCGGTTGTGGTGATGAGTGCGTCGATGACTTCGACTGCCGCGACCAGGGCACCCCCGCCGAGGGACAGCGCTACGCCTGCGTCGAGAACCGTTGCGAGCTGACGTCCAACCCCGTGCCTGATGCGGGCACCGGGACCGACGCCGGCACGAGCACCGACGCGGGGACGACGACCGACGCCGGCTCGACGGTGGATGCGGGAACCGACGCGGGCACGGGCGGTGATGCAGGCACGACGACGGATGCAGGCACGAGCACCGATGCCGGTACCACGACGGACGCAGGCACGACCACGGACGCTGGCACAGGCACTGACGCAGGCACGACCACGGATGCGGGCACGGGCACTGACGCAGGCACGCAGACCGACGCAGGAACAGACACGGACGCTGGCACGGAGAGCGACGCAGGCAGCGACGCCGGAACGGATCCGTGCGAGAGCGCCACGTACGACCCGAAGCTGGGCACGCTCCAGCTCCAGGCGGGCTTCGTGGCCGGTGAGTCCGCGCCGATTCCCGTGGCCGCGGGGCCGCTGGGCGTGACGCCCGGTCCCACGTACTCGCTCTACACGGTGGTGTCGGAGGGCTACACCGGGCCGCATGCGCTGTACTCGCTGGGCACGTGGCCGCAGGTGTCGCTGGGCGCGACGCCGCTGTTCGACGTGGCCGCTCCCGCCGACCGGGGCCCCTCCGCCGCGCTCTTCCTCAGCCCCTTCGTGGAGACGGATGGCCAGCGCGTCCTCACCGGCTACACGAAGTCCGGCGGGGGCTTCCCCGGCTCCGTGGGCGTGTATGACAGCGCCGCGCCGTCCGCTCCCACCTACGTCTCCGCTTCGAGCAACTTCTCCGCAGGCGTCGTGCCGGGCGCGTTCCTCGTCAATGGCGGTGGGCTCGGCACGGTGTCCGCGGGCCTGGGCATCTACGCGCTGAAGACGGACACGTTCACCGCGCTGAAGGTGGGCACGCTCCCGCCGGAGACGGGCGGCAGCGGCTTCACCGCCGTGTCCACCAACGGCGTCGCGATGCTCGGCTACTTCTCCGACGACACCTTCCTCAACGAGGGCCGCGCGGTGGGCCCCGCGACCATTGCCCGGGCGCTCACCTCCGGCACGCCGTTCGACGTGGCGGCTGCTCCCGCGCTCGACGTGGGCTCCAACTTCGTCGCCGCCTCCGGCCACGGCGAGGGCGTGTCGGTGCTTCGCGGCGACTACGTTCCCCCGGACTACAACTTCGCAGCCACGGACATCTCGCGCTTCGCCTTCACCGTGACGGATGCCGGAGCGACCGTGACCATCGGCGCACGCCAGCCGGTCCTCGTCTACGTGGACCAGTGCACGAGCGTGACCGGGCTGACCTCCCTCGGCACGGACCTGCTCGTCGGCGTGGATGACAAGAACGGCACGCGCCTGGTGCGCATCCAGCAGGCCCCGCAGGCCCGGTGACGACGCCCATGAAGACCCTTCTTCCCAAGTCGTTCGCGCTGGGCTTCACCGCGCTGCTCTCCGTGGCGTGCGGTGGCGAGGACTGGCAGGACTCCGCCCAGGGACAATTGCTCGTGGGCGACGCGTTCGCGGACCGCATCGTGTCCTTCTCGCCGGGCACCGGCGCCGGGTTCGGTCAGGCCTGGTTGCCGGGCATCGTGCTGGGCGCTCCGCAAGGTGCTGGTGCGGGGTCGGGCTCGCTGGACGTGCTGTCGCTCGGTTCAACGGCGTCATCGTCCTGGAGTTCACCGACATCGCGGTGATGGATGGGCCGGGCGTGGACCTGCTTGTCTTCGAGAACGCGTTCATCAAGCCCAGCGGCAAGCCGTTCGCGGAGACGGGCGTGGTGGCCGTCAGCGACGACGGCGTCACCTGGCACGAGTTCCCGTGCGCGTCCTCGGACGTGGCGAACAACTACCCGGGCTGCGCGGGCGTCACGCCCGTATACTCGAGCTCCGCCAATGGCATCTCGGCCACCGACCCGGCCGTGGCGGGCGGGGACGGCTTCGACCTGGCGGACGTGGGCCTCACCCGGGCCCGCTTCGTGCGAATCCGCGACTCGGGCGCCAACGGCTACGCGGGCACCAGCGGTGGCTTCGACCTGGATGCCGTCGCCGTGGTGAACGGCGTGCAGCTGCCGTAGTCGCGCCGCGAGCGCCGGGGCCGTTCTCCAGCAGACGGTCCCGGCGTCCTCGCGTGCCCATACGGCGAGTCCGGGCCGCGCAAGGCTTCCGGGGGAGAGGTGGCGGCATTACATGCCCGCTGTTCCTCCCCCGGGTGCGCCTCCATGAACCGTCGTCTCGCTTCCCTCCTCGTGCTGCTGGGCGTCCTGCTCGGCGCGTCCGCCGCATTCCTCGTCCCCTCGGCGGTCTGGGCCCAGACGTCGCGCACCCGGGTGGCGCCACCGAAGGAAGCGCCTCCGCCTCCGCCCGCGCCTCCTCCGGCTCCCGCGTACGAGTACACCTTGCTCAAGCGCGAGGGCCCGGACGAGGACCTCGTGGAGCTCCAGCGCCTGGGCGGTGAAGGCTGGCGGGTGGTGTCCACCGTCGTCGTGGACGGCAGCACGCGGCGCTACGTGTTGATGCGCGACCGCCGCGCCGAACCCGCGCCGCGTGGACCTTGACCCTGGGTCGCCATCGTCCTGCCCATCCGTGATGCCTCTCCGCTCCCGCGAGTCGAATCGCTTGCGGTGACTCCGCGTTCCTGTCCTTTCCTGCCCGCCACCGATACCCGTGCGCCATCAAGGCTCACGGGCAAGGCGCGAGGATGCGAATGCGAAGCAACAGGATGTGGATGGGCACGAAGGGGCAGCGCGCGGCACTGCTGGGCACCCTGCTGGCGGTGATGCTGGGGAGCACGGGCTGCGGCGAGGAGTGCCTGGACGCCTTCGACTGTCGTGACCAGGGCGCGGCACCGGCGGGCCAGGCCTGGGCCTGCGTCGAGGAGAAGTGCACCCAGGTCACCCTCAACAACAACACCGGTGACGACGACGCGGGCACCAATACCGATGCGGGCACGCAGACGGACGCGGGCACGCAGACGGACGCGGGCACGCAGACGGACGCGGGCACGCAGACGGACGCGGGCACGCAGACGGACGCTGGGACGGATCCGGACGCGGGGACCGAGCCGGAGCCGGACGCAGGCTCCGACCCGTGCGAGAGCGCCACGTATGACCCGAAGCTCGGCACGCTCCAGCTCCAGGCGGGCTACGTGGCTGGCGAGTCTGCCGCGGTGGCTGGCCTGGCCAACTCTGGCCTTATCGCCGTCACGCCCGGCCCCACGTATTCGCTCTACACGGTGATTGGGGGCTCGGTGCAGTCCAGCGACGCGCCGGTGGTGTACTCGCTGGGGACCTGGCCTCAGGTGGAGCTGGGGGCGACGCCGCTGTTCGACGTGCTCGCTCCCGAGGATCGGGGCACGACCCCAGGGTGGATCGCCAGCGCCCTCGTGACGGATGGCCAGCGCCTGCTCACCGGCTACATGCGGCCCAGCGGAGGGATTGCACCTGCATCCGGGGGCGTGGGGGTCCACGACATCGCCACGTCGGCCGCCTCCACCTATCTCCCCGCGCCCAACATCCTCTACGCGGGCGCCGCCCCCGGCGTGTTCCTCACCGTCAGCGATGGCCTGGACACCGTGTCCGAGGGGCGGAGCGTCTACGCACTCAAGACTGACGCCTCCCCGTTCACCGCCCTCAAGGTCGGCACGTTCCCCGAAAACGTCCACGGCGGTGGCGCCATCAGCGTCTCCAGCAACGGCGTCGCGATGCTCAGCTACCTGTCCAAGTCGGACAATCGCTACCACGGCCACGCGGTGGCACCGGCCGTGATGGCGCAGGCGCTCGCCACGGGGACGCCGTTCGCCGTGGCGGATGCTCCCGAGGTGGACAGCTTCCTGGGCCCCGTCTCCGCGATGGGCAACGGCGTCGTGGTGCTGCGCGGCGAGTTCGCTCCGCCCGACTTCGACTTCGGCTTCACGGATGTCTCCCGCTTCGCCTTCACGCTGACGGATGCGGGCGCGACCGTCACGGTGGGAGCCCCCGAGCCTGTCCTCGTCTTCCCGAACCAGTGCACCCTTGTTTCGACGATGATCCCCATGGGTTCGGACCTGCTGGTCAAGGTGCAGGACAAGAACGGTGCGCGGCTCGTCCGCATCCGTGACGCGCGGTAATCGTCCTCATTCCCACGCGTCCGCCCTGTCGATCGCCGCGCTGAACCCGCGGCGCATTGACTTTGCCCCGGGGCCGCCATAGTCCCGCCCCGTCATCGATGCCTTCCCGCCATGGGGCGTGAGGGCTTCCAGGGAACCCGGTGTGAATCCGGGACTGCCCCGCAGCGGTAAGCAGGAGCGGCGTTCGCACGAACCCCGCTCCCGCGAGTCCGAAGACCTGGCGACGACCCGGCGTCCTCCCCACGGAGGGCCCGGTTACAGACCGGAACCTCCGCGGGGAGCTGACGGCGAAGGCAGGCCTCCAGGGCGCGACACGCGCCGGGCGGTCCGGTGCCTCGCGTCCGTGCCGCCTCCCGCCAGGGCAATGCCTTCTTCCGCCTCCGTGCGGAAGGGCCAGGAGCGAGGACGCGATGCGGACCGACATGAAGCGGATGGGCACGAAGGGCCAGCGCGCGGCGCTGATGGGCGCCCTGCTGGCGGTGGTGCTGGGCGGCACGGGCTGCGGCGAGGAGTGCGTGGACGCCTTCGACTGCCGCGACAAGGGCACGCCCCCGGAGGGCCAGGTCTGGGCCTGCGTCGAGGAGAAGTGCTCCCAGGTCGAAATCTCCATCGGTGGGGACGACGCGGGCACGGATGCCGGCACGAACACCGACGCGGGCACCGGCACCGACGCGGGGACGGATGCGGGCACGGGCACCGATGGTGGCACCGGCTCGGACGCGGGCACGGACGGCGGCACGGCCTCCTGCGGCCCGCTGCCTCGCGAAGCGGTGCTGGGCACGCTCCAGCTCCAGACGGGCTTCAGCGTCGCGGAGTCCGCGCCCCTGTCCACGGAGGTCATCGCGGTGGTGTCCACGCCCGGTCCCACGTACTCGCTCTTCGGGCTGCGCCAGACGACCACGGGCCGCGACGTCTTCTCGCTGGGCACCTGGCCGGACGTGAAGCTGGCCGACGCGGCGCTCGACACGGTGCTCGCGCCCGCGGACCGCGCCAACGCGGCCGGCACCTTCCCGTCCTACTTCCTGGCCCATGACGGCACGCGCCTGCTCGCGGGCTACACGAAGAGCGGCAGTCCCGCCCCGGGCTCCGTCGCGCTGGTGGATCCGGCCGCGCGCGACGCGACGGACTACGTCAACGCGCCGGACAACTACACCGCCGTGGGCACCACGGACGCGTTCTTCATCAACGGCGGCGGCCTGGACACGGTGTCGGAAGGCAAGGGCGTCTACGCGCTGGTGACCTCCGCCAAGCCCTACGCCGCGGTGAAGGTGGTGAGCTTCCCGGCGCAGGTGGGCGCCAGCGGCTTCTCCGCCATCGCGGCCAACGGCATCGCGGTGTTCGGCTACGCGCTGCCGGACACGTACGTGAACGTGGCCCACGCCGTGGCCAACGCGAAGCTGGGCGAGGCGCTGGCCTCGCGCACGCCGGTGGTGCTCACGGATGAGCCGAAGGTGGACGTGGGCACGGACTTCAACGCCGCCGCGGGCTTCGGCAACGGCGTGGCGGTGGCGCGCGGCGCCTATGGTGCCTCCTTCAACTTCGAGGTCACCGACGTGTCGCGCTTCTCGCTCACCCCGGGCCTGGGCGGTGGCCAGCCCGTCAGCGTGGGCACGCGCGAGCCGGTGCTCAACGCGGCGGACGCGTGCACGGCCGTGGACCTGCTGTCGTCGCTGGGCTCGGACCTGCTCGTGGGCGTGACGGACGTCAACGGCCGCCGCCTCGTGCGCATCCGGCAGGGCCAGTGATGAGGCGCCCGCTGCTCGCGCTCGGCGCGCTGCTGGCCCTGGGCGCGTGCACGGGCGACTCCGAACCCGGTCCCATGCCCATCGGTGAAGTCCTGGACGCCGGCACCTCCGATGCCGGCGTCCCCGATGCGGGAACGGAGACCGACGCGGGGACGGACGCCGATGCCGGCATGGACGTCGATGCCGGCTCGCGGTCGGTGGATCCGTTCGCGGACCGGGTGACGGCGTATCGGTTCGGCGACTCGGCCGGCTTCGGGCAGGACCGCTTCCCGGGCGTCGTGCTCGGGCCTCCGGTGGGGGCGGGGCAGTACTCGGGCTCGCTCGACGTGCTGTCGCTGGGGCGGGGCGGCTCCATCACCCTGGAGTTCACCGACCTGCTCGCGGTGGACGGCCCGGGCGTGGACCTGCTCGTGTTCGAGAACGCCTTCCAGAAGGTGGGCGGCGACATCTTCGCGGAGCCGGCCCACGTGTCCGTCAGCGACGACGGCCTCACGTGGTTCGACTTCCCCTGCGCCTCCACCGACAAGGACGGGGGCTTCCCGGGCTGCGCCGGGACGCATCCGGTGCACTCGACCCCGGACAACGGCGTGTCCCCCACCGACCCGGTCGCGGCGGGCGGGGATGGCTTCGACCTGGCGGACGTGGGCCTTGCCCGCGCCCGCTTCGTGCGCCTCACCGACACGGGGCTCAACAGCTACGGCGGCACGTCCGGCGGCTTCGACCTGGATGCGCTGTCGGTCGTGAACGGGCAGTTGATGGACGGTGGCGTGCCGTGAGCCCGCGCGCTCCCCACCTGCCTCCCGGCGGCACGGAGGCGGGTGGGGTGGACCGCCGCCAGGTGCTGTGCACGCTCCTGCGCGGCACCTGTGCCCTGGCCGCGCTGGGCTGCGGCGGCGACTGGCGCGAGGCCGTGGTGCTCCCCGCGCCGGACGTGGAGCCCGACCCCCTGCCCGCGACCTGCGGCGACACCGGTGTCCCCGGCACGCCCCAGGAGGGCTGGGTGGAGGTCCCGCTCGCGGACCATCCCGCCCTGCGCGAGCCGGGAGGCCAGGCCGCCGTCCGCGTCCCGGACGCGCTCCTGGACGTGGTGGTGGTGCACGCGGCGGACGGCTGCTACCGGGCCGTGTGGCGCACCTGCACCCATGGTGACTGCGCGGTGGCCTGGGACGGAGCGCTGGGGCTGGTGGAGTGCCCCTGCCACGGCTCGCGCTTCGGCCTGGACGGCAGCGTGGTCCGGGGCCCCGCGTCCCGGCCGCTGACGGCGTTCCGCACGCTGCGCGTGGGTGACGCCCTCTTCATCCACCGCCCCAGGTGAAGTCCGACCCCGGGCCCCCTCCCGCATCCGGGGGGACCCCCGGGTATGACGCGACGCGGGAGGGCTTCCAGGGTCTCGACCGGACGCCCGCATTCCACGGGAAAGCGTCTCGGACTCTCGGAAGATTGGGAGGTCGTGTAATGTCGTGCGCCCGATGTGGCAGATCATCATCAACGGGCCCGGCTACTTCGACACGTCGTACGACCTGCCGGAGGGCGTCACCAGCCTCGGCCGCGCCGACGAGAACGACATCGTGCTGGGCGGTGACCTCGTGTCGCGCCGGCACGCGCGCCTCTACGTCGAGGGCGATGCGCTGCGCATCGAGGACCTGGGCAGCCGCAACGGCAGCCGGGTGAACGGCGCGCCCTTGCAGGGCAGCAAGCACCTGAACGCGGGCGACACCGTGGCGCTGGGGGAGAACACCCTCGCGGTGCGCCAGCCGCACACGGTGGAGAACGCCGCCACGGAGATGATGGACCTGGGCGCGGGCGGCGTCGTGCGCTTCGGGCACGGCACGGACGTGGGCCCGGCCGTGCTGATGGCCAAGAACGTCAAGGACGCGGACGTGCTGCGCCTGCTGGACAACGTGGGGCCGCTGCCGTTCGACGACGCGTTCTCCGGCCCCTCGCCCGTGCCCGCGGGCTCCGCCGTGGCCAGCCCGCGCGTGTCGTACGAGACGCTGGTGCTGCTGGTGCACGCCGCGGAGGCGCTGGCCACCGCGCGCACGCTGACCGCGTTCCTGGAGTCCGCGATGGACCGGCTCCTGGAGCGCACCGACGCCACGACGGCGGTGGTGCTGCTCAAGCACGCCACCGGGCCGCTGGTGCCCGCGGCGGTGCGCCACCGGGGACGGCTGGCCAAGGGTGAAGTGCCCGTGTCGGACGCCATCGTGGACGAGGCCCTCCGCCAGGGCCGCGCGCTGGCGGTGGGCGACGTGAAGGACGACCGCCGCTTCGCCGGACGCGAGAGCGTCATCATGTACGGCGTGAACCGGGTGCTGTGCATCCCCATCGGCACCGAGCCGCCCTTCGCGGGCGTGCTCTACGTCAACGTCCCCGGGGAAGGGGACACCAGCCTGGAGCTGATGCTGGACGCGTGCACCGCGGTGGCCCACCTGGTGGCCAGCGGCGTGCAGCGCTTCGCCGTGCGCGACGGCTCCAGCACGGACCGGATGCGGCGCAACCTGGAGCGCTTCCACTCGCCGGAGGTGGCCGAGCGCCGCTCCGCCGAGGCCCAGCGCACGGGCGGCAAGCTGCCGGGCCTGGAGGAGAAGAACCTCACCGTGCTGCACGCGGAACTGGCGGACTTCGGCGCGGTGATTGGCCGGCTGGGCGCGGCGCGGGCCACGCAGCTGCTCAACGACTTCCACGCGCGCATGAGCGGCATCGTCTTCAGCTTCGAGGCCACCGTGGAGGGCTTCCTCGGCGAGTCCATGCGCGCGCTGTTCGGCGTGCCCTACGCCAAGGGCGACGACGCGGTCCGCGCGGTGCGGGCGGCGCTGGCCCTGCGCGCGGACTGGGAGCGGGGCATGGCCCGCCGGCCTCAAGACGAACGCTGCGACCTGCGCATCGCGCTGCACTCCACCAAGGCGCTGGTGGGGATGATCGGCACGGAGGCGCGCACGGAGTACAGCGCCGTGGGAGAGGGCATGGGGGTGGCCGGCTGGCTGGCCTCCACCGCGGCCCCCGGTCAGGTGCTGATGACGGGCAAGCTGCTGGCGGCCACCGGGGCGCGCTTCGACGTGATGCCCCTGGGGGAGCGGGTGGTGCGGCCTCCCCGCGACAAGGTGGCGGTTTTCGAGGTGATTGAAGAGGACATGGGCATGCTGACCAACCCCGGTATCCGGTGAGGCGGCCGGCGCGGCCGGTTGACGGGTTGAAGCGGGAGCCCTGCCCGGGGTTCAATGCGCTTTCCGTGGTGGACCCCCGCGCCGCATGAACTCTTCGACCCAGCCCGCCCGATTGCGGCCCTTCCGGCCGCAGCCCTTCGGCCGGTACACGCTCCTGTCGCACCTGGCCACCGGCGGCATGGGGGAGATCTACCTCGCCCGCCTGGAGGGCGCGCAGGGCTTCGAGAAGCTGTGCGTCATCAAGAAGATCCTCCCGCAGTTCGCGGAGGACCAGGACTTCGTCGACCGCTTCGTCGGTGAGGCGCGCACGCTGGTGCGGCTGGGGCACGGCTCCATCGCGCAGGTGCTGGACATGGGCGTGCACGAGGGCGAGGCCTACATGGCCCTCGAGTACGTGGACGGCAAGGACCTGCGCAAGGTGGCCGCGCGCGTGCGCGACCGGCAGACGCCGCTGCCGCTCACGTTCGTGCTCTACGTGATGGGCCGGGTGCTGGACGCGCTCGCGTACGCGCACCGCAAGCGGGACGAGGACGAGAAGGAGCTGAAGCTCGTCCACCGGGACATCTCGCCGCAGAACATCCTCATCTCCTACGAAGGGGAGGTGAAGGTCATCGACTTCGGCCTGGCCAAGAGCCGGCTGTCGGCGGCGAAGACGAACCCCAGCATCATCCTGGGCAAGTTCCTCTACATGTCGCCCGAGCAGGCCCGGCACCAGCCGGTGGACCGCCGCAGCGACCTGTACGCGGTGGGCCTGTGCCTCTACGAGCTCATCTCCGGCAAGAACCCCTTCGACGCGATGCCGCCGGGCGAGCTGATGTCCGCCGTCGCGAACCCGAAGGTGGCGCCGCTCGGTGAGGTGGAGCCGCTGACGCCGCCGGCGGTGTCGCAGCTGGTGGCGAAGGCGCTGGCGGTGGAGCCGGCCCAGCGCTTCCAGACGGCGGAGGACTTCCGGGTGCGCCTGCAGGCGTGCCTGATGGAGATCGACACCAGCGCGGGCCCGGAGAGCGTCAGCCGCTTCATGCGCGACCTGTTCTCCTCGGACTACCAGTCCGAGCGCCGCCTGCTGGCGTCCCTGCGCGAGGCGTCGCGCGATGTGCGCGCCAGCGGCACGTATGAGTCGCTGGGCCCCGCGCCGCGCCCGACGATGCAGGCGCCCACGCTGCCGGCGAAGACCATCCGTCTGGATGGGCCGGTGGAGCCGCTGTCCTTCCACCCCACGCCCCGCAGCCGCGAGGACGGCGGTGGCGCGCGCGACGACGGTGAGACGCGCCCCGGCGTGATGGTGGATGAGTCCACCCGCCCCGCGTTCCCGGTGGAGGCGCTGGAGGAGGCGGCTCGCGCGAAGATGCGGCCCAGCCCCGCGTCCTCGGAGCCGTCGCCCACGGTGGAGGTCCGCCAGGACGCGATGGAGCGGCCCACCATCCTCGAGGGGCTGCCGGCCATCCGGCTTCCTTCGGACCGCCCGGTGGAGGCGGAGCTTCCGGCCCCGCCGCTCGGCGAGCCCACCGCGCCCCGGGCGGAAGCGCTGCCTGTCGCGGAGGCGCCGGTGGAGCCCACCGCGCCGCGCGCCACGTCGCTGCCGTACGCGGATCCGGGGCTGACGTCGCGCGACGCGCCTCCCGTGGCGGACGCCCCGGTGTCTCGGCCGTTCGCGGACGCGGGACGGGGGGCCTCGCTGCCCTTCTCGGATTCGGTGGGGCCTCGTGGAGTGCCGCCGCCCGCGCCGATGGCGGCGATTCCGGCCGTGCGGCCGGCGGATGGCCCCGTGCCCGTCGTGCCGGCGGATGCTTCGCGGCCGGTGTCTCCTCCGCCGATGCCGTCCTTCGACTCCGGGGCGGCGCGGTTCGAGACGTCGGGTGAGTCGCTGCCGTTCATGGAGCCGCCGCCTCCGCCGGACGGCCCGTTCCTCGATGACGAGGAGCTTCCCGAGAGCGACTACCCGTGGCCGGAGCCCATCCCCGAGGGAGGCCGTTCCGAGCTCCGCGTCGCCGAGGTCCGCATCCCGGAGGGGCAGCGTCCCACCGCCGCGATGCCATCCCTGTCGTCGTCGCGCCCCGGTGTGACGACGCCGTCGAATGGCAGCCGTCCCGCGCCGCCCGCCGCGTTCGACGCGGACCGCACCTCGGAGCCCCTGCCGAGCTTCGAGTCGGTGCGCGCGTCGGAGTCCTCTCGCGGCTTTGATTCACCGCGGGCCTCTGACGCGTCCCGTGGCTTCGATGCGCCGCGGGCCTCTGACTTGTCCCGTGGCTTCGATGCACCCCGCGCCTCCGAACCCGCGCGAGCCTCCGAGCCGCGCATCCCGGAAGGCCAGCGCCCCACGGCCGCGATGCCGTCGTTGCCGTCTTCGCGCCCCGGCGTGACGACGCCGTCGAATGGCAACCGGCCGGTGCCGGCATACGCCGCGCCCACCATCCAGGTGCCCTCCATCCAGCCTGGAGCCTCGCGCCCCATCGACTTCGATGAGGACCCCCTGGACTCCGAGCCGCTCGACTCGGGTCCGGCTCCCCGGCCCACGATGCAGGACACGCGGCCGTCGGAGGAGCTGGTCGCGGTGGATCCGCGCGCCCTGGAGGTGGACTCCAGCGAGCCGTACATCTCCGCGGATCCGGACGACGCCCTGGCCGCGCGCGAGGGCGACGCGGACACGCACCCGCGCATCCCCATGCCCCGCGCTCCGCGCCGCGAGGAGCCCCAGCCCCGCGTGGTGCTGGACGAGGCCGCGCTGCGCGAGCCCTCGACGTCCTCCGGCAAGCGCGAGCCCGACACCGGCTCCACCGGTCCGGCCCGGGGCCGCACGGGGTCCCGCCGCGCCGTGCGCGGTTCGTCGCCTGGTACGCCGCCTCCGCGCTCCAACAC
>NZ_RAVW01000148.1 GCF_003611585.1 Corallococcus exercitus | reverse complement strand
CGTACAGCTCGCCCTCCTCCCCCACCCCTATCTCCCGGCCGGCTTCGTCCAGCGCGAACATCTCCGTGCCGCGCAGCGCCACCCCCAGGGAGAGCCGGCCCTTGAACGTGGCCGCCGGGCGGGTGAACGTCTTGAAGCAGCAGCCGATGGACTCCGAGTGGCCGAAGCACTGGACGATGCGCAGGTCCGGCCGCCAGCCCTGGAGGGTGTGGACGTCCTTCGCCGGGAAGCTCTCCGCGGCGTAGAGGACGGTGTCCAGGTGCCGCAGGCCCCCGAGCAGCGACGCGTCCCCTTCCGTGAGGAGCGGACGCCACACGGACGGCACGGAGTGCATCTGGGTCACGCGGTGCTCGTCCAGGTACTCGACGAGTCCCCGGGGCTGATACGCCAGCATGCGCGGCACCTGGACCAGCGTGGCCCCGTTGCCGAGCGCCATGCCCACGTCGAACATGGCGAAGTCGAAGTGGAGCGGCGAGATGGTGCCGACGCGCGCGGTGGGCGGGACGCCAAGCTCGCTGAACCCGCGCAGCGTGTTCACCGCGGCGCCATGGGTCATCACGATGCCCTTGGGCTGCCCCGTGGAGCCCGACGTCATGATGATGTAGGCCGCGTCCTCCGGGCCCGGCGCGGTGGTGTCGCCACTCACGGGATGGGCCGTGCGGGCCACCACCAGCGGGCCCACCTGCGTGCCGGGAGGAACGCCCGGGGCGTCGCGCAGGTCACTCGAAACGACGACGGCGGCGGGCTCCAGCCGGGCGAGGATGGCCTCGAAGCGCGCGGGAGGCAGCTCCGGCGCGACGGGGACGTAGGCCGCGCCCAGCGCCATGGTGGCGATGAGCAGCGCGATGGCGTCGGGTTCGGCCTCCATGCGCGAAACGACGCGGTCACCGCGCCCCAGGCCCAGCTGCGCGAGCGCGGTCCGGTAGCGGGCGACCTCGGCGGACAGGCGGGCGTGGTCCCAGCTCACGCCGTCGTGCACCAGGGCGTCGCGCTCGGGCGCCGTCCTGCCGTGGTGGAGGAGGAAGTCGGAGAGCAGCATGGTCACCGGGCCTCCCCCGCGGGCATGGACACGGGCCGGACGACGCGCATCGCCGCCGCGCCCCAGACGGTGTCCGCGGGCCCCGTCACCAGCAGCGGCGTGGAGGCCGGCAGGTCCGACTCCAGGAGCTGCCCCAGGGCGATCAGCTGGTCCGCGGAGCTGCAGTGGCCCAGCTCCCCGATGTTCCGGTCGTAGATGCGGTCCGCCCCGATGCCACAGAGCTCCGAGATGTTGCGCAGCACCGAGCGGTTGAAGTTCGCCGTCACCAGCCACCGGCACTCCGCCGCGCCCACCTCCGCCGCCGCCAGCGCGGCCTCCGCGGACGTGCGCACGCCGTTCGAGTACGCGCGGACGTACGAGACGATGTCTCCCGTCTCCAGGTGCTCGGTCGCCTGGGCGTCGTAGTGGTGCCGGACGGGCCCCACGTCGTAGCCGCGCTCCAGCGCGTCCGACACGACACAGCACGCAACGCCATCACTGCCGACAGCGGAGTCCTGGCGGATGAGCCGCGTGCGTCCCGCGGGGTACGCGTCGCTGAAGAGCAGCAGCGCGTTGCGTGAGCGACCCAGCGCGCGCAGCCCCTCGATGGCCTCGAAGGCGTAGGTGAAGTTCGCGCAGAAGCCCAGGAAGACCCCGATGGGGCGCGCGTTCAGCAGGCCACAGCGGCGCAGCACCACGGGCATCAGCGCGGCGTCCTCGCGGTCATCGAACGTGCCGGTCGCATAGATGACGGTGTCGATGGACAGGGGATCCATCCCCGACTCGCGCACCGAGGCCTGAAGGGCTTCCACCATCAGGCCTTCGCGGGGCTGGGTCGCTTCCATGAAGCAGGCCAGCCCGTGCTTCTTCATGCGCTGGAGCCTTCGCGGATCCGCCGAAAGCTCGGGCAGCGAGTCGATCTCCCGCCGCTCCCCGAGCCGCCACGTGAACGCACCGATCCTCATGACGCGGCCTCCTGGGTGACTTCGAACCGGCTCCGCAAGGCCGCGGCGATGCGCTTCAACGCGTCGCCTTCCATGATGCCGTAGTGGTCCGCGGGCACGCGGTGGACGCGCGGCACCTGGCGGCACTGGTCCAGCGGCTGGAGGTGCGGGAAGTCCTCGGGCCGCTGCGCGTCGGCGAACCAGACGTCCGCGTCGACGGGACCGTCGGGCGGGTCGTAGCCGAGGAGCGCCGAGGTGTTCTGGCGGAACTGCTCGAACAGGGCGGCGAGCTCGGAGCCGCGCGCACGCTGTGCCAGTCCCTCGCCGCCCAGGGACTGGACGACCTCCGGCAGCGAGCGCGTCCGCAGCCGCTCCGCCAGCGCCTCCAGGCTGAGCGTCCCGGCGCCGCGCAGGACGTCGCGGATGAACGCCGCCTCCAGGGCCTTCATCTCCGGCTTGGAAGCGGCGGGCTTGCGGACCCACGGGTCGACGAGCACGGCGGCGACCCGGCGCGTTCCCCGGGCTTCGAGGCGGCGCTGGACCTCCAACGCGACGGCTCCGCCCAGGGACCAGCCGAAGAGGACGTCGGGCTTGAGCCCCGCGCCGTCCAGCTGTTCGACATAGTGGGCCGCCAGGTCGCGCAGCGACAGGTCCCCGTGTTCAAGCCCCAGTGACTGGAGCCCGACGACGGTGAACCGCTTGCCCAGCAGGTCGACCAGCTCCCGGTAGCAGTACACGGTGCCGCCGACGGGGTGGATGCACACGACGGTGGGCGCGCCCTCCGCGCCCCGCTGCATGCGCACGAGCGCGCTGTGCGCCCCGCCGCGCTGGCCGCCCATCACCCGCGCCATGCCCTCGATGGTCGCGGTCCGCAGCAGCTCCGCCAGTTCGGGGCGCACGCCGGTGCGGTGCTCGATGGCGTTCGCGAGCCGCACCGCCAGCACCGACTCTCCACCCACCTCGAAGAAGCTCACCTGCGTGTCGCGGATGGGGCGGCCGAGGATCTGCGACCACAGCTCCGCCATCAGGTGCTCGGCGGACGTGCGCGGCGCCAGCGTGACGGGCTGGTCGAGCAGCGCGAGTTCGCGGAGCTTCGCCTGGTCCACCTTGCCATTGGCGGTGAGCGGCAGCTCCGGCAGCCAGTGGATCCGGCGCGGCACCATGTACGAAGGAAGCAGCGCGGACAGCGTGTCCCGCAGCTCCGGCCGCTCCGCGCCCGTGGGGGTGATGAAGGCCGCGAGCCAGCGGTGCTCACGCGGGCCCACGGCCACGACCACGGCCTTGTCCACGGCCTGGCACTTCATCAGCGCCGCCGTGACGTCGCCCAGCTCGACCCGGTAGCCGCTGATCTTCACCTGGCCGTCGGTCCGGCCCAGGAACTCGATGTTGCCGTCGGGCCAGCGGCGGGCGCGGTCGCCGGTGAGGTAGAGCCGCAGGCCGGTCTCCGGATGCGTGACGAAGGCCTCCGCCGTCTTCTCCGGTGAGCGCCAGTAGCCCTCCGCCAGCCCCTGCCCCGCGATGGCCAGCTCCCCTTCGACCCAGTCCGGACAGGGGGTGCCCACGCCCGGGTGCAGCACCAGTAGCTGCTGATTCGCCAGCGGGAAGCCGTAGGGGATGCTGGACCAGGTGGCCGGGACGTCCCGCACCTCGAACGCGTTCGACCAGATGGACGCTTCGGTGGCGCCGCCCAGGCTCACCACGCGCGCGTTCGGGAACACCGCGCGGATCCGTCCGGGCAGCGTGACCGGGATCCAGTCTCCCGACAGGAGCGCGAGCCGCAGCGACGGTGCCTGGAGGCCCCGTGCCTCCATGTACTCGACGAGCATCTCCATGATCGCCGGCACCGTGTTCCAGACCGTCACGCGGTGCTCCTGCACCAGCGGGAACAGCTCCGCAGGGTCCGGGTGGCTGGCGGGCGGAGGCAGCACCAGCCGGCCTCCCGCGCCCAGAACGCCGAAGAGGTCGAAGACCGACAGGTCGAAGTGCAGGTGGGAGACGCCCAGCACGCAGTCTTCCGGGCCCACGCCGAAGCGGCGCTGGATGTCCTCGAGCGTGTTGGCCACCGCGTCATGCGAGATGGCGACGCCCTTGGGCTCTCCCGTGGAGCCCGACGTGAAGAGGATGTACGCCAGCCGGCCCGCGTCCGGGCCCACCGCGTCCACGGAGGCCAGGGGCACCTCGTCGATGCGGAGGCTCACGAGGGCAGTGCCACCGCCCTCGCGCGCCAGGGCTTCGGCGCCAGCGGCGTCACACAGCGCCATCCCCACGTCAGCGGCGGTGAGGACCGCGGACAGGCGCGCGGACGGCCAGGACGGATCCAGGGGCACATAGGGTGCCCCGGCCAAGGCGGTTCCGAGCGCGGCGACCACCTGTTCCCAGCCCTTGTTCGCGACGATGGCCACCGGGACGTCCGGCTTCGCGCCACGCGCGCGAAGGGCGTTCGCCACGCCGCTCGCGCGCTGTCCCAGCTCCTGGAACGACAGCGTCCGCTCGCGCGTCACCACCGCCGTGCCGGGATTCCCGCGCACCTGCCGCTCCAGCAGGGAGTGGAGCCGGTGGACGGAGCGCTCCGCCGACGTGGCGTTGGCGCGGGCCTGCGAGGCCTGCTGCGCCGGGGGCAGCGCCATCCGCAGGGGCGTCTTCCAATCGTGCGCCTCGGCCAGACGGCGGACGCCGGCCAGGAAGGTGTCGAACATCGCCTCCCCCACGCCGGGGCACAGCGTGTCCGCGTCGATGTCCCAATGGAAGCGGAGGCCATCCCGCGTCCGGAAGACCTGCTGGTCGATGAGGACGCCCGGGCTCTGGATGCTCGCGCCCTCCGGCTTCCAGCCCAGCTGCGCCAGGCCAATCTCCGTGTCGGACCGGCCCAGGGCCAGGCCACTCGAATAGGCGACCACGCCCGCGCGGACCGGAGTGCCGGACTGACGCGCCGCGATCCGCTGCACCGTTACGCCGTCCACGGACGCATGGCCCATGTCCAGGGCGAGCCGCTGACGGATGGCCCCCGCCAGGTCCGCGAAGGACGCGTCGCGCCGGACGTTCAGCTCCAGGCGCACGATGCCGCCGAAGTGACCGAGCGGCAGGCCGAGGTGCCGCCCTCCGCCGTGCAGGACGTTGATGCTGAAGTCCGGCGTCTGCGCCCACTCCGCCAGCACCAGCGCGAACGCGCCCATCAGCGCGTTGTCCAGCGTCAGCCCGAACTCCCGGGCCCGGGCGGTCAGCACGGTGGCCTCCGCTTCGGGCAGGTCCGCGATCAACCTCCGGATGCGGCCTCCGCCCTCGGCGAGGGTGCGCACCGGGAGCGCGGGCGAGGGCGGAATCGCACGCCCCGCCCAGTACTGCCGGGCCCGCTGATAGTCGGCCGACACGAGCTGCCGGAACCGGCGCAGGACCAGGCTCGCCAGCCGTCCCGGCGCGGGCAGGTCGGTGCGGGCGGGGTCCTCCAGCAGCTTCCGCAGCTCCTCGACGTAGAGGAACCAGGACGTCGCGTCGCCCACCAGGAGGCGCCCCTCGACGTGGACGTGGAAGCGCTCCGCGGTCCGCTGCACGCACATCCGGTAGAGCGGCCAGACCTCCGCCCCGCTCCGGGGCCGGCTCATCGCGGCCCGCGTGCGCTCCAGCTCACGCGCCACGTCCGCGGCCGGAAGCGCGCGCAGGTCCTGGTACTCCAGCGGGAAGGGGCCCACGTGCTCCAGGAGCCGGCCGCGCCCATCCGGGCCCACCGTCATCCGCAGCGCGTCGTGCCGTGTGAACAGCGCGGTGAGGGCGGCCTGGAGGCGCTCCAGGTCCAGCGTCTCCACGGAGAAGCCGTTGTACCAACACCCTGCCCCGGCGATGCCCTGCGTGCCGGCCTCGCCCAGCCAGTATGACTGCTGAAGCTCCGACAGCGGCAGCGTGCGGGCACGGGCCCGCACGGACTCGTCAGGCCCCAGGAGCGCGAGCAGGGCTTCCTTCTGCTCGCGGATGCGCTCCTTCAGCGCGTCAGTGAGCCGCCCCGGTGGCGCCTTGAACGCCAGGCGTCCCTCCTTCACGCTCAGCTCGACACCCGCCTCGCTCAGCTCCTCCACGAGGTCGTACGTCGCCGCGGTCAGCAGCTCCGCTCCGGCGTCGGCAGCAGGGGCCGCGGGCGCGGTCTCCGGGCCCGTCGCACGGGCCTGCGTTGGGGCGGCGGACGTCATATGACGCCCTCATCCACGTCGGAGGACGCCTCCGCGCCGCTGGTGGAGGCACCTTCCGCCGGCGCGTCGAGCAGGGCCTGCAGCGGCTCCGTGCCCATCACGTCGAAGAAGTTCATGACCACCCCCGTGGCGGGGTAGATCAGATCGATCCACCGGACCGCGGCGAGGGAGTAGCCACCGTTGTCGATGAAGCTCTTCGACAGGTCGAGCTGGGAGGGCTCTTGCTGGAGGGCTTCGCTCAGCGTCCTGATGAAAACGTCCTTGTTCATAGGTCTCACACCCGCTGGCAACAACACGCGCACGCCACCCCGGCCGGGACGCTCATGACTTGTTCCGTAGGGAGGCTTCGTAAGGTCGTTCGCATGTGCGGCAGCTCCAGGTTCGACCGCGCCACTCGCGCGGTGTGCGGCAAGTGAGGCGCGTCAGGCCGCCTCGAGTTGGAGGGTGAAGGCGAGGTACTTGCCCCAGTCCCGGTCCGGCGCGCGTTCGAAGCCGGCCTCGGCGTAGAGCGCCTGCGCTCCCGCCATCTGGGGTTGGGTGGACAGCACCAGCCGGGACCAGCCCCGCGTGCGCGCGAGCTGGAGGCCCGCGCCCACCAGCGCGCGTCCGATGCCCCGCCCCCGCGCGTCCGGATGAACGGCGAGCAGGTGGAACTCCGCCTCGTCGTCCCGTGAAATCTGCCGGGCGGCGGCTCCGGGAGCGACCAGGATGACCATCCCGAGCAGCACGCCGGCCTCCGGCTCCCGCGCGGTGATGAGCGTGCCCCGCGTGCGCACGCGGTCCGGTGCGAAGAGCCGCTCCGCGACGGGCGGGCTCGTGTGGCCCGGCTTCACGAAGACGTCATCTAGCAAGGACGCCAGCTCCGCGTCCGTGACGCTTCCGCCCACGTCCAGCACGAACGCCGGGTGCGCTCCAGGCATCGGGGCTCCTCCAGGAAGAGACGTGGCGGTGGGTGCGGTGTCCACGTGGGCGCCTACCTTCCCGTCCCGGCGGCTTCGAGTGCGTAGACCGCCCGCTCCGCGAGCGCGGGCGCCAGCCGGAATCCCGACCCGGCACCGCCGCCCACCGCGAAGGCCCCGGGCACCGCGGCCAGCGGCTCCACGGAAGGGTCCGTGTCCGCGCTGTAGGCATCGCAGAACACGCGGCCGCCCAGCTCCAGGCCGCGCACGTCGAGGTAGCGCTCCAGGATGCCGCGCGCGCGGGCCTGGTCCGGCGGGTCGATGCGCAGGGCCGATGCCTCCGGCTCGCAGTCCCAGTGCTCGGAGCGGAAGCTGAAGAGGAAGCGCCCGTGTTCGGGCTGTGGCAGCAGGAAGGCCTCGTCGTCGAGCAGGTAGACGACGGGCGCGTCGGGGTGCGGCACGACGGGGACATGCAGCGCCGTGATCTTCTTCACCCGCCAGTGCCGCGGGACGTCCGCCAGCGCCGCGCGAGCGCTGCCCAGCCACGGCCCCAGGCAGAGCGCCGTGCGGCGCGCCACCCACTCGCGCCCGTCGTGAGCCGTCAGCCGCTGGGAGCCATCGCCTTCCGAGGACACCCGCACGACCTCCACGCCCTCCAGGCACACGCTGCCCGGTCGCGCGAGGAAGGCGTGCAGCAGCGTCGTCACCAGCGTGGGCCCGGTGCAGCGCGCCGCCCGGACCTCCCCCAGGACCGCCATCCCTTCGGGCGAACGAAAGCCCGGGGGTGCCAGCGCCAGCGCCGCCGCGGCGTCGACCCTGCGGGGCGCTGACGTCGCATCCCGCACCAGGCCATCCAGCCGCTCCTGCACCCGCGCCTCCGACGTGAGGAACACGGCGGGCAGGTCGCGCAGCGGCAGGTCCGGCAGCTCCGCGCGCAGCTGCTGATACAGCACCCGGCTTCGCTCCGTGAGCGCGCGCCGGACAGGGGTCGCGCCCAGCGGCACGTCCAGGAACGCCGAGTAGAGCGTGGCCCCGTGTCCCGCGAGGGAGCGGTCCACCAGGGCAATGCGCCAGCCCGGGTGGTGCCGCTTCGCCAGCAGCGCCACCAGCGTGCCGATGATGCCGGCACCCACCACGACGAGATCGAACGGGTCCCGGGTGCGATCCATCACATCCACCAGACGGAGAACACCCGCAGCTCACCTTCGCCGGTGTTGCGCAGCGTGTGGCTGATGTTGGAGCCCAGCTCGATGATGTCGCCCGGACGGACCGACGTCACCTCACCGCCGTGACGGGTGAGCTCCCCCTCGCCGGCGGCGATGAACCACATCTCCTGGTCCTCGTGACAGTCGAGCGCGGAGTGCCCACCGGGCTTGATGGTGAACCGGGACATCTTGAACGCGGGCGCGCAGGCGCGCAGCGCCTTCATGTCCACCTTCTCCACGCGCAGGCCCGCCTCGTCGAAGTCCGCGGACTCGAAGGGCACGCTCGCCGAGGGATGCCTGGCGTCTACACCCATAGCTGCAGCTCCTTGGAGTTGTGGACCTTGTAGACAGGGCGGCCGACCAGGTCGTTGACGATGTTCGCGCTGCGCCAGGCCATCAGGCTCAGGTTGGGATCCGCGATGCCGCGCGAGTTGATGGCCGCGTTCTGCACGTAGATCTTGTGCGTCGCCGGCCCGTCCCACTTGATGGAGAAGTCCGGGTTGTAGAGATAGCCGCCCTTGTCGAGCGGGATGCGCGAGAGCAGCGGCTTCAGGAACGCGGGGATGCGGTACTGGTAGCCGGTGCAGAGGATGACGGCGTCCACCGTCACGTCGCTCGTGCGGCCGTGCAGCGAGTCCTTCATCGTGACGGTGTAGTCACCAGCGTCGGACTTCGAGATGGCGGTCATCCGCTTGTTGGCGCGGAGCGCGACCTCCGGCTTGCGCGCCCGCAGGAACTCCAGCGCGTAGAGCCGCCGGTAGATGTCCTGGAGCAGGTTCATGGAGATGCCGTCGCTCGCGAGCTTCTGGCTGTCCACGGTGAAGAGCCGCTGGTCCAGGGGCAGCTCGAAGAAGTGCGCGCTGTAGCCCGGCGTGAAGAGCTCGTTGGTGAAGGGCGAGTCGTCCAGCGGCAGGAAGTTGCTGCGCGACGACACCCAGTACAGGTGCGACGGGAAGCGCTGATCATCCGAGAGCAGGTGGCGGAAGATCTCCGCGCCGGACTGCCCGCCACCGATGATGGCGATGCGCTTGTCCTTCCAGTCGAGCCCCTGGTTGAGCAGCGTGTCGCTGTGGAAGACGCGGTTGCCCAGGAGCGGTTCGGCGCACTCCGGGACGCACCGGCTCAGCCCCGTGCCCAGGATGAGGTGCCGGGACGTGAGGTCCGGGTTCCCGTTGACAATGAAGTGCTCGCCGTCGAAGTCCACGGTCTGCACGTCCATGCCGAAGCGGAGGTTGCGCAGCTGCTTGCTGACCCACCGGAAGTAGTCGTCGAACTCCGCGCGCTCGACCCCCCGGAAGTCGGACGTGATGAAGCGGTACATCCGGCCGTGGGCGTGCAGATACGACAGGAAGCCGTACGGGTTGCGGGGGTCCGCGAGCGTGACCAGGTCCTTCAGGTGCGACGTCTGGATGGTCGCGCCGGAAAGCAGCAGCCCCGGGTGCCAGGAGAACTCCGGCTTGCGGTCCACGAACAGCGTGGAGAGGGACGCAATCGGCTCACAGAGCGCGGCCGCGCTCAGGTTGAAGGGTCCAATGCCGACGCCAATCGCGTCGTACTTCGCTGGTGACTTCATTCGCGTGCCCCCTTTCCACCCGGCGAGCGCGCGGCCTCGCGGTGGACACTTCGCTCAACAGCCGCGGCGGAAACCGACTCGAAGGCGGGCGTCCAGACCGGCGGCGCCGCCAGCACGGGCCGGTCCGTGAAGGACTCCAGCCGGGGAGCGCCGCCATGGCCCAGCAACGCCCAGATGCGCTGGGACACGTCCGGCATGAACGGGGCGGCGACCATGCTGAACCCCTTCAGCCACCAGTACTCGGCCGTGGCGTCGGAGGCGTCCAGCCGCGCGCCCACGTCCCGCCACGCGTCGATGCAGCCGGCCGCGCGGGCCAGGTTCGTCGTGGGCAGGCGCAGGTGGGACGCCTGCTCCTCCAGGACGCGGTCCAGCTCCCGCATCAGGCCGTCCGACGGCGCGGCCACGGCCCCGGTGCGCACGTGGGCGAAGGCGCGCGACAGCAGGGCCTCCAGGCCTCCGGCCAGGACGTGGTTGTTCACGTCGACGAACTCCGAGACGATGAAGTCCTTCGGCCCCGCCTCCGGGTTCACCTTGCCCAGGAAGTAGCGGATCGCATCCGGGGAGACGCCGGAGCCGGTGACCAGGTCGCGCGCGCACACCAGGTGGTCGCGGCTGGTGGAGAACTTCCGCCCCTCCAGGTTGTAGAAGTGGTTGGTGAGGAAGTAGTCGAACGGCTTGATGTCGTCCCACTCCACCGCCGCGCCCAGCACGCCCGCGAGGTACGCGACCGTGTTGTCGATGCCGAACGTGGCGACGGTCACGCAGTCGGAGTCCGGCGCGAAGGGGTGCTTCTCCAGGCCGTGCGCGCGCTTGAAGAGCTCCGCGCAGAACAGCGAGAAGGAGAGCAGCCCGGTCGTGTACGTGAAGATGACGCCGTCACCGGGCCCGTACGGCATCCCCCACCGCCCCGGGTTGGTCAGGCGGACGCGCTCTCCCTGCGCCTCGAAGTAGCGGGTGAGGATCTGGTGGAAGCCGGGCGGGATGCCCATCCGTTCGATGCGCGCGTCCAGCTGCTGGCGCCGGCGCAGCCGCAGGAAGAGGCTTTCGACCTCCACCTCCCGCACGTCCGCGGCGTCGAAGGTGCAGCGCGCGTCGCGAAGGTCCTCCGGCTTGTAGTGGCCGCCGCAGGCCTCGCAGAAGTAGCTGCCGGAGCCCGCGCCACACTGGGGGCAGGTTCCGGAGATCCAGCAGCCGGCGCCATACCGCTTCAGCGACGGCGAGTACCGGACCTTCTCGCGCAGCGTCTCCACCCCACCCTGCCGGGCGAGCTGGTCGAGGGTACGGCGGTTGAACGCGACGTATTCGTCATGCAGGTCCGGCCGCAGCGGATCCGTGAAGACGCTGTCGATGCGCAGCGCCGCCAGCTCCTGCTCAATCAACCCGTGGAACCGCGTGGCGACCGCGTGCTCGGTGCTGCCCGTCTGCGCGGCCTTGAGCTCGACGTGCGATTCGTAGGAGTCCGCGCCGGAGATGACGTGGGCCTCCACCCCGCGCAGGCGCAGGTGCCGCGCCAGGATGTCGGCCTTGAGGTAGGGGCCGGACATGTGGCCCAGGTGGAGCCGGCCGTTGGGCGTGGGCATCACCTGGACGAACAGATGGGGCGGTGCCTTCACCGCGCGCGTGCTGGCTAACATGAGGCGGCCTCGTTCAGGACGGGTGCGATGCGCGCCGCGTCCGGTGGGCGCGACAGCCGGAACTCCACCGGGGTGGCGCGGCAGGGGTTGCCCTTGGTGACGGACAGGACGCCTTCGTCCGGGCGCATCACCACCGCGGCGACCGTGTCCGGCCGCCGCACGTCCCCTTCCGCGTGCGCGCACAGCCCGGTGGGGAACAGCGAGTGGTCCGACAGCAGCGTGAAGGTGGACGCGTCATCCACCGCGGAGGCCAGACCCGCCTTGAGCAGCTCCAGGCGGCGGCGGGAGCCGTTGCGGCTGAAGATGTTGAGCCGGTCGTCGGGGACCAGCTCCTCGTGGAGGAAGTGGTTCGTGCGCAGGAGGGAGTCGGCGTGCCACGCGCGGAGGCGGCTGGGGGTGAACTCGCAGCAGGTGACGCCCCGCGCGTCGAAGAGCGTGAGCGCCCGGGCGCTCGCGCGGGGCAGCGCCTCCAGCCGGCCGACGACGGAGGCCGCGTCGGGCCGTGCCAGGGCCTCGCGGACGAGCAGGTACGGCGGCACGCCGGGCCCTCCCATGTCCGAGGTCAGCAGGTTGATGGAGACGCCGAGCCCGAAGCTGTTGAGGCCCAGGTAGCCCAGCAGGCCCGCGAAGGTGAACATCAACACCTCCGGCGCGCCGTCGTGCTCCGGGAGGATGCGCAGGACGATGCCCAGGTCCGCGATGAGGCCGTCCTGGTCCACGGTCTGCGCCAGCCGCCGTCCCCGGGCGTCGCGGACCGCGAGCGTGCTGCAGTCCCCTCCCGCGGGGCCGGCCGGAGCGCCCAGCAGCTCACGGCGCAGCTGGAGCAGGAGCGCTTCCTCGTAGCGGATGTCCGCGCCCCGGGCGAGCCCCTGGACCTCCCGGGCCAGCTCCGGCACCTGGGCCTCCAGCACCTGGCGGTGCTCGTCGACGATGCGCCAGATCCGGGCCGCCGGCAGCGGCGCGTGGCGGATCCGGTTCACGCGAGCGAAGTCGTCCCGCACGAAGTCCTGGATCTCCTTGCGCAGCGCCTCACCGTGCTGCGCGCCCCGCGTCAGGGCATCCCCCGACACGGTCACCTCACGCAGGGGCGTCAACATCGTCCGCCGCCTCCGGCCTTGAGGAGGTCACCCAGGCGCTGCTTCACCCCGGGCCACTCCCCCGCGAGGACCGAGTAGTAGATGGTGTCCCGCCGCCGCCCGCCGGGCATGAGCGTGTGGGAGCGCAGGACGCCCTCCTCCGTGCAGCCGACCTTCAGCAGCGCGCGGCGCGCCGGCTGGTTCAGGACGTCCGTCTTGAACTCCGTGCGCTGCACGCCCTGCTGTTCGAACGCGTAGGCCATCAGCAGGTGCTTGCAGCGGGTGTTGATGCCCGTGCCCACGAAGCGCCGCCCGAGCCACGTCCAGCCCACCTCCACCCTCTGGTCGCGAGCGGACAGGTTGCCGAACCGGGTGCTCCCGGCGACGGCGCCCGACGCCTTGTCGACCACGGTGAAGGCCAGCGCGGTGCCGGCGCGGGTGGACTCCACGGCTTCGTCCACGAAGCGCTGGAGGTCGTCGCGGGTCTGGATGGAGGCGACGAAGAACTGCCAGATGGCGGGATCCAGGGCGATCTCCGCGAGCGCGTCGACGTCCGCCGGGACCAGGGGCCGCAGGCGCACGCGCTCGTCCTCCAGGACGACGTTCCGGTCCGCGAAGAACGCGCTCATGGCCCTACTGCCCCCGCACGCGGGTGAAGAGGCCGACCAGGTCTCCGACCGTGTCGAGCTTCGCCAGGTCCGCGTCCGTGAGGGTCAGCATGTCGACGTTGAAGGCCTCGCACAGCTGCGTGAGCAGGGAGACGAGGGCCAGCGACGACAGGCCCAGCACGTTCCTCAAGTCCGTCTCCTGGCCGAAGGTCGCTCCCGCCGCGACCTGGTTGAGTTGACGGGTGACTTCCTGAACCACGTTGTCCATGGATGGAGACCGTTCGGCTTCGAGGGTGGGGATGACGGTGGGAGCGCTCAGGCGCCGTAGAGCGCGAGGAGCTCGCGCTCGTACCGGGCCCAGACAGCGTTCCTGCGGACCTTGAACTGCGACGTGAGCAGGCCGTTCTCACGGGTGAGCGGTTCGGGGGCGAGGAGGAACTTGCGGATCCGTTCGTCCTCCGGGAGCCGGGCGTTCACGCTGGCGACGACCGCCTCGACGTCCCCGTGCGCGGTGCCGGGGACGGCGGAGATGACCGCCGTGAGGTGGCTCTGCCCGCTGCCGAAGACGACCGCCTTGTCGATGCAGGCGGCCTCCTCCAGCCGGTTCTCCAGCGGGATGGGGCTGACCTTCCGGCCGCTGGACAGCACGACGATGTCCTTCACGCGGCCCGTCACGTACAGGTAGCCGTCCGCGTCCAGGTGGCCCAGGTCGCCCGTCGCCACGTACCCGTCCGGGCGGAACGTCAGGGCGCTCACGTCCGCCGGGACGTTGGCGTAGCGCACGTTCACCTCGTGGGTGCTCTTCACGAGGATCTGACCTTCGTCGTCGAACCGGACGCTCTTGCTCGGGACGACCTTCCCCACGCTCCCGAGCCGGTCCTGCCCCGGGTGGTTCTTGGAGATGATGCAGGTCTCGTTCATGCCGTAGCCCTGGTAGAGCGGCATGCCCATGGCTTCGTAGGCCTTCAACGTCGCCAGGCTGATGGGGGCCGAGCCCGTCCACAGGTAGCGGATGTTGCCGCCCATCAGCTCTCGGAAGCGCTCCTTCTGCTCCGGGACCGCGGGGTCGAACCCCTTGATGAGGCTGGTGAAGAACTCCGGCACGCCCATGACGACGGTGGGCCGCTCCCGGCGGAGCGCCATCACCGCGAGCCGGTACTGCACCACCACGGCGTCATGGTCGAAGAGGAGCGACGAGTAGATCCAGAACCGCTGCTGGTTGAGGTACAGCGGCAGGAAGAGCAGGAGCTTGTCACCCGGGCCGTGGTGGAACATGCCCTGCACGTTGGTGAGCGTGTCGTCCACGCTCTTGCGCTTCAGCTCGATGGCCTTGGTCTCCCCCGTCGAGCCCGACGTGAACTTCATCCCGATGATGTCATCGGGACCGAACGCGTGCCCCTGGAGCAGTCCCGCGTCGTCCGCGTCTTCCGGCGGCACTCCCAGGACCTGCCAGGGGGTGGCGCCATCCGGAATCTCATACGTGCGACGCAATCCCAGCTCCGACTGGAGCTCCTTCCACCGGTGATGGATGGGATCGAACCCCACGGAGACGAAACCACAAGCCAGACATGCCAGGTCGAGCAGGAGCCACGCGTAGCTGTTGGCGCCGACAATCCCGATGCGATCGCCGCGCTGGAAACCCTCGCGCCGCAACAGGGTGACGGCCTTCCGGAGGTCTGACTGGAGCTCCTCTGCCCGTCGAACCACCGGGCGCCCGCCCTCGTAGAAGAGGAAGGCTCCCTTCCAGTCCGGAATGCGCCCGATGACCTGGTTCACATGGGGCGTGAGCCGCCCGGCGATGTGGCTTGAAGAATCCAGTCTTCCCCCTCTTCCGGCGCTCTCAGCGCTTTCCGAGGGCGTTATGTAGTCGACTCATTCACGGTGAGTCAAGGGCTCAACCACGGCGCGGCTTGTCATGAAATGACGCAAGGCGTGGCCGGAGGCAGAAGCCATCCAACCCGCTACGTCCCATGTGAGACGGTGATGTGAGAGGCCTTGCGGCGGATCAGCGCATCACGCGGTGAGTGACGCCGCGCGCCGTTGGGTGGCCAGGTAGACGAGGGCCACGGCCAGCGCGCCCATGGGGATCAGCGAGCCCCAGTTCAGATACTCCCAGCCCCGCGTGGTGATCAGCGCGCCCGACGCGAAGGACGTGACGGCCATGGTGGAGTAGATGCAGAAGTCCATCGTGGACTGCACGGTGGTCTTCTCCTCGGGCCGGTAGGCTTCGGTGAAGAGCGTGGTGCCGCCGATGAAGAGGAAGTTCCAGCCCACGCCCAGCAGCACCAGGGCCACCAGGAACTGCATCACGGCGACGCCTGACAGGGCGATGACGATGCAGGCGAGGTTGGCCGCGAGCCCCACCCACATGACCCTCAACACGCCGAAGCGCTTGATGAGCTGGCCGGTGAAGAAGCTGGGCGTGAACATGGCCAGGACGTGCCACTCGATGACCAGCGCGGCGTGGTCAAAGGAGTGGTGCATCTGCGTCATGGCGATGGGCGTGGCGGACATCAGCAGGTTCATCACGCCGTAGCCCAGCGCCGAGGCGGCCACGGCCACGACGAACACCGGCTGGCGGGCAATCTCCCGCAGCGAGCGCCCAGGACGCGCGGGGTCGGGCCGGGGCAGCGCCGGGAACGTGATGAAGCTCATCACCGCCAGCGCCACCAGGGCGAAGGCGACCAGCATCGCGTACGCGCCCGTGAACGGGGTGCCCAGCAGGTCCTTGGTGTACCGGGCCAGGTTGGGGCCGGTCACCGCGCCCAGGATGCCGCCCGCCAGCACCCAGGAGATGGAGCGCTCCTTGTAGGCGGGGCCGACGAGTTCCATGGCCACGAAGCGGTACAGCGCGGCGTTGGCGTTGTAGTAGCCGGCCAGCATCGTGGCGAGCACCAGCAGCCAGAAGCGGCCCGTCGCCGCGGCGAAGGCACACAGGCCGGAGGCGGCGATGCCCACCACCAGCCCCAGCTGGAAGGAGCGCTTGCGCCCCCAGGCGCGCTGGCTGCGGGCCACGAGCGTGGTGGCGAGCGCGCTGCCCACGACGTAGCCCGTTACCGGAAGCGTGGCCATCCAGGGGACGGGCGCCAGTGCCAGGCCCACCAACCCGTTCACGAACGTGAACGTGATGTTGTTCAACATGAAGAAGCACTGGCACAGCGTCAGCAGCCAGAAGTTGCGATTCAAGAACACCCCCACGGAGCGTGAAGTGTTTCTCGAATCACACTCCGGGCGCAAAGCCTTTCGGCGCCGCGGGGGCTATCCGTGCTTCTTCACGAAGTCGTCCATGAAGGAGACCAGTGTCTTCACGTGGTCCACGGTCACCGCGTTGTACAAGGACACGCGGATGCCGCCGGTGATGCGGTGGCCCTTCATGCCGACCATGCCGGCCTTGGCCGCCTCGGCCACGAAGGCCTCTTCCAGCTTTTCGTCCGGCAGGCGGAACACGACGTTCATGTACGAGCGCGACGCCTTCTCCACGGGGGCCCGGTAGAAGCCCGCGTTGCGGTCGAGGGCCGCGTACAGCAGGTCGCCCTTCTCGCGGTTCCAGGCCTCCACCTGCTTCAGGCCGCCCACGTCCTTGATCCACGAGAGCACGTTGCGGCAGAGGTAGATGGAGAAGGTGGAGGGCGTGTTGTAGAGCGAGTTGTGCTCCGCGTAGGTCGTGTAGCGGAAGATCTTCGGGATGTCCTTGCGGCCCCGCGCCATGAACTCCTTGTCCACCAGCACGACGACGATGCCCGACGGCCCGATGTTCTTCTGGGCTCCCGCGTAGATGAGCGCGAAGCGGCTCACGTCGATGGGCTTCCACAGGATGTCGGAGCTCATGTCCGCCACCAGCGGCACCCGGCCCACGTCCGGGAACGTGTGCCACTGCGTCCCGAAGAGCGTGTTGTTGCTCGTCATGTGGACGTAGGTGGCCTTCGGGTCCAGCTGGAGCTCGGCCTGGGTGGGCACGCGCGTGAAGCGCTTGTCCTGCTCCAGGGTGTTCGCGGCGATGCGCGGCGTGCCGAAGAAGCGCGCTTCCTCCACCGCCTTCTCGCTCCAGCCTCCCGTCACCAGGTAGTCCGCGGAGGCGCCCTGGGTGAGGTAGTTCATGGGCACCTGCGCGAACTGCTGCGAGGCGCCACCCTGGAGGAAGAGGATCTCGTGCGTGTCCGGGACGGCCAGCAGCTCCTTGATGAGCGCGATGGCCTCGTGGTGGACGGCCTCGAAGGCCTTGCCCCGGTGGCTGTGCTCGATGATGGACATCCCCGTCCCCTGGAAGTCGAGCAGCTCGTCCCGGGCCCGCTCCAGCGCTGCCGTGGGGAGGCCGGCGGGGCCGGGATTGAAGTTGATGACGCGCATGGGACGGTGTCCTCCAGGAAGTGAGCCGCGCCGCATTCTCGCCCGTGGAGCCCCGGGGACCAACAGCTCTCCGACATTGGCGCCGGAGGTGAGCCTCCAAAACCGTGCTTTTTGGCTGCCTGCCCCTTAGGTTGCGGATCAGGATGATCGCCGCCCCTGTGGGGCGCTGGCGCACGGTTCCAGGAGGAAACATGGCGGGCAATGACGTACTCGAACTTGGGGATTCCAATTTCAAGAAGGAAGTCTTGGAGTCAGACGTCCCCGTGCTGGTGGACTTCACGGCCGCGTGGTGCGCCCCGTGCCGCGCCATCGCTCCCGCCGTCGCGGAGCTGGCGTCTCGCTACAAGGGCCAGATGAAGATCGCCAAGGTCGACGTCGACGCCAACCAGGACACCTCCCAGGAGTACGGCATCCGTTCGCTGCCGACCCTGCTCGTCTTCAAGGGCGGCAAGGTCGTGGAGCAGATCGTCGGCGCGGTGCCCAAGAGCCGCCTCGAGGGCGCCATCACGAAGGCCCTCTCGCCCCAGGCGTGAGAGTTCGAGGAGCCTCGGGCTCGCGGGCCCGGGCTCCTTCTTCCGCTGGATGGGGGTGGTAGCGTTCCGGGCGTGCCCCCTGCTCCCACCCCACTGGCCTCCGCCTTCCTCGCGGCCTCTGGCTGCGCGCCGGCTTCGCTTCCGGAGCCCGCGCGGCTGGAGGACCTGCTCACCACGGCGGTCGAGCGCGCCGGCTCGCGCTGGCCCGGACTGGACGTGGAACCCCGGGCGTTCGTCGCGTTCGTCGCGGAGCGGCTGACGTCCCCCACGGCCCTGCTGGCGGCGCTCGATGGAGACTCGCCTGCCTTCTCGGAGCTGTACCTGACCTTCGGGTGCCTGCGGCACCAGCGCGCCGCGCTCCAGTTCTTCGAGGACGACTACCTCCGCGAGGTCGGCGCGTTCGTGTCCGGCGTGGACCGCTCGCCCGCGTTCGTGGCGGAGGTGCGGCAGCTGCTGCGTGAGAAGCTGTTCACCGCGGAGCCGGGCTCCGAGCCGAGGATCGCGGAGTTCACCGGCGGCGGCGCGCTGGGCGGCTGGGTGCGGGTGGCGGCGCTGCGCATCGCGCTCAACCTCAAGCGCTCCGAAGCGCGGGCCGACGCCGCGGCCCAGGACTCCGTCGAGACCGCGTTCGGCGAGCAGCTGGGGCCGGAGCTGGAGCACCTCCGCTCGCGGTACCGCGAGGCCTTCACGGAGGCCGTGCGCGCGGCGCTGGGGCAGCTGTCCGACAGGGATCGCACCCTGATGCGCCTGTACCACGTGGAGGCGCTGGCCCTGGAGGCCATCGCGGCGCTCTACCGCGTGCACCCGTCCACCGTCTCGCGCTGGCTCAGCCGCGCCCGCGAACAGGTGGCGGAGACCACGACGCGGCAGCTCTGTGAGCGCCTGGGGGTCGGCGCGTCGTCGGTGGACAGCATCGCCGCACTGGTCGTGAGCCAGGTGGACTTGAGCCTCACGCGGCTGCTTGGCCAGGGGGACTGAACTTTCGCTGCAAGGGTTTTTCCGGCCGGTGTCAGGGCGTCGAAAGGCCCCTTCCGGGCCTCACCGAGGAAAGCCCATGCGCATCCCTTCCTGGCTGTCCGCCGTCACCCTCGCCGCCGCCGTCTCCGCCTGCGAACCCTTTCCGGAGGACCCTGGCTCCGTCCCCACCGAGGTGCAGTGGCCCGGCGAGGCCTTCTATCCGGAGGGCATCGCGGCCGCGAAGGACGGCACGCTCTACGCGGGCAGCCTGGGCACCGGCGCCATCGCTCGCGTCAAGAAGGGTGCGCTGGGAGCGGAGGTCTTCGTCCCGGGCCGTCCCGCCTTCGGCGTCTACGGGCTCCAGGTGGATGAGGCGCACGACACGCTCTGGGCCTGCACCTACGACGACCTGCTGTTGCCCGCGCAGGCCTCGTACCTGACCGCGTATGCGCTCTCCACGGGGGCCCAGAAGGCCAGCCACGCCATGCCTGGCCAGGTCAGCTTCTGCAACGACGTCACCGTCGATGCCGCGGGCAACGTGTACGTGACGGACTCGTTCGGGAACGCGGTCTTCCGGCTGGCGCTGGGAGGGACGGCGCTCGAGACATGGTCCGCGGATGCCGCGTACGAGCCCTCCGAGCCGGGCCTCATCACCCTCAATGGCATCGCGTACGACGGAGCGAGCCGGCTCTACGTCGTGAAGAGCGACACGGGCGCGCTGTTCGCCATCGACATCCAGCCGGATGGAAGCGCGTCGGCGCCGGTGACCATCCCGGTGACGCCCGCCCTGGACACGCCGGATGGGGTCGAGTGGGTGGACTCGGGGCGGCTGCTCGTCGTGGAGAACACGGCGGGACGGGCGTCCCTCGTGACGCTCGGTGAAGGCGCGGGGGCGAAGGAGGTGCTCGCCAATGGGTTCGTGGAGCCGACCGCCGCCGCGCTCACCGAGGACGGCGCGTGGGTGCTGGAGTCGCAGATGGGCTTCCTCTTCGGCACGCCGGGGACGCCGACCCTGCCCTTCCGCGCATACCGGATCGCAGTGCCCCCGCTTCTTCCCTGAGCACGAACGCCCCTAGAGTCGCTTCCCACCATGTCAGGATGTCCTTCCGAGGAAACGATTCTCGCCTTCGTGGAGGACCGCCTGCCGTCTGAGCAGCGCTCCCTCGCCGAGGCCCACCTCTCACGCTGTGAGGCCTGCGGCTCGCTGATCGCGGCCGTCGCGGCGACGTGGCACGCGGAGGGCCGGCTCGCGGAGGCGGCTCCTCCTCCCCGAGCCTTCGCCCCGGGGGAGCAGGTGGGGCCGTACGTCATCGTCGAACACGGTGGCAGTGGCGCGATGGGGGACGTGTACCGGGCGCGCGACCACAGGCTGGGACGGGACGTGGCAGTGAAGGTGCTGCCCGCGCGGTTCGCCCGGGACGCGGAGCGCCTGGCTCGCTTCCGGCAGGAGGCCCGCGCGGCGGGGGCGCTGTCCCATCCGCACCTGCTCACCCTGTTCGACGTGGGCACCCACGAGGACGTGCCGTACCTCGTCACCGAGTGGCTGGAGGGCGCCACCCTGCGGACGCGGTTGATGCGGGGCCCGCTGCCGCGGGAGCAGGTGTTGCGGCTGGGCATCCAGTTGTCGCAGGGGCTCGCGGCCGCGCATGCACGCGGCGTCATCCACCGCGACCTCAAGCCCGCGAACATCTTCCTCTGCGCGAACGGGAGCGCGCGGATCCTCGACTTCGGACTGGCGCGGCTCACCGAGCGCACCGAGGACGCCGCGCTGACCCAGAGCGGCGCGGTGGTGGGCACCGCCGGCTACATGGCACCGGAGCAGATCCGCGGTCAGGGCGTGGATGCGCGCGCGGACGTGTTCTCGCTCGGCGCGGTGCTCCACGAGGCCGTGAGCGGCCACGCCCCCTTCGGCGGCGACAGCCCGGTGGAGCGGATGAGCGCCGCGCTCCGCGATGAGCCGCCCGTGCTGCCGGGGGAGCTGGGGGCGGTGATCGCGCGCTGTCTGGCGAAGGCCCCGGGCGACCGGTTCCAGTCCGCGCAGGACCTGGCCTTCGCCCTGGAGTCCATCGCGGCCCGCGGTGCGCCCCTGGCCGTGCGGCGGCGCCCGGTCC
>NZ_RAVW01000147.1 GCF_003611585.1 Corallococcus exercitus | reverse complement strand
CCTCGGCGGGCGCCTGCGCGGCGTCGGCGGCGGAGGGCTTGCGCCGGCGCTTCGTGCCGGTGCCGGACAGCTTCGTGGCGCCGCCTGTCTTCGAGGTGCCGGACAGCTTCGTGGCGCCAGTCGCCTTCGTGGCGCCAGAGGCCTTCGCTGTACCGGACGCCTTCGAGGCACGGGACGTCTTCCCGGTGCCTGCCTTGCGCGGGCCCCGGGACGTCTTCGTCGTGCCAGTCCGTGGCGCCGGCTCCTGCGCCCACGCGGGCACCGCCTCCAGCGCCAGCAGCACCGACAACACGACCGCGGACCTGCTCATCATCCTGTTCAGGTTGCTTCTCACTTCAGGACCTCGATGACCGGACTGCCCAACTGGGATTGCAGGCGGGAGACGCGCTCCTTCTCCCGCTTGAGCAACGTGGAGAGTTCTTCCGCCGCGCGGAGGGCCTCCTCGCGGGCGTCACGCGCGGTCGTGGCGCTCTCCTCGGCGCGCTTCTTGGCGAAGCGGGCGCGCAGCTGCGCCTCCTGGGCGCGCTGGAGCGCGGACACCAGCTCGTCGTTCTTGCTGAGCAGCTCCTGGTTCGCCAGTGCCACCTGCGCGTTGGCCGCCTCCGCCTCCTGCTGCGCCTTCTGGCGCTCCAGCTCCTTGGCCTGGACCTCGGCCAGCCGCTGCTTGGCCTCGGCTTCCGCGCCGCGGGCGTTGGACTCCGCGGCGCGCGCGATGATCTCCGCCGCCGTCGCCGCCTGGGCCTGACGCTCGGCCTCCTGCTGCGCGTTGCGGATGACGACGAGCGCCACCACCGCCGCCACCACCAGGAGCCCCAGGAACGTCGTGCTGCCGATGAGCAGCGCCCGCTTCAGCCGGCGCCCCTTCTTCGCCTGCGCGAACACCGCCGCGAGGAAGTCCTGCTGCAACTGGGGCAGCTCTCCCCGGTAGCGCCGCTGGAAGCGCTGGGCCTCCTCCACCAGCTCGCCGCGCCACAGGAGGTGCGCGTCGAAGTTCTTGCCCTGCCACTGCCGGGCCGCGTTGCGCAGCTGCTCCAGGAACGCGGAGTCCTCCTGGCCCTCGTCCAGCCAGCGCCGCAGCGTGGGCCAGCTGTGCAGGAGCGACTCGTGGACGATTTCCACCGTCGCGCCCGTGGCGCCGCCGCCGGTCTGCACCACCAGCAGGCGCGCCTGCACCAGGTGGTCGATGAGGCGCTGCATCTCGCCGGTGTCCTTCGTCAGCTCGCGCAGCTCGTCCAGGGACACGATGGCGCGCGTGCGCTCCGGGGTGACCAGCCGCAGGAAGAGCGCGCGCACCAGCGTGCGCTCCTGCGTGGACAGGCTCTCCAGCACGCTGTCCGCGTGGCTCGCCAGCGCGCCCGCGATGCCGCCCATGGCCTGGTAGGCGCTCTCCGTGAGCAGGCGGTTCGTGGTGTCGCGCGCCTCCCACAGCTGGGTGGCGGCGAACTGCAACAGCGGCAGCGCGCCCTGGCTGGCATCCAGGTGCTCCAGCATGCTGGACACCATCGCGGGGCTCTCGAACTGGTAGCCCGCGCGCTCCGCCGGCTGCACCAGCGCGTCCTTCAGGCCCTCGCGGGCGGGCGCGGTGAGGAAGTAGAGCCCCTGGCTGAGCTCCGCCATGAAGCGCTCGTCCTCCGGCACCCGGTCCAGGAAGTCCGAACGGATGGAGAGGATGACGCGGATGGGCGTGGTCGCGTCGTCCGCGATGCCGGACAGGCACGCGGTGAAGGCCAGCCGCTCCTGCGCGTCCGGCACCAGCGTGTAGAGCTCCTCGAACTGGTCGATGAAGAGGAGGATGCGCCGCTTCTCCCGCCGCGCGCGGCTGCGCAGCACGTTGCCCACGTAGCCGGGCTCCGCGCGCAGCCGCTCCACCAGCCGCTGCTGCTCCTGGAGGTCGTCCTCGATGGTGGTGGACGAGCTCATCAGCGGCGCGACGATGCTGGCCAGCGCCGACAGGGGATTGCGCCCGGGGCGGATGACGAGCGCCTCCCACGGCGTGCCGGAGCGCTTGAGCACGGGCACCAGGCCCGCGCGCACGAACGACGACTTGCCGGTGCCGGACGGGCCCACCACGGCCAGCAGCGGCCGGTCGTTGATGCGGTTCACCAGCGCGGCGATTTCACGGGTGCGGCCGAAGAAGCGGTCCGCGTCCGCCTCCTGGAAGGAGCTGAGGCCCGCGTAGGGGCTCTCGTCCACGCGCAGCTCGCGGCTCATGCGGCCGGGGAGGAAGGGCTCCAGCGCGCGCAGGAGCGAGGACGCATCCGGGAAGCGGTCCTCCTTGCGCTTGAGCAGGCAGCGGTCCACGACGGCCGCCAGCTCCTGCGGGACGTCCGGCGCCATGCTCCGCAAGAGCGGCATCGGTTCATCCAGCATGCCCGTGACCATCAGCTGCGGGCCGCGCAGCGGATCCAACGGGTGCTTGCCCGCGAGCATGCGGAACAGCATCAACCCCACGGCCCAGATGTCCGTGCGGTTGTCCACGGCGACGCCGATGCCCCACTGCTCCGGGGACATGAAGGCCATGGTGCCCATGATGGCGCCCTTGCGGGTGAGGTTGGACACGTCCTCGCCCATGCCCTCCACCGAGTGCAGGCGCGGCTGGGCCTGGGGCCCTCCCGCGGGCGTCTCCGGCGGCTCGTCGCCCTGGAGCACCTTGGCGATGCCGAAGTCGAGCACCTTGATGGCGCCCGAGTCCGTGACGACGATGTTCTCCGGCTTGAGGTCGCGGTGGACGATGCCCTGCTCGTGGGCGCACTCCAGGGCCTTGACCACCGGCACCATCAGCTCCACCGCGCGCGCGGGCGGCAGGCGCTGGTTGCCCAGCACCTTCGTCAGCGGCTTGCCCTGGAGGTACTCCAGCACCATGAAGGGGCCGCCGGGGAACTCGCCGACCTCGTAGATGATGACGATGTTCTCGTGGCTGCACCGCGCGGTGGCGCGCGCCTCCAGGATGAAGCGCCGGGTGATGTCGGCGTCCTCGCTGTGCAGGAACTTGATGGCCACCCGGCGCCCCAGCCGCACGTCGCGTGCGAGGAACACCGTGCCCATGCCGCCGGAGCCCAGCTCGCGGATGAGCTCGTAGTGCTGCAGGCGCATGCCCGGACGCAGCGCGTGGCCCTGGATGGACGGCCCGGTGTCGTTGCCGGTGTCACCCGTGCCCGAGCCCGTGACCGGACGCGCCGGCCCGTCCCAGGTGGACGAGGACCCCGTGGACGAGGAGCCCGTGGACGAGGACCCCGTGTTGGAGGCGCGCGACGGCGGCTCCACGGGCGCTGGCGCCGCTCCGAAGAGCGACTCCACGTCCGCGGCCTGTGTCCGGTCCGTCAGGTCCGAGGACACACCCGTCACGCCCACCGCGGAAGGACTCCGCCGCGCGGCACCTGCTTCGTTCTTCATCATGTCCGGCCACTTTTCCCGCGACGCATTCACAGCCATGGAGCGATCCGAGCGGGTTTGCCCGGTGCATCCGTGCGCTGGGTACAGCCCCCCCGGCCCTGCCACCACGGACCGAAATCATACACGGACACGGGAGCGCGGACACTTCACGGCATTCCCCGGGGAGGCGTGTCTGTTTTGACCTTGGGAGGCAGGAAGGCAGACGGGCGGATGGTTCAACAATGTGTGACAGACGTGCTCCGCGCATACGGAGAGTCATTGGCGCGCCGTGACCAAGCCCCCCTCGCGAAGCGCGTCACACCGCCACCAGTTTCCATAACGCCAGAACTGTTCCGATGACGCGTGTCGTCAAAGAGGAGCGTTCCCAGAGGGAGAAGCCACCTGTCCCAGTAAAAATCCAATCAATCTGTTTTGCTTGATTGAAACAAGGAATCCATGGTTATTTGGATTCCCATGGTCCCTCCCGCTCCGACCCAGACTCCTGCTCCTGGTCCTTCGCGTGGACGCGGTTCCACCCGGGTGCTGGTGGGAGCAGGCCTGGTGGCCGTGGTGGCCGCCGTGGGTCTGCTGTGGCGCGGCGGTGAAGAAGCTCCGTCTCCGTCGGCGGTGACGGCATCCGTCAGAGCCGCACGGGCGGCAGGCCTTGTTGGCGGTGGCGGTGGCGCGGGGAAGGCGTCCTCCGGCGTGGAGGAGGCGGA
The DNA here is from genome assembly GCF_003611585.1 of Corallococcus exercitus. Lineage (GTDB taxonomy): Bacteria > Myxococcota > Myxococcia > Myxococcales > Myxococcaceae > Corallococcus > Corallococcus exercitus. The sequence continues at coordinate 17,053 of NZ_RAVW01000147.1, read as the reverse complement.
GGCCGCGGAGCGACGCTTCTCCGACCAGACGTGCTTCCCGGAGCTGGCGCGCTTCAACGACGGCGTGACGATGGAGACCTTCCGGGATTGGGCCGCGCCGCTGCTCGCGTCGAAGGACCCGCTGGTCCGCGACTACCTGAAGTCGAAGCTCGCGGAGCTGATTGGCGACGACGCGGGGAAGGCGGGGCAGGTGGTGGACTGGGCCCGGGACGCGCAGGGCGCGGAGTTCAAGGTGCTGCTGTCGGGCCTGCGCGAGTCGGACGCGGTGCAGCGGCCGCAGGTCGCCGCGCGGCTGCTGGAGGCGGGGCTGGACAAGGGGCTGCCCCTGGAGCGGCGCGCGGGCATGCTCTCCGCGCTCGACTCGCAGAAGCGACTGACGCCGGACGCGATGGACCGGATGGCGGAGTTCGCGCGCGACCCTGCGTCCGCCGAAGCCGGCTGGGCCGCCACCCGCACCCTGGGCCGCGTGATGACGCGCGAGTCGGAGAACCTGGGCGACGCGTCGCCCTACCTCGACCGGCTCATCACCATCGCCACCGATTCACCGGACGAGCAGATCCGCCACCTGGCCCAGACGGCGCCGCTGCACAACTCCCCCGTGCTGGACGCGAAGACCACGGACCGCTTCGCGCGCATCCTGCAGAGCGAGGGCAACGAGGACGGCCGCGACGCGGCGGCGCAGGTGCTGGCCATGTCCTCCGACAAGGAGCGCGTGCTGAAGCTGTTCACGGATTCCTTCAACCGCGAGCAGTCCGTGTGCGTGCGCTGGGCGCTGTTCCGCTTCTCCGCGCGCGTCGCGGGCCGGGACGCGCTGCCCGTCATGGCGCAGATGGCGACCGTGGATCCGCGCTTCCAGCCGCTCTACGGCACCTTCGAGGCGCTCTACGCCCAGGGCAACGTCGACTTCATCCGCATCTGGAACGAGCTGCCGGACCAGAACCCCTTCGGCTGCATGGACCGCCACCAGTAGGAGCCCCCCGCATGCCCCGCTTCCTCCAAGGTCTACGCGCGCTCGGGGGCCTGACGCTGATGCTCGCGTCCTGCCCCGCCTGGTCCACGCCTCCCGCCGCGAAGCCGGCCCTGAACGGCGAGAGCTGTTCGGTGCAGGGGCTGATGGATCAGCTCCGCCAGGGGATGGGCTCCAGCTCCAAGGCCTACCGCGACTATCTGAACGCCGTGCTGCGAGAGGCCGCGGTCACGCTGCCCTCCGGGGAGCTGCGCGCGGCGTTCGACCGGGAGACCGACCCCGCGATGGTGGAGCAGCTGGCCGCCGCGCTGGTGGCGCGCAGCGAGCGCGAGGCGGAGAAGGACGCCCTCCAGGCCGTGGCCCGCCGCGCGCTGGAGGACCGCGACCCGTCCGTCCGCGCCGCCACCGTGCGCGCCATGCGCCGCACCGGCGCCCTGGAGAAGACGGGGGACATGTACGAGCGGCTCATGCGGGACGGCTCGCCGGAGGTCCGCATGGAGGCGGCGCAAAACCTCATTGAAGACAACCAGTACGTCTACTCCGGCTACCACGGCCCGGCCACGGACACGGCCGTCAACGCGGCCACGGCGTCCACGGATCCGAAGGTGACGGCGAAGATCCTGGAGTCCCTGGACACGCGCAAGCTGGGGCCGGAGGCGGGGCAGAAGCTGCTCGGGATGCTGGGCCACGAGAGCGCGGACGTGCGGCGTTCGGCGGCGCTCGCGCTGGGCGGCGTGCCGGCGGCGCAGATGGGACCCGCGCGTGAGGCCCTGGTGGGCATGTACCGGGGAGAGCGGGACGCAGGGGTGCGCAAGGCGCTGGTGCAGGGCATCGCGGAGCTGGGCTTCGCGGACGCCGTGCCGGAGCTGCGCAAGCTGCGGAGCGTGGACCCCTCCATGGCGCCGGAGATCGACGCGTGGATCCGCGCATTGGAATCAGGTGTTCAGGAGTGGGGCCTGCTCCTGAGAGAGAAGCAGCGGCTGCAACAGGTCCGTTGAGCGGCACCCTCGCATGGGGCCGGACTCGCCGGCCCGAAAGGAACACCCCCAATGCGTCTCATGAAGAAGACGGCCCTCGCGGCCATCCTGGCCCTCGCGGTTCCCTCTGTCGCCGCCGCGTACTCGTACACGGTGAAGTCGCCCTTCCCGGGCACGGTGACGGCGACGACGTACTACTCCAGCGGCACGTTCCACGGTGCGGTGGACATCTCCAGCGGCCGTTGCAACTACTGGGGCGTGGAGACGGGCGTGATGGCGTCCCTGTCCTGGAACGTGACCATCCGCACCTCCGGCGTCTACTGCAACGGCACGGGCAGCGGCACGCAGAACGAGGCGAAGCACACGTTCGCCAATGGCAAGACGTTCCGCCTGTGGCACTTCATCAAGACCGCGGACTCGTATGACCGCACGTGCAACCGCTGCCAGGTCGGCAACGAGGGCGGTACGGGCAACGCCACGGGTCCCCACGTCCACATGCAGTATGACCTGTCCGGCAGCAACCTGACCGGCTGGTACAGCGGCTACACCACCAAGGGTGAGGCCGTGGACCGCTCGGAGACCGTCGGCGTGCTGGAGTAGTCACGCGGTGCCTGCCGGAGGCGGAGCGTCGTGGGGACTCTCCGCCTCCAGTAGGGTTGGGAAATCAGTAGCAGAAGCTGTTGCAGTACGGCGCCCCGTTGGGCTGGGTGCAGCAGGTCTGGCCGTTGGAACACGTGCCGTTGATACACGCGGGACGGCAGAGCCCCTCTCCAGGGCTGTTGGGCAACCAGGCACAGGTGTTCGTGGTGCCCGGGCACGCGCCGCTGCCGGCCTCGCACGCGAGCCCCTGCTCCTGTGACCCCAGGTCCACGTCCGCGCCGGTGCTACCGCCGCAAGCCGTAAGACCGACAACACACAACGCCGCAACCACCAGGGAACGCCACATGGATGCCTCCAGGAATCAGGTGAGACTGCTGGAGGATACAGGCACGGTGGCGGGAGCGTGCGCCGCGCGCGTGGACGCGGCGATACAGAACTGCGCGGCCCAGTACAGCAGCATGATGGCGTAGCCCAGGCCGGGCAGGGGCGTGACGAAGAGCCGGATGGAGAGCAGCCCATCGCTGGCGGAGAACAGCAGCGCGCCCCCGAATGCCAGCCATTGCTCGCGCCGCGTGAGCGCCGGACTCCCCATCAGGGCCGCCGCGCGCCAGCCCATGGTGCTGATGACGGCGACGTAGGCCGTCACGGGCCCGGCCAGGTCCCCCAGCCCGGGCCACAGGAGCACCGAGGCGCCCACGGCCAGGAGCAGGAAGGGCAGCGCCCGGAGCAGGCCCCCCCGCCGGGTCACGGAGACGAACGCGGCGGTGTAGCCCACGTGGGCCAGCAGGAAGGCACCCAGCCCCGGCAGGAACAGGTCCGGGCTCACCTCCAGCAGCGTGTCCCCCAGCAGGGACAGCGCCAGCCCGGCGAAGATGAACCGCGCATAGCGCCCCCGTGCCGGCCACAGCCACGCGAGCAGGCACACCATGGGCAGCGCCTTGGTGACGAGCCGCGCCTCCCGGGGCCCCACGTCCATGGCGAAGAGGAAGCCCACCACCCCCGCCACGCCGGCCGCCGCCAGGAGCTTCGTCCCGCCTGTCCATGCCTCGCGCATGGGGCGGCACCTTAGCGCCGCTACGGCGCGGGCACCCCGACGGTCGTCTGCACCGGCCGGTGGTCGCTGCCCGTCTGGGCCAGGTGATGCAGGTTGGCGTTGCTCATGTCGGGCGCGATGTAGAAGCCGTCGATGCGCAGCCCGGAGTCAGGACCGCGCGGCTTCAGGCCCGTGCGCGCGCCGATGTCGTTCGGGTCGTCGTCCACCACCTTGTTCCAGTCCGCGCCCAGCACGAGCATCCGGTCGCTGCGCTTCGCGAACGCCACGACGTTGTCCGCCATGACCGCGTAGGGGCTGCCCGGGCCGTTCTGGCAGCGCTCCGGGGGCATGTGCAGCGACGCGGCGCGGATCCACCGGCCGTTGTTCAGCTGGACGTCCACCCGGGCAATCCACCGGGTCATGATGCCGTCACCCTGCGTGCCGCAATCGCTGGCATCCGTGCCCTTCACCAGCACCAGGTCGTCGATGCTCTTCACCGCCGACTTGCGGATGACCACGGCGCTGCCCTGCCGGTCGTCCGACGACGTGTCCTGCCGCACCGCCCAGCCGTCCCCCAGGATGTCGCGCAGCCGGACGTTCTTCGCCTCCTGCACGAACACGATGTCCGCCTCCGGCCCGATGACCTGCCAGTCCTGGCGGACCGCGTCCGGGCCCCGGAAGGCCAGGTTCGCCGTCACCACGCGCAGGCTCTCCGAAGCCACCGCGGCGGCCGGCGCGGCGGACCGGACGCTGGCGAGCGCCACGCCGGAGGCCGCAATCACCACGAAGGTCGCAATTCCTTGCATCAACGAAGGGGGACGGGGACTCATGTTCAGGACTCCTCGCGAAACAGGGGGCCCCAGCGTCTCCAGGGTTTGCTGTTAGGTCAAGGAAGACGCGATTACGTCAAGAATGTTTCCACTGGCTCCTTCCTTCACTCAGTCCCGCTGAAGCATACGGACATCCAGCGGCTCGGGCTGAAGCGTTGCCGGCCGGCCGCGCGACAGGGGCGGCGGGCCGGCGGAAGCACGTTTAACTCGGCTTAATTCAAGGGGAGGCCGGGGCCCGCGTGATGGGAGGGAAACGACGTCTTCCTCCCCGAGGCCGCTTCCGATGATCCAGTTCCCCCGCTTCATGTCCGCCTTCGTGCCGCCCCGTCCGGAGCCCCTGCCCGCTCCGGCGGGAGGGGGGCAACCCGCGCTCCAGCCCGCGCCCCGGCCCCAGCCGTTCGGGTCGGCGTCCACGTTCGACGCCACGCCCGTGCCCGCGAGCAACCTGCACACGGAGCGGCTGGGAGACGGCAGCGCCAACTGCCTGGAGAAGGCGGTGACGCTGTCCCGGCCCGGTGACTCCATCCTCCTGATGCGGGATGCGAGCGACGGCGTGGGCCACGCCCTGGTGCGCAAGCCGGATGGCTCCGTGGTGGACCCCAACCACCCCACGGTGCGCTACGAGACGCTGGGCCAGTGGCAGGCGACGCATTCCCGGTACTCGCAGCCGGTGCCGGTGCCCGCGGACAGGATGCGGCAGGTCCTCTCCACGCCCCCGGGGCCCCAGCGCGAAGCCCTCATCCAGAAGCTGGGGCTGACCGGCGTGGCGGACCGCCAGGTGGCGGATGGCGAGCGCTGGGTCTCACCGCGCAAGGACGACATCAACACCCGCGCCAGCCCGAGCACGCAGGGCACCTGGATCGCCACCCTGAACAGGGACGACACGATGAAGGTGCTCGGCCAGAACGAGGATGGCTCCTGGTTGAACGTGGAGCTGGAGAACGGGACCCAGGCCTGGGTGTACGCGCCGTTGACGCAGGAGGCGAACGCACCGGGGCTGCCGCCGCCGGCTCCGCCTCCGCGTGAGCCCAGCTTCCCCAGGTGGCTCGCGAACGGCACGTGCCCGCCCGAGATCGAGATGCACGTCTGGACCCACCTGCCGAAGGAGAGCCGGGAGCAGATCATCCAGACCGCCCGGGAGAAGGCGGTGGCGGAGACCTGGCCCATGCCGGAGTTCGACCCCAATGGTCCGCCCCCGTCCTCCGTCAGCCCCCTGGTGTGGAACCACCTGCCGCCGGAGGGCAAGCAGCAGCTCTTCCAGCAGGAGTGGCAGGCCGCCGTGCGCGAGCAGACGTCGCTCATCTTCAACGGCGTGCCGGAAGGCGGCGTGGTGGCGGAGCACCCCTTCCTCGGCGTGGACAGCTCGCTGGGCGACGGCCAGGTGGGCGAGTGGCTCGAAAACGCCCTGCGGGAGGGGTCCGCCGCGCAGTACATCAACCTGGAGAAGGCGCTCGGACCGGGGTGGCGCCAGGTCCACTACAACCTGTGCGGTCCGCTGGCCGTGGGGGGCTCGCTGGGCATGTCGCCCAAGGAGGCGCTGACGGCCTTCAAGGACGCCGGCGGCACGAACGCGAGCATCCTCAATGGCGGAGGGACGACCAAGGCGACCCCCCTGCAAAAGGTCTACGAGGCCCGGGGGTGGACGACGGGCTACACGTCAGGTGCGGCGACGATGCCGGCGCCGGAGGACATGGCGCGGATGCTGGAGGAGGGCAAGGCGCTCATCGCCCTGGTGAACATCGACACGGATGGCGCGGACGGCATGCTGCGCGACATGGCCGACAGCACGAAGCAGGTGTCGCACTGGGTGAACGTGCGCGCGGTGGAGGAGAACGGAAACGGCGACTGGATGGTCCGCGTCTACAACCCCTTCGAGAACCGCGAGGAGGTCTACTCGTGGAGCGACTTCGAGTCGTCGTGGGCGAAGAACGGCGGGATGGTGCCTGGGCAGAATGAGGGTGACCCGCCTGTCTTCAAGCTCAACGCGGGCCACGGCCTGCTGGTCGCCACGCCGCCCCAGGACCCGCCTGCGTCCCCCTAGCCCGGAGGCGGGGCGCTCAGGGCCACCGCGCCGCGTCCCCGGCGCTGCGCGCGGACCCACCGCTTGGAGGCGTGGAGCTGGCGCAGCACGCCCCGTAGCGTCGGCTTCTGGCTGGCCATGAGCAGCAGGTAGCTCCACACGGAGCTGCCCCGGCGGTTGAGCAGGGCGTAGGCGAAGGCCGTCGCGTCCTGGTTCACGTAGCTGGGGACGTTCTCGAACCACTGGGAGCTGCTGCGCGCGTCCAACTGGATGGCGAGCAGGGCGGCGCGGCGCTCCTCGTCATACGCCTCCAGCGCGGCGGGCAGGTCGTCCGGATGCGCGCGCAGCTGCCGCGCCAGCCCGATGGCGTCCTGGATGGCCAGCTTCGTCCCGGAGCCGATGGAGAAGTGGGTGGTGTGCGCGGCGTCGCCCATGAGCACCACGTTGTCGTGGTACCAGCGCTCGTTGGTGATGCGCTTGAAGTTGAGCCAGGGCGCCTTGCCCATGCCCTTCAATTGATTGAACAGCGACTTGCCCTGGAGCCGGCTTTGGAAGATGCCCTCCAGCTTCCGGAGCGTCTCGTCCGGCCCCAGCGTGTCGAAGCCCAGCGCCTTCCAGGTCTGCTCCTGGCACTCGACGATGCAGGTGCTGGTCTCTCCGTTGAAGCGGTAGCCGTGGAACCAGAGCCAGCCTGCGGGTGTCTCCTCGAAGGCGAAGGTGAAGGCGTCGAACACCTTGTTGGTGCCCAGCCAGATGTACTTGTTGCGTCCCTCCTCCACGTGCGTCTGGTAGTGGTGGACGTGGCGCTGGCGCAGCCGGCTGTTGACGCCATCACAGGCGACGATGAGGTCCGCGTCCGCGAGCTCGGAGAGGTCCGTGACTTCGTGCTCGAAGCGCACGTCGACGCCCAGTCCCTTCGCCCGCCGGATGAGGATGTCCAGCAGCCGGTCGCGGCCCAGCGCGAACCCGTAGCCGCCAATGTGCGTCGCGTACTGGCCCCGCAGGTGCACCTCCTGCGTGTCCCAGCGTGCCGCCGAGTCCGCGATCCGCCGCGCGCTCACCGGGTCGTTCCGGTAGAGGTCGTCCAGCAGGTCGTCCCAGAAGACGACGCCCCAGCCATACGTCACGCCCGCGGGGTTGCGTTCAACGACGGTGACGTCGTGCTTCGGGTTGGACAGCTTCGCCAGGATTGAGAAATAGAGCCCCGCCGGACCCCCGCCAACACAGACCATCTTCATCGTATCCCCCCTGCTCGAACGGCCTGGATGCTACCGGCCTGCCCTGAAGGGCGACGCTGGTCGGAAGCGCTGTCTGGCGTTGCTGGCAGGACAGAAGAGGGGCGGTGGGGCTTCAGCGGCTCCGCCCCGGGCGCATCCATTGTTCGAAACCATCGAACATGGGTTTGCACGGCATGGCCATTGTTTCGAAGGCGCCCGGCGCGCATACCCACGGCCCGAGCCGTTCTCCTCCATTCCCAAGGGAAGCCCCATGCGCATCGAACTCACTGGAAGGATTGCCCTCGTCACCGGCTCCACGGCCGGCATCGGCCTGGCCACGGCGAAGGGGCTGGCGGCGGCGGGCGCCACGGTCATCGTCAACGGCAGGACTCAAGGCGCGGTGGACCGGGCCATCGCGGCGGTGCGCGAGGCGGCCCCGGGGGCCACGGTGCGAGGCTTCGCGGGCGACCTGAGCACGGCGGAGGCCAGCGCGGCGCTCGTCGCGGCGCACCCCCACTGCGACATCCTCATCAACAACCTGGGCATCTTCGAGCCGAAGGACTTCTTCGACGTGTCCGACGACGACTGGAGCCACTTCTTCGAGGCGAACGTGCTGTCCGGCGTGCGGCTGTCGCGCGCGTACCTGCCCGGGATGCGGAAGCAGGGCTGGGGCCGCGTCGTGTTCGTCTCCTCCGAGTCCGCGCTGAACATCCCCACGGAGATGATCCACTACGGCGTCACCAAGACGGCGCAGCTGGCCGTCGCGCGAGGGCTGGCCAAGCGCATGGCGGGCACGGGCGTCACGGTCAACTCCGTGCTGCCGGGCCCCACCCTCTCGGAGGGCGTCCGCGAGATGCTCCGCGAGGAGCAGGAGAAGTCGGGCCGGTCCTTCGAGGACCTGGGCGTGGACTTCATCAAGGCGAACCGGCCCAGCTCCATCCTCCGCCGCCCGTCCAGCGTGGAGGAGGTGGCGAACATGATTGTCTACGTCGCGTCGCCCCAGGCCTCCGCCACCACCGGCGCCGCACTGCGGGTGGACGGGGGCGTGGTGGACTCGCTCTGAGCCCCCCGCACGACCAGGCCGCCGTCCTGTGACCGTATAGAGGAACGGTGGGTCCATGACAGCAGCAGGACAAGGGCCGGCGTCCGGACGCTCCTGGAGGAAGAGGCATGACCGACGGCTCTGGATTCAAGGTGTTCCTGCTGTTCGCCCTGGCCACGGTGCTCGCGCTGGGCAGCGGCTGTCCCGACCATGACCCGCCACAGCGGGACGCCGGGAGCGTGCCGGACGCGAGCGTGGAGCCGCCGGACGCGAGCGTGGAGCCGCCGGACTCCGGTGTGGACCCGCCCGACTCCGGCGTGGAGCCGCCGGACGCGGGGACTGACGCCGGGGCGCCGGACGCGAGCGTCGCCTGCTTGCCGCCCGAGGACGCGGGGGCGCCGTGGGCCACCCGCTGTGACTCCACCCTGCCGGTGGACCTGTGCGCCGCGCTGGTGCTGCCGGAGGCGGGCCCGGTGCCCACCGCGGACCGCTGGTGCGAGGAATCCGCTCAGCGGCTATGCGCGGCCGGCCTGGATGCCGGCACGGTGGAGCCCACGGCCGAGGCCGGGTGTGTCGAGCGTGAGCGGATGAACTGCGAGAGCCGCTTCCCGCTCGTGAGCCGCGACGCGGGGTTCCTCACCTATTGGCCCCAGGCCGCGTCCGCGTGCCTCGCGAGCGAAGCCAATCCGTCCTCCACGGTGTGTGGCTGCGCGTTCGTGCGCTCCTCCGTGGGCGGGGCCTGCGGCAGGGACGTGGACTGCCGCACGGGCTACTGCCTCAAGGACGCAAGCGACGCGGGCGTCTGCGTCGCGTGCCCGGACAAGCGCCCCGTGGGCAGCGCCTGCGGCCAGCCGGGGGATGCGCCGTGTGACGGCCACAGCTACTGCTCGCAGGGATGCTGCGTGCCAAGGCCCAACGCCGGGGAGGCGTGCCGGGGCTACGCCGCGCCGGGGCCCTGTGACACGGCGACGTCGACCTTGTGCCACATGGCCATCGAGGACATGACGGGGACGGGCATCTGCACTGCGTACAGGAAGTTGGGGGAGTCGTGTGGGCGATCCCCCGGTTACCCGTGCAGCTCCCTGCCCCCCAATCTCTGCCAGATAGGGGCGTGTGAGTCCGGCCTGACGTGCACGTCCATCAGCCCGGATGCCTCCGTTGCCCGGCAGTGCCAACCCGACGGCGTGCGGTGCGACGCCGACCGCAAGGGCTGTGGCCCCGACCAGATCTGCACCAGCCCCAACGGCCTCTGCATCGAGCCCGCCTCGCTCATGGAAGGGGAGGCCTGTGGTGGCCCCGGCCAGTGCGCGGAAGGCCTGCTGTGCGACAAGGCGGACGCGGGCACCGGCACCTCCGGGGTGTGCGTCGCGGCGGACCCGGGCGAGTGCCGCTTCGACGTGGAGTGCCCCTGGGCCCAGTGGTGCACCGACGGGCACTGCACCGAGGGCAAGGCCGTGGGAGAGGCCTGTGACAGTCCCCGGGCCTGCGCGAAATACCTCATCTGCGCGAGGGGTGAGGATGGAGGGGGGACCTGCGCCCGGGAGCCGCGTCTGGGCGAGCGCTGCCTCTTCACCGGACCGGATGGGGGGGCTCCTTATTGGAGCTACTCCTGCATCGAGGGGCGTTGCGACAGCACGACGAGGCTCTGCAAGTAGCCACTGTCAGGGCGTCGCGTGTGCAACAGTGTGCGCGGCCCGTGGGGTTCAGGGGCGAGCAGGTCCGGCGATAGACCATCGCCTCCGGACCTGCCGCCGGTTAAGCCTGTGACTCGGCTCCCCGGGTGGGACCCTCCAGGACCTCATGCCCAGCACGACCCGTCACGACCCCGCGCCATCCCCTTCGTTGAGCGCGGTGGGACGCGCACTTCCCCCGCACTACGCCAGCCAGGAGCAGCTCATCGCGGCGCTGCGCGACCTGTGGGCGACGAAACACTTCAACCTGGAGCGGCTGGAGGACCTGCACCGCAACGTGCAGGTGGGCGGACGGCACCTGGCGCTGCCGCTGGAGGAGTACCCGGCGCTCGCGACGTTCCAGCAGCGCAACGACGCGTGGATCCGCGTGGCCACGGAGCTGTCGGAGAAGGTGGCGCGGGAGGCGCTGTCGCGCGCGGGCCTCACGCCGAAGGACGTGGACCACGTCTTCTTCGTCACGGTGACGGGCATCGCCACGCCCAGCGTGGACGCGCGGCTGGTCAACCGGATGGGCTTGCGCGACGACGTGAAGCGCACGCCCATCTTCGGCCTGGGCTGCGTGGCGGGCGCGGCGGGGCTTGCTCGCGCGTCGGACTACCTGCGCGCGTTCCCCAAGCAGACGGCGCTGCTCATCGCCACGGAGCTGTGCTCGCTCACGCTCCAGCGCGAGGACCTGTCCATCCCCAACATCATCGCCTCCGGCCTCTTCGGTGACGGCGCGGCGTGCGTGGTGCTGCGGGGCGCGGAGGCGCAGGCCACGGGCCCGCGCGTGGTGGGCTCGCGGTCGGTGTTCTACCCGGACACCGAGCGGGTGATGGGCTGGGACGTCGTGGACACGGGCTTCAAGGTCGTGCTGTCCGCGAAGGTGCCGCAGCTGGTGAAGGAGCACATCCGGGGCAACGTGGACGGCTTCCTCGCGGAGCACGGGCTCACACGCAAGGACGTGCGGCACTGGGTGGCGCACACCGGTGGCCCCAAGGTGCTGGAGGGCTTCGAGTCCGCGCTGGAGCTGGAAGCGGGCGCGCTGGAGCGCTCGTGGAAGTCGCTCAAGCAGGTGGGCAACCTGTCCAGCGCGTCGGTGCTCTTCGTGCTGGGCGAGACGCTGGAGGAGGCGGACGCGAAGCAGGGGGACTGGGGCGTGGTGATGGCCATGGGTCCGGGCTTCTGCGCGGAGATGGTGCTGGTGCGATGGTGACCGGAACCCAGGCGCTGTTCGCGGGCTTCATGGCGCTGCTCGTCGCGGAGCGGCTGCTGGAGCTGGTGCTCTCCAAGCGCAACGCGGCGCGGGCCTTCGCGCGCGGCGGCGTGGAGACAGGGCAGGGGCACTACCGGTTCATGGTGGTGTTCCACACGCTGTTCCTCGTGGCCTGCGTCGCGGAGGTCTTCGGCCTCCAGCGGCCCTTCTGGGGCGCGTGGAGCTGGGCGGCGCTGACGGGCGCGGTCGTGGCGCAGGGCTTGAGGTACTGGGCCATCGGGACGCTGGGCGACCGGTGGAACTCGCGCATCATCGTGGTGCCGGGGCTGGCGCCGGTGACGGGCGGGCCGTACCGGTTCCTGCGTCATCCGAACTACGTGGCGGTGGTGCTGGAGCTGTTGTGCGTGCCGCTCATCCACGGGGCGTGGGTGACGGCGGTCGTGTTCACGGTGGGCAACGCGGCGCTGCTCTACGTGCGCATCCGCGCGGAGGAGGCGGCCCTTGGAGCGATGTACTCCGAGGCCTTTGCCCACCGTCCCCGCTTCATTCCGGAGGTTCGTCGTGGCTGACATCGTGACGGAGGCGATGGCGGAGATCCGCCGCATCGCCCGCGAGGAGCTGGAATTCGAGGGCGCGGTGGAACCCGCGCACGACCTCTTGCGCGACCTGCACCTGGACAGCCTGGGGCTGACGGTGCTGGCGGTGGGCCTGGAGAACCGCTTCCGGGTGCTGCTGTCGGAGGAGGACGCGCAGGGCGTGCGCACCGTGGAGGACCTGGCGCGGCTGGTGGCGGCGCGGGTCGCGGCGGCGAAGCCGGACGTGGGAGCGCACCCGTGAAGGGGCCGCCCCTGCCGGCGCTGAAGCACGCCACGGTGAACGCGATGCTGAAGGCGACGTCGCACACGTCGCTGGGGCTGGTGTTCGTGGACGCCGCCGAGCACGAGACGTCCCTGCCGTGGGCCCAGGTCTACCGCCGGGCGAAGCGCGCGGCGGCGGGGCTGGCGCGGCTGGGCGTGCGTCCGGGGGACCGGGTGGCGCTGCTGTTGCCCACGTCGCCCGCGTTCATGGATGCGTACTTCGGCGCGCTCCTGGCGGGCGCGGTGCCGGTGCCGCTGTATCCGCCGGTGCGGCTGGGACGGCTGGACGAGTACCACCGCTCCACGGCGCGCATGCTCCAGCTGACGGGCGCGGTGGCGGTGCTGACGGACACGCGCGTGCGGCTCTTGCTGGGCCCGAGCATGGCGCAGGCGCGCCCCCGGCTGGGCTGCCACACGGTGGACGCGGTGATGCACGGCGACGAGGACCTGGAGGTGGAGGTGTCCCCCGACGCGCTGGGGCTCATCCAGTTCTCCTCCGGTTCCACGGTGGAGCCGAAGCCGGTGGCGCTGACGCACGGCGCGCTGGTGGCGCAGGTGGCGGCGCTGGAGGCGGCGATGCCGGTGGCCGCGGGCGTGACGCCGGTGGGCGTGAGCTGGCTGCCGCTGTACCACGACATGGGGCTCATCGGCTGTGTGCTCGCGGCGCTGTACTACCCGGGCAGCCTGGTACTGATTCCGCCGGAGACCTTCCTGGTGAAGCCGGCACTGTGGCTGCGCGCGCTGTCCAGGCACCGGGGCTTCGTGTCGCCCGCGCCGAACTTCGCGTACGGGCTGTGCCTCAAGCGGGTGAAGGACGCGGACATGCAGGGCGTGGACCTGTCCGGGTGGCTGCACGCGCTCAACGGCGCGGAGCCGGTGTCCGCGGACACGCTGCGCCGCTTCGCGGAGCGGTTCGAGAAGTGGGGTTTCTCCGCGCGGGCGCTGCGGCCGGTGTATGGCCTGTCGGAGGCGTCGCTGGCGGTGACGTTCCCGCCGGCGGGCCGGGGCCCGCGCGAGCTGGGCGTGGATCCGGACGTGCTGGCGCGTGAAGGGCAGGCGCGCGACGGGACGCGGACGCTGGTGAGCGTGGGCGCGCCGGTCGCGGGCTTCGAGGTGCAGGTGCGAGGCGAGGACGGCGCGGTGTTGCCGGAGCGCCGGGTGGGGCGCGTGTTCGCGAAGGGGCCGTCGGTGATGCGCGGCTACTTCGACGATGCGGAAGCGACGGCGCGAGCGCTGGTGGGCGAGGGCTGGCTGGACACGGGGGACCTGGGCTTCAGCGCGGACGGGGAGCTGTACCTGACGGGCCGCGCGAAGGACCTGGTCATCATCCGGGGCGCGAACCACGCGCCGCAGGCCTTCGAGGAGCCACTGGGCAAGGTGGAGGGAGTGCGCACGGGCTGCGCGGTGGCGCTGGGCTTCACGCCCGAGGGCAGCGAGGACGAAGCGCTGTTGATCCTCGCCGAGCGCGCGGAGCGGGGCGCGGACGTGGCATCGGTGGAGGCGGACATCCGCGCGGCGGTGGTGGAGGCGACAGGCGTGCAGCCGCACACGGTGCGCCTGTTGGAGCCGGGGACGCTGCCGCGCACGTCCAGCGGCAAGCTGCGCAGGAGTGAGGCGCTGCGACGCTACCTGGCCGGAGAGCTGACCGCGCCGAAGAAGGTGGGCGCGGTGGGGCTCGCGGTGGAGATGGCGAAGAGCGCGCTCGCGATGGTGCGCGCGGAGCACGACTCGTGAGCATGGCGGTGCTCCGCGTGACCTCCTCGGTGCGCTGGGCACGGGGCGGGGCAGAGCGTGCGTTGAGTCCGCGCATGCTTTGCGCTGACTGCCTGCCTCCGGTAACACGGCGAGGCCCGAGCACGTGAAGCGTCACGACGTGGTCGTGGTGGGTGGAGGTCCGGCAGGGCTCGCGGTGGCCATCACCGCGGCCCGGCGCGGGCTGGACACGGTGGTGCTGGAGCGTGCGTCCACGCCCGTGGACAAGGCGTGCGGTGAAGGGCTGATGCCCTCCGGCCTCGCGGCGCTGGAGCGGCTGGGCGCGCTCGCGCACCTGGACATGCGCGACAGCTCTCCCTTCGTGGGCATCCGCTACGTGCAGGAGGACGGCAGCACCGCGGAGGGGAAACTGCCCGCGCCCGGTGGGCTGGGCGTGCGCAGGCTGGCCCTGTCCCAGGCGCTGGCTTCTCGCGCGCGCGAAGTGGGCGTGGACCTGCGCGAGCACACGCACGTCGTGTCGCACGTGCGTACGCCGGACGGGGTGACGCTGGAGACGCCCGTGGGCCGCGTGTCCGCGCGCTTCCTGGTCGCGGCGGATGGATTGAACTCACCCCTGCGCCGGGCCGAAGGCCTGGACGTGGAGCGGGAAGTCCCCAGGCGCTACGGCCTGCGGCGTCACTTCCGGCGCGTGCCGTGGACGCCCTACGTGGAGGTGCACTTCGCCTCCGGCGTCGAGGCGTATGTGACGCCCGCGGGAGCGGAGCGCGTGGGCATCGCGTTCCTCTGGGAGGACGGCACGGTGCCGGGCCGAGTGGGCTTCGACGCGCTGCTGGAGCGCTTCCCCCGGCTGGCGGAACAGCTCACCGGCGCGGAGCCGGACTCGCAGCCGCGAGGCGCCGGCCCCCTGGCACGCGTAGCCCGCACACGCACCGCGGATCGCTTCGCCCTCGTCGGCGACGCCGCGGGCTACGTGGACGCCGTGACGGGCGAAGGACTCACGCTCGCCTTCGCCTGCGCGGAGTCCCTGGGCGCGCTGCTCCCGGATGCCCTGGCGAAGGGCGCCGGCCGCGACACGCTGCTGCCCTACGAGCGCACCTTCCAGCAGGTGTTCCGCAAGTACGCCTGGACGACGCAGGGCCTGCTGATGCTCGCGCGCCGTCCGCGCCTGCGAAGGCCCGTGGTGCGCCTGCTGGGCCGCGCCCCCTGGCTCTTCGAGCGCATCCTCGCCGCCGTGGTGAGCTGATCCACCTGTCAGCTCCACGCGGCTTCCTCCGTCCGCGCGGCGGCCATTCTCCACGGAGCCGCGCATGCACTGGGTCGTCCAGAACAACCTCTTCAACGAGCAGGGCTTCCACACGTTGATGGATGTCCTGGCGCACGGCTCCATCCCGCACACCCTGGTCAAGGTCATCCCGTTCGGAGGCGGCATCGAGCCGACGCTGGAGCTGTCGGGCCCCGTCATCGTGATGGGCTCGCTCTCCCTGACGCGCTACGCGCACGAGCAGGGCTGGACCCCCGGCGCCTTCATCAACGACCGGTTCGACTTCCGCGTCTGGCGGCGGCACCTGGGCCCGCACCTGCTGAACGCCGAGGCCACCGTGCACCGGTTCGCGGACGTGCCCGAGCAGTCGGGGCCCTTCTTCATCCGCCCCTGTCTGGACGACAAGGCCTTCTCCGGGATGCTCACGTCCTGGGACGCGTTCTCGACCTGGCGCGAGCAGGTCCTGAAGCTCGACACGTACGCGACGGTCACCGCCGACACGCCCGTGGCCGTCAGCGCGCCCAGGCACATCCAGCGCGAGTACCGCATGGTCGTCGTGGACGGCCGGGTCATCACCGGCTCGCTCTACAAGTTGGGGGACCGCGTGGTGGCCTCGGCCCAGGTGGAGCCGGAGGTCCATGCCTTCGCGCAGCGCATGGCGGAGACGTGGGGCCCGGACCGCGCCTACGCGCTGGACGTCTTCATGCACGACGGCGGCCTGTTCATCGGGGAGTTCAACAACCTGAACTCGGCCGGCTTCTACGCCTACGACGTCGGCAAGATGGTGGCCGCCGTGGAGGCCATGCGGTTCTGACGTGCCGGGCCTTCCGGGAGCGAGCCTGCTTCCGGAAAGCCCGGAGCCACCCGGAACCCGCACGCGGATCCGCACGACCCGGCCCTTGTTCCATCGCCGCGCGCCGGGGACACTCCGTCCCCATGGCACCTGGCCCCGCGGCTTCGCGTCCCTGGTTCGCGTTCTCCCTCGACCTGGCCCCGGCCGCGGCGAGCCGGCACCTGCACGGCCTGCCCCCCGTGCCCGACTTCCCCGAGGGCGAGCTCGCCGAGGCCCTGGACGTGGACGTCGTCTACGACGTGCACGTGCCCAACTGGGGCGGCCGGGTCGCACGCCTCGTGGAGGCTCCCGGACACCAGCTGTCCGGGCGCCTGCGCCCCATCGCCGCCGGGTCCTGGCCCGTCCTCGCCCGCCTGGAGACCGCGCTCGCCCTGGCCACCGAGGAGTTCCCCGTGAAGGTGCGCACCGCCTCCGGCACCGTGGTGGACGCCCACGCCTTCACCCCCGCCGCGCGCAACGCCTCCACGCAGGGGCCCGTCAGCGAAGCCTTCCTGATCACCCTCGCCGTCGCCGCCGAGCGTGCTCGCCTGCCTGCCGCCGTGGTCGAAAAACTCCAGGCCGAAGCCCGCATTGTCCACGCCGTCCAGCACGCCAAGTCCGGCATTAAGTGACAGCCGGGTCGGACCGGACCGAAAAACGCCCTGACCCCTGAGAAAAAGGGCGGTGTGACGCAACCGGGCGCCGCGTCGCGCCGACGATGGAGGGGGAGGGGCCCTCCCCGACCGTCTCCCCCGCCGGCCCCGAGGACTTTCACTGCATGTCGCTGCGAATCCCGACGGGAGTCTCCACTCCTCGCC
>NZ_RAVW01000146.1 GCF_003611585.1 Corallococcus exercitus | reverse complement strand
CCTCGGCGCCCCTCCCCCCTAGCGACGACACGCCTCGGACGGCAACGCCCGCGCCACCCATTGGGGCCGCTCCGGGTGATACCCAGCCGGTACGGCCTCCTTCGTCCTCGCCGGGCATCACTGCGGCTGGCGGCGAGCCCACGCCAGCCCCTGTCACGGCGGTCGCGCCACAGTCGCCGCCCGAGCCTCAAGGCGTCACGCCCGAGCCGACGCCCGCCTCCATCGCCTCCATTGCCCAGGAGCCACGACAGCCGGACGCGTCCGGCCACGAGCTTCCCGTGGCGCCCACGGTGTCCGAGCCCGCCGCCCCGAGGAAGCAGCGGACCCTCACCTTCCTCCCCACGCCCGAGGGGCTGCGCGAACTCGCGGAGTTCCTGGCCACGCAGCCTCACATCGTCCACGTCACGTTCGAGCCTCCCCAGAGCTGATGCGTCCCCTCAACGAATACACCGCCATCCGCGAGCGGGCGCGCCAGTTGCTTGAGGCACTCGCCGAGAAACAGCACTACGATGCCCTCTGCGCCGAGCTGCTGTACGTGCTTGATGAGGAGTGCCGCCAGCGGCTCAACGCGGGCGCGACTGAGGTCTTCGGCTCCGTCAAGAACCTCTGGAAGCCCTTCCTGGACGCGATCCGCGCCGTCGCGCCGGAGATCGGTCTCACCGCCGAGGTGAACTCCGCTCGAATCCTGCAGGAAGAGCTCTTCCAGATGCTCCTGCGCCGGATGGTGGAGGAAGGCGACCTCATCTTCGCCAGCGACCGCCAGAGGGCACGCAGCCGGGCGCTGGAAGTGGCCCACTACCTGCGCCACCTGCGCCAGCGGACCCACCTCAACGAGCAGAGCGGCTTCCGCCCCCGACTTGTCGAGATGATGAAGGTCGAGGTCCGCAAGCGCGAGCGTCCCGTGCGCACCCGCACGTTGGAACACCTCCAGGAGGCCCTGTCCGAGCTGGAGTACGAGCAGACCGCCGGCCACCTTGAGGCACTCCCGCCCCTTGAGCAACTCGAGGACCTCAAGGAGGCGTTCCAGACGTTCCTCCAGCAAGCCTTCCCAAAACCCCTGTTCGCGGACTTCCAGGTGCGCGCCTTCAAGCAACTCGTCACCGAGGCTTTCCTGGAACCGGACGACGAGGCCAAGGCCGTCGTTATCGCCGCAGGCACTGGCTTCGGCAAGACCGAGGCCTTCCTCCTCCCCATTCTCTTCTATAGCGCCTATGCCCGGCTGCTGAAGCAGCAGAACCAGCGAGAAGGGAGCAACAAAGACGCCTCGGGCTTCGACGCACTCCTGCTGTATCCCCGCGTCGATCTCTGCGACAACCAGGCCGAGCGGCTCCTGGGATACCTGTACCACCTCAACGCCGCGCTCACCGCGAAGTTCGGCATGGAGGCGTTGGGCAAGCCCCTGCGCGTGGCGCTCGCGCACAGCCGCATCAACGAGGCGTTCCGCATCCGCTGTCCGGCCTGCGTAGCGGAGGAGAAGGCCGCGGGCGCGGCCTGGACGGAGAATGACAAGAACAAGGCATTCATCCGGGCAAAGATTGGAGCGACCGACAGGGTCGAGAGCTTCTATTGCGACCGGAAGCTGGAGCACCAAGCCGTCGCGGACATGCTTGTCTTCCAAGTGTACCGCGACTCAAGCGACGCGGACCTGTTGATCACCACCGTGGACACGCTGCACCGTCGGCTGATGGACCATCACGGCGAGGCGGCGATCTTTAAATCGCGCAAGCTGCCCCCGCGCTTCGTCGTGCTCGACGAGATGCACATCTACGAGGGCCAGCATGGCGCGCACGTGGCCCACATCCTGCGCCGTTGCCGCCAGCGTATCTCCTTCATGCGCCGCGACATAACGGTGCCGCCGCTCTTCATCGGAGCCTCGGCCACGGCCGGGAGCCCGGAGCAACTGGCCGCGCGCATGTTCGGCGTCCCCCTGGACAGGGTCCAGCTCATCCAACCGGGCAGCGACGAGAAGAAGACGCAGGGCCTAGAGTACTTCTTCTTCCTGCGCTCTCCCGGCAACCGACTCATCGAGGAGCGGGTTCCCTCTCCCGTCATGGCCGAGGAGGCCCCGGACGAGGACGCGCAGGACGAGTTCCCAGTGCCCGCCCAGCCCCCCTCCCAGAGCCACTTCGTGTCCGAGCGGGCGACGATGATCCAGGCCGCCTTCGCGCTCCAGCACACTATGAAGGCGCCAGCCCATGGGGGAGCCAAGCGGCGGACGCTCGGCTTCGTCGACTCGGTGGACAGCGCCCAGCGCCTCGGCAACCAGCTCGACAACGCCGAGTGGCAGGACTTCGGTCCAGGGACGCTCACGCGCAAGGGCTCGCCCCAGACGGGCCACCAGAAACTCCCGCTCTACGCCTACCGGCTGCCCGTGGGCCGCCCTGGCGCGGGCATGGACGAGTTGGTTAACGCGCTCCAGGCCGCAGGGGAGGAGTTCTCACGTGGGCAGGCGGCCCCCGCCTCATTCAACCTGCCAACTCTCGGAGCAGGCTGCATCCGGCGGGCCTCGCACGACTGCCATCAACCGCCCCACCACCTCCTTGAGCGTTGTCAGCGCTACGAGCAGGGCGAGTGCTGGTACGCCATGGCGCACCCCGGCGGGGAGGGGATGCGCCCCATCGCCATCCAGACACACCGCTCGGGTCGCCGGGGCTGGGGAGACTCCCAGCGGAAGTTCGAGGACACTGACAAGGATCAGTGGCGGCTGCTCATTACCACCTCGGCGCTCGAGGTCGGCTTCGATCACCCCGAGATCATCGCGACGTGGCAGCACCATGCTCCTCCCAGCGTGGCCTCTTTCGTGCAGCGCAAGGGGCGTGGGGGGCGTGGGCTGCGCGATTACCCCATCACGATGATGGTGTTGGGACCGGAGGCGGATGACACCTACACGTTCCAGAACCACCTGAAGTTCGTCGACTCAGCCGACTTCAGCAGCTACGTCGACGAGGAGAACCCGAGCGTGCGGATGCAGCACGTCTTCTCGGCGGCCCTGGATTGGTGCGCTTCCCAGGGCTACCAGCAGGTCTACACTACGTGCGAGTTCGAGCCACTCTTGAAAGCCCTGCGCTCACAGGAGTTGCGGGACTGGTTGAGTGGCTGCTTCGGCATGAAGAGCAAGGCGATCAACGACGTCCTGGAAACGCTCAGGGCGTACGTGGCAGAGGCCTGGCATGCGCCGCTCGATCCCTCCGGCAAGGAGTTCCTGGGGGGAGATTCGGTGCGGCCCATCGATCTCTTCAAGCCGGCCGTCGCCAGGAAGATCGGCATCTGGAAGGAACGTCTCCAATCCCGCACGGACGTCGAGCGCACGAGACAGTGGCTGGAGGCGGCCGAGCGCTTCTTCGACGCCGGCGGCGAGAAACGGGTGTGGAACGTGGTCGACTTCTGCGAGTACGTGCCCGACGCCCTGCGCGAGAACCCCGACCTGCACATCCCCTCCACGACCATCTCGATTCCGGTGGGCCGGCACATCGACATGCTGGAGCGTCAGCAGGGCCGGCCATTGCGTCGGGTGACCCGCGAGCCCACCGAGTTCGCGCTGCGGGCCTTCCTGCCCGGCGGCTTCAAGGTCCGCTACGACGGGCAACTGTGGATGGCCCCCTGGCAGCCCGCAGCCAACCTCGTGCCCACGGGCAACGTCACCTGGGCGGCCACGCGCGCCCAGCTCCATGAGTCCCACAAGCCGGGCAGTCCGGTGACGTTGCTCGAACTGCTCAAGGAGACGAACCTCGAGGAGGGCACTCGGAGGCAAGTCCTCTCGACCGTAGGCGAGGACGGCGTGCTCGTCTTCCCGACGGGCCTGGAGATCCAATCACTCGGCAGACAATTGGCCCGCACGTTCCAACTCGACGAGACGACGAAGACGATCGTCCCCAACAAGCCTGAGAGCGCCACGGGCCACTACACCCTGCTCTCCCGGGATCCGAACGTCACCCCGCGCATGCTTGTCATCCCCCGGCGGAGCCCCAACCGGAGGCCGGTGACCTGGCCGGGCACCGGACTGCTGTCGTCCATCTACTTCCACGAGACGTTCCGGCTCGTCGTGGCGCACTACGCCAACCTGGTCCACTGCTACCCGAGGGACGAGGAGGTGCGGACGATCGTCGTGCGCTTCCAGGACGAGACGGTCTCCAAGCCCCTGCTGGCGGCCATGGAGGTGCGCAGCCAGGGCGTGGAGTTCGTCATCCATTGCGACGAGGAGCGCCTGCGGAGCTGGAGCATGGCCCAGCGCGCCCGGGCCTTCTGGAGACGCGTCACCACCGAGGCGCTCGAGATGCTCGTCGTCCAGCGCGGGCTGCTGCCGAACATGTACCTCCTACCAGCGATGATGGATCTGCTGCGCTGGGCGGAGGCGACGCGCCGGGACCAGGTGGGTGCATTCTCCGAGCGCCCCCCAACGGATGCGGAGCTGCGTGAGGCCTTCACCCGGCACCCCGCCTGGCAGCAGGAGGAGCTGGTCCAGCTCATCGTCCGGAACTCGGCCCCCCTAGCCCAGGTGCTCCAGGAGGCCGCGACTTGGACCAACACCTACGGCGCCCGGTTCACGCTCGCCGACAGCCTTGCCGTGGCCCTGGCACGAACCTTAGGCAGTCGCATCAACGTCTCTCCCTGGACCCTGCGAAGGTTCGTCGACGTGCGCGGCGCGGACATCCACGTTACGCTGTATGACGACATCGACGGGGGCAGCGGCAATGCCCGGCGCATCGCCGAGGAGTTCAGCCGCTGGAGCCCGGAGTTCCTATGGCAGGGCATGGAGCGCGCCCTGGACTGCCCGGCCGCAGGAATGGACGCGGCGGTCGCGGCAGCACTCTCCTCGAGGCTGTCTCCAGACGTGCTCTCCATGATGGCCCGCCGCGACCAATTCCCCGAGGAGTGGACGGCCCGGCTCGCCAGCCCGGCTCGCGCCCGTCACCGGTTGCGGCGCCTGTTGGAGACCCCGGCACTCGCCGCCTTCTACCTCTACGCCCATGAGGAGTGGCGCCTGCTCCAGGAGCAACTGTCCGCCCCTCCCCCCCACCTTTGCTTCGTGGAGAGGATCCACGGCACCCCGGCGCTCGATCCGCGCGCCGAGGCGCTGCGGCAGCAGTTCCTCCGGAGACAGGACGGACTGGCCGAGCTCCCCGCCCGCCTCCAGGAGATCGAACCGCTGTGCACTGCCGGCTGCCCAGAGTGCCTGAACGAGGCCCTTTTCGAGGACGAGCGCTTCATCGATCGCACGTTCCTCCAGAAATTGCTCACGGAGCGCTCAGAATGACCGGGACACTGCGACGCTCGCTGGAGGAATTGCACCGCTCAAGCCAGCAGGACCTGCCGCCACTGTGCAACGTGCTCGTTCAGATAGACGGCTCACCCCTCCGGGTGTCCCAGCAGGGCGGGCGCTGGCAGATCCAGGTGAAGAGCCTCTCCGCTACGGTCAGGGCGTTCATCGCCGTCCACGACGCCCCCCAGGAGACAGGGCTGGACCTAGGGTACACGAAGACCTCGCCCTCCCTGCTCGCGATGTTCAGCGAGGTGCAGCTGCGACGGCTCTTCTCCCCGGGAGAGCTCGCGCTCGTCCAGGCCGAGCCCCGGCGCGCTTCCAGCGGCGAACTCTTCCTCAACGTGCAGACCATCCTGCTGCTGCGGCCGTTCCAGACTTTCGGACGCACCCAGGTGGACTTCGAATCGCGCTGCGGCCGCAAGAGCTACCTCACCACCGCCAAGGGCGTCAGCAACAAGTCTGCGGGGACGCTCCACGCTGGCAACGTCGGAGGCAAAGTAGCTCACGATGTCTTCTCTCATCTGGCCCAGGGCGGTGCCAAGCAGGGCGCCACCCCGGAGTCCATCCTTGCCGAGGCGTTGGGGGGCGAGACCGTGGGTTCGCTCGTCTTCCTAGGGCTCAAGTCCCTTAAGGACATGATGGCTGCGCTGCGCCCGGGCCTAGAGGTCCAGGAGGTCATCGCCCACTCGGACGTGCTGCGCCGGTTCCTCCAATCCGACCAGTGGACCCCCGAGAGCGACGTGCTGAACAACGGTGTCGTCGTGGCGCCGGATCTGCTCGGGCGAAAGCACGTCGCGGAGCTGAAGTACATCAAGCCCGGCTCGGAGTACGCCGATCCCGACAAGCAGCGGACGCAGATCGCGGCCTACTTAGCCTGGGCCATGGTCGAGTATGGCCTTCCGCAGGTCTGCTCCGACTGGAAGGGCCTGCTCGTCCAGCTCCATCCGCAGATCGACGAGGCGAAGCGGATCCAGACGCTGCAAGCGCAACCCGAGTTCATCGGGGAGCGATTGGTCAACCGGCACCGCCTGCTCGCGCTCACCAATGGCGCGTGGCTGCCCGCGCCCAGCCCGGACGAATGCAACCAGTGTGAGTTCAGTGACAAGGCGATGAGCGGAAAGGAGCAGCAGGCCGCACCCGCTTGTACGTTCCACTGTCAGATGGAGCGCGGCTGGGAGTGCTACTCGCCCCCACCGGGCCGTGCGTGCCCGCTCATCGACAAGTGCGATCAACACAACCGCTTCGTTGAGTTCGAGCGGGTGGATCAATTCAACCGACTCCGGGCCGATCTGCTCGACGAGGAGGAGGAGCGGGCGGCCATCGCGCAAATCATCGAGTCCCTGACGGGCCGGGACGGTGGCGAGGCAACGGGATTCGTCCTCGGTGGGTTGAAGGTGCTGGAGCACAAGCAGGGCACCTTGAAGGTGGAACTCCCACCGCGCCTGCGGATGCTCCACTTCGCGCACCGGGACGAGGTCTTCGCGGTGCTGTGCGAGGAACGCCCGGTGGGACTCGTGCGCATGCACAAGCGCAAGGGACCGGAGTTGATGACCCTCGCCGAGGTCCATTCGCTGGGACGCACGCTGTCCATCGGCACACTCATCGCATTGAGGGCGGTACCCGAGTGGCGGCTGGGCCCACGCGATCAGCTGAGATATCTGGATCTCGTCCAACGCCACAACGAGACTCCGATGACCCTGCGGTCCGGAATCCACCATGATCGGCTTCCGACGTGCACGGAACTGCTGTCGCTCGAGCAGATCTCCCCCGAGGCCCACTTGGTGCTGATCGACGCCCCGAGCCGCTCGGACCTGCGCGCCGCAGCCCAGAAGGTGCTCGATCGGATGCGCTCCAGCAATACCGGACGCATCCTGGTTGTGGATGCAATCGAAGAACTCACTCCCGCCAATGAATTCGCGGATCTGTCGGACATGTCGTTGGTCGAGGAGTTCAACGCCGGCAAGCAGGGGGTAATGGAGCGCTTGCGCGCGCTCGTCCAGGGCATCCTCGGCAAGCGCATCTGGTGCGTTCCCCGCGAGCAGCTCTTCGGGGTCCGGTTGAACACGCTGGTGGAGTCCATAGATCGCTTCTCCGAGATCCTCGTCATCGGAGCGGAGACGTTCCCCCTGCTGGCCATCAACCGCTGCCTGTCGCTCGGCAAGCGCGTCACCCTGGTGGGACAGGCCGCCGCAGGCGGTCCCCGCGCCGAGAGTCTCCAGGCGCGACAGTCGGAGTTGTACCAGAACACGCTGCGGCTGCTACTTGAGGCCGGAGCCTCCATCTTCCCGGGCGAAGTGGAGCGGGTAGAGATCGTGCGCCTGCCCGCCTCGTATGGCTGCGCCGGAAGCGATCGCGTCTTTAAGTTCAAGGGCATCCACCAAGTGAGTCGGTTGGAGACCCACCTCTGCGCCCGCTCCGAGTCGGTATCCAGGCTTGGATTCCCGACAAAGGAGGTGGGAGAAATCGAGTTCACGCGGTTCGTGCCTCGAAGCCTCAATCAGGTACAGACGCGTCACATCACCGTGGAGGTTCTCTCTTCTGAGCGGGGCTCCGTACGCCACCTCAAGGAGTTGCTCAAGGGCATCACAGCGCGCAGCATTGAGCGAATGAACATCATGACCAAGGGGCACTTGGACACGGCGCTCCTGGGCGAACGCGTGCGCATCGTGGACATCCAGCAGGTCACGGTCTCTTCCGCTCCCGATGCCGAGCACCGCGTCACGTTGCGCGTGCCCCATGATCGGTTCCCCTTCATCCAGGAGCGGCTCTTCACCAGCCCCTCTGAAGCGGAGGCCCTTATCACCTTCGCGCAGCAGCACCCCCAGGAACAGTTCCACGTGACATCGCCATTCTTCGCCCAGTGCCTGCTGGTGAGCCGACTAGCGGCGGAGAAGAGGCTCAACAACGTGAACGTGATTCCTCTCGATCACCTGGGGTGGAAGCGGCCTAGCGGAGACAGGAGCCTCCTCGTCAGCACCGTCATCACACGGGCGAATCCGGGCTACCCCTACCCCATGAACGACATGGGCCGGCTCATTGAGCTGTTCACTGGGGCCTACACGGGGGTGCACCTCTTCTCCACGGAAGAAGCCCTTAAGCAACACCCAGTACTCCACCGACTGACCAGCCCCAGAATTTGAAGGGTAGAGCAGGCCCCTAATCATACAGCTGTAGTTCGGAAGGCTCCGCAGTCCTCCTCCTGTTGAAGAAACAGGAGGGGGAGGGGCGAAACCTCCCATGCAGCAGCCATCAGCCACAGAAGCGCAGGCACCGGAAGTCCGGCTGGTTGCAGCCGCACTTCCGCAGGCGCGAGGCACATGCCACCGCAGTCGAGTATGTGAAGGCACTCCTGGGGCGGGCACAGCGCAAGAACGTGTGGAACCTTTCGGAGGACGCAGGGTATCGAACGCCCTATGCCTTCCAGCACCTGCTGCTGCGTGCGAAGTGGGACACGGATGCGGTGCGTGACGCCGTGCTGAAGTACGCACGCAGGGCATTGGGCGAAAGCGGCATTCTGGCGGTGGACGAGACGAGCTTCCTGAAGAAGGGAGAGAAGTCCGTGGGGGTGGCGACGGCGGGCAAGGTGGAGAACGCGCAGGTGGGCGTCTTCCTCTCGTACGCGACGCCTCGCGGGCATGCGCTGGTGGACCGGGAACTGTACCTACCGAAGGCGTGGACGGAAGACACTGCCCGACGCGAAGCGGCGCAGTGTGCTGTCGCGTCCATAGATTTCGTCCCCCACCACCCACGCCGGCTTCAGTCCCGCGCCCAGCGCCCGTTGCAGCATGCCCTGTGCGAGGGCCGGCTTGGACTCGAAGCCCACCTCGTCCGGAATTCCCCCCGCATGGCGGCGGGCACCGTCCTCTGTCCACGGCTCCGGCAAGTACAGCTCCCGGTCCACCAGCGCATGCCCCAGAGGCGTCACGTACGAGAGGAAGACGCCCACTTGCGCGTTCTCCACCTTGCCCGCCGTGCCCGTGTACTGGCGAGCCACGCCCACGGACTTCTCTCCCTTCTTCAGGAAGCCCGTCTCGTCCACCGCGAGAATGCCGCCTTCGCCCAATGCCCTGCGTGCGTACTCCAGTACGGCGTCGCGCACCGCATCCGCGTCCCACTTCGCTCGCAGCAGCAGGTGCTGGAAGGCATAGGGCGCTCGATGCCCTGCATCCTCCGAAAGGCCCCACAGATTCTTGCGCTGCGCCCGCCCCAGCAGGGCCTTCACGTACTCGACCGCAGTGGAATGCGCCTCGCGCCTGCGGAAGTGCGGCTGCAGCCAGGCGCCGACCGACTCCAGCTCCGTCACGAGACGGCCAACCAGCCGGACTTCCGGTGCCTGCGCTTCTGTGGCTGATGGCTGCTGCATGGGAAGTCTCGCTCCTCCCCCTCCTGTTTCTTCAACAGGAGGAAGCCTGCGGAGTCCTCCGAACTACAGCTGTAGGACTAGCCTGCGGCGCAGGCGTCGTGCCCATCGCTGCTCGCCGGGAACTGCGTCAGCAGCCAGCAGATCTATTTCTTCGCAACCACACGTGACCTTCTATTTGCGCCGGATGTCCCCTTCTCGGCTGAATCAACAGCCACCACTGGCGCCGACCACACCTTGCTCTTGTATTGAATCATCAAATAGTTCGTCAGCACCTCGATATCCTTGGAGGTGTTCTGGACTTCATTCCACTTACGCTGCAGTCCAGGGCCGAAGTCCCAGAATCCCGCTGTCCAACGGCAGAACTCCTTGAGCCCCATTAGATCCGTCGCGAACTGGGCTGCAGTGGGATAGGGGCGGTCCCGGTAGCGATCACTGATCGCATCCATGATAAGCCCCATACTGATAATGCCCGCGCCATGCATAAGGCGAGACTTTTTAGGTGGCAATCCCCATGCCGCCTTGAAGACCTCCTTGACCGCTGTCCAATATGCATAGAGCGCGTTGATCATCTGCTCGGTGTCCGCATTCGCTTCCTCCGCAGCATTGAAGCGATAGAGCACCCCATCATTCAGACTGTTCTCCAACATCCGCAGGATCGAGTTGTCCTTGACGATCCCACCGGGATTGGTGGCCGTCTGAATCATCTTGTGAAGCGGCGAACCCTCTTCCAGGTTCATTCTTTCCAGCAACTGAGCCGGCAACCGACGTCGATCCAGCAAGGACGGAAGTCGAGCGCTCGTGCCGGGAAGAAGCTCGTAGATGAGTCCTTTAGGGAGCGGTTTTGTCGAATTGACCAGGATGAACTGTTCGGTCTGTTGACCAACGTCATCCGTGATGAATGCCGTCATGCACACGGGAAAGCGATCAATATTGGCATCGCGGATCGCAGCAAGCCGCTGCTGTCCATCGACAATGAATCCCGGCTTCCGGTCATCTTCCATTTCCGGTTCAAACGGAATGGTGAGCACACCAGAGCGCGAGTATTCAGACGTGATGGCTTTGGAGTCTGGGTGGAACTTGACCCGCGAATCGAATGCCACTACGAGTGCATTCGGCACCATGGGTGAATCTGACTCTAGATAAGACCGAATCTCGTCAATATGAGAAAGCACCTCAGGTCGCTGGTAACCCGAGAGGGCCCCATCTTCCTTACGACGCACGCGCGAGATCGTCGCAAACTGAGGAACCAGTTTCCCATCGACAGCAAAGGTGTAGAGCGTCCTACCTCGGGACTGCTTGACCTCGATCGCAGGAAGCTTCAGCTCTTTTGGCATATGTCGTTATCGGGCCGGACTCCTCAGGCCGCGCTCCCCTGCCCGAGCCCAAGTTCCTTCTCGAGCTGCTTGTGGAACATCCAAATATTGTGAAATCCCCTTCGGCGATTTCGTTCGGCGCCGCGAAAGAGCACGACGTGATATCGCAACTCTCGGCAGACCTCGCAGGGGCACTGCTGCCACGGCGCATCCGTCAACGTTTGCCGGTACGCAACCTCATGGTTCTTCTTGGAATCCGGATCATAGAAGCGCTCGTATTCCATAAGCACAGATAGAGCTTGGTCTACCGTCTTACGGCCTGAATCAAAGAGCTTCATGACCTCAAGGCAAGCCTTCTCAAGCTTTCTGGCAATGTCCTGCGAAACCTCACCGGAGGAAATCTTCCGTTGCAGAGACGGGTTGCCTTCCACTTGAGGGATGCGAATCGCCGTATAGTTTCGCCCAGGCGTGTAGTAGTTATCCTTGTCGTCCTTGAATGCCTGCCTCAAAGGCGAGGTGCTATCAAAGGACGTGATTCCTAGCCGGGAGAAGGTCTTCAAATGCTCGGTTCGAGTGACACCCAACAGATGAAATTGAGTTCCCGGGGTTCGGACTCCATCGATGGCCTTCAGGCAAGAGATAATCTCACTCGATTTGAGCGGAACCATCCCCCCCAAGGCGATTGAGCGATATCCCATTTTCTGGAGGGCTTTGACCGAATCCGCGTAGGACAAGGGACTCCAGCCCTGCGCAACGCCCACAGGCTCGAAGGTATAGCCACCAGCCTTGTGCTTTTGACGAAACTCCTTGGCCAACTGCAGCGTCAACTCCCGCCTTTCGCGCAACTCTTTTGGAACGAGATCCTGGGAGGCGCCTCGCTCATCTGCCTCGGGCTTGAACAGGAGGATGATGTGGTCGAGAGAGATGCCGAAATCAAACTGGCAGTTCCCGTAGAACTCCAGGACCTCCTCGACAGAATAAGGCGGCACCTCTTCCTTCACGTACGTAAACGCACCGCAGTCCCCCATGATGGAGAGTTGCCGGGGTGCCCGGTCGAGGCGAAAGAATTCTGGTGCCCCCAAGCGCAGCAGGCGGTGTCGCTGCGCAAGTGTGTATCGGCTTCCCAGTGCTCCGTAGCCATCCACGATTCCCTTCGAAACCAGGAATCCGTCAAACGGCGTCGCCGTGAAGACCTCATGGGCATAGAGGTCATCCCGCTGGCGCTTTCGCGTTGTTGAGCGTCGTTCCCGCTCGAAATCGAAACTGGGATCGATGAGATCCTGGCTGTCCGGAAAGAAGAACTTCATGCGGCCGTCCGGCGGCTACTCGTGTACGCCCGAATCAGAACGTTCGAGAGGAGCCGAATGTGTTGAGATGTATTTTGAATCTGATTCCAGGCCAACCCTGACTCCTCCCAGTGTCCCTCGGTCCACCGGCACACGGGTTGGACCCGGAGAAGCTCCGCCTTCACCAATCGCAAGGCATTTGCCCCATTGATGTCAATGTTGCTCATGACCTTGTCCATCAAATGCCCCATCGCACAGATCCCGGCTCCATGCATCAACCGACTCCGTGAAGGTTGACGCCCCCATGCTTCTGGGAAGACTTCTTTCACAGCAGTCCAGAACAGGATCAGCATCTTCCGAATTGAATCGAAATCGGTTTCCTGGGTAACCACATTTCGATAAGGAAACAGGCAGCCCGTCAAGTTACCCAAACTGTCCTTGATCATCGCGACCACCGCCGAATCCGTGACGATGGCGCTACGCCGAGCCTCTGCATCCATCGAATTGCGGCGGATGAGTCCCTTGAACGGCGACGCAGGGTCCCGGTTCAGCAAGTCACAGAGCGCAGCAGGAGCCCTCCGGACCGCCAGGTTCGGTGGCAGCAAGGTCCCGACTTCAGGAAGCAACTCCGTGATGAGTCCTCGCGGAAGTGGCTTGGTGCTATTGACCCTCAGGAACTGATCTCTTTGCAGGTCGACTTCATCCGCGATGAAGGCATTGACGGGAACGAGCAGGTCCTGGCGTCGGCATTGGGCCAGAGCCAACGCACGCTGTTGACCGTCCACAATCCAGGCGGGTCGGGGTTGGCCAGGCTTCGGCAATGGAATGTGGAGCGTCCCAGCTTCAGCCCAACCATCATCCACACGCGGCCCTCTGACTTTCTTGAAAACAACCGCGGAGGATAGCGCGAGGATGATGGAGTTGGGGAAGATGACCTCTTCCCCATTGAGGTACTCCGTGATGTTACGAACGTGCTGCTTCACCTTGGGACGCTGATATCCAAGGAGCCTTCCTTCCGAATCCCGTGACACTCGGGAGACTTCAGCGACCTCTTGTAGTTCCTTCGCGCTTAGCGCGAACATGAAAAGCGGATGCTCGGGAGTCTGAATGACCCGGATTGCGCGCCGCTCGACAGCCTTACGCGTTGGCCTCTTCATGGATTCTCCTGAGCTTGGACAAACAGGCTCTTGAAACGACGCTGCTCACACGCAAATTGGCGCGCTCGCAACTGTTTCAAAGCCGCGCTCCAAGATTTCGTGCCCTCATCCACCACCTGCCGGATGAACTCGCGAACTTCATCATCCGTCATCAATTGACGGTCATATTTTCGCAGCGGGGCGCTCTTCTTGATGAACTTCTGGTAGCGCACTCGAAGTTCAGCAGCATTCAAGTGGCCGCCTTGAGCCGCCAGAAGAATTTCGCGTGCGACCCGCGCATGAAGTCCCAGTCGAGATCCCCCCAGCCGCTGCTGGTGATGAGCGCTGGATGGAATCCAATGCGGTGCAAGCGATCCCTTCGACAGGGATGCAGGTGACGACACGACCAGTAACCGTTCTGGGTGCTGAAGTTCCTTGGCCGCGAATTCGAGGTCGTCCGAGATTGCAGCAACGTACAGAGGGGAGGCCACAATCAGGATGTTCGCTTGCGGTTGCTCGCAGGCCAATTGGCGAAGGGTGCGCGGTTGGTCACGCGCCGGTCCAGCGTGGTTCGACAATGTCTTCCACCAGCGTTGGAGTTGTTCGCCCGTATCCTTGTTTTCGGAATCGCGCACGACAGAATCTGGCTGTCCCCGAGCGAAGGTCGCGGAGTAGGGCCGGACCTGGGCGTCTTGGGGAATCAGCCCGTACCCTGCGGAAGCAATCCATAGGCTGGGGTTGAAGCCGTTTTTACGCGCAGCCTCGGGAAGACCAAGAACAACACTCCAATGCTCACCTGAGTAGAGCTGGTGAACTGGGCCCTGCGGGTGCTTATGGGACTCAAGCCGCTGCCACCAGGTATTGGCCCGGGCTTCGGTTTCCACAGCACGGATGGACCTCAACCGGAGTGCTTCGGGCACTGGGAGGTGCTTCCGATCCGTGCAACTCGCGATGATGTGAAGCACCTTCCCCATGGAGGCTTTCCTCAGGGAATTCCCAGGACCTTGTGCATCTGGATCCCCAAGCGCCACTGAGGGTGCTCCAGGCAGTATTCAAGGGCCACCTGCGTGTTCCGCACGCGGTCCGGGCCATCCATGGGCTGAAGAATGAAGTGAGTGAACCCCAGTGCCTCAAAGCGGTCTGGCTCGAAGCCAACCTGGGGGAAGACGAGCTTCAGTTCGTTGCCCGTGCGTTGCACCAACTCACTGCCCGACTTCGGACTGACGCAGACCCAGTCAACCCCTTGAGGTACAGGCCTTGTTCCGTTGGTTTCCACCGCCACGTGGAACCCTCGGGCATGCAGGGCATCGACCAGCGAAGTATCGAGTTGGAGGAGGGGTTCTCCGCCCGTGCAGACGACCATGCGCTGCGCGCTCGATTGTTCCTGCGGCCATGTCAGTGCGACCGCGTCGGCTAGCAACTCCGCGGTTGCGAAGCGCCCTCCGCCTGGGCCATTTGTTCCCACGAACTGGGTATCGCACCATCGAGAGCAGCCACCCGGGCCACGTTCGCGGTCCCTTTCGAGGCCACTCCACAGGTTGCAGCCCGCGAAGCGGAGGAATACCGCCGCACGCCCCGCTTGCGCACCTTCGCCCTGCAACGTGTAGAAGAGTTCCTTGACCGCGTAGCTCACGGCATGGGCTCCCGAACGGTCATCGCTGCATTGCGAACCACGTGCCTTGTCCTCCGCGCTTCAATAACTGCGAGGCACCCTCAGACACCTCGCGCGCAGTTACTGCTCCGCGCAGCGCTCCCGTTTCTGCATCATGCCCGCTGTCGTCCGGAGGTCGAGTAAAAGCGCTGCGAGGGAGCGCCCCATGGCCTACGCCAGGACCCGATAGTTCCCAGTAGAAACTGAAGGGACACGGGAGTGATGCGTGCGGCTTCACGCGGAGAGCTTCTCCGGCATACGGCCCGCGCCACCATCCGCGGCCGCGTTCGCTACCGAGCGACGTGCGCGACATGCAGGCTCCGCACTTTCCGCCCCATGCGGATGCGGCCGGACCGTGGGGCCATAAGAGCCCGGTTTCGCCGCCAGGCATGGCCGGCACCACCCACACGGCCTCTTGACTACAACTGTAGCCATGGCATATCGCTCCTGACTACAAGTGTCGTCAGGAGGGGTGCGATGGACAGGCCGCTGCGTGGACCGCTGTTCTTCCGGGAGGCGCTGGGCTGGCTGCTGGCCCTCTGTCTCCTGTTCGCGCTGACACGTCCCCCGCACCTGATGGAGACGCTGAGCGCCGGGGCCCACAGGGCGCGCGTCTGGTGGAAGGTCGCGGACACCGTGCGCCGTCACGCGGCGCCGCTCATGCGCGCGGAGCTGGAGTCGTGGTGGTGCGAAGCGCTGGCGGCCCGGAGCGCTCCGGAGACGTCATGCGAGTGCTGAGCCTCATCCTGGCCCTGCTGGGTGTCACGGCCTCCGCCCTGCCTCCGGATCCCTTCCTGCTCCAGTACGCCCAGACGCGTCAGTTCAACAACGGCCGCCCCACGGTGTTGCGCATCACGCCGGACGCGCGGACGGTCTTCTTTCTTCGCAGCCCGCCCACCTCCAGCGTGATGACGCTGTTCTCGTTCGACGTGGCCACCGGCCAGACGCGCGAATGGCTCACCCCGGAGCGCCTCCTCCAGGGCGCGGAGGAGACGCTGACCGCCCAGGAGAAGGCCCGCCGCGAACGCACGCGCACCACGACGCGGGGCTTCACCACCTACGCCCTCTCCGAGGACGGCACGAAGCTGCTGCTTCCCCTGTCCGGCAGGCTCTACGTCGTGGAGCGCGCCACCGGAAAGGTCTCCGAGCTGCCCACGGGTCCCGGCGCCTTCGACGCGCAGCTCTCCCTGGACGGACAGCAGGTGGCCTACGTGCGCGGCAACGACGTGTACCGCGTCGACCTCCGGACCCGCGCCGAGCACGCCGTCACGCGCGGGGGCACGGCGGACGTGTCGCACGGGCTGGCGGAGTTCGTCGCCCAGGAGGAGATGGGCCGCCTGTCCGGCTTCTGGTGGAGCCCTGACACGAAGGCCATCGCCTTCACCGA
The DNA here is from genome assembly GCF_003611585.1 of Corallococcus exercitus. Lineage (GTDB taxonomy): Bacteria > Myxococcota > Myxococcia > Myxococcales > Myxococcaceae > Corallococcus > Corallococcus exercitus. The sequence goes on along the minus strand of NZ_RAVW01000146.1, from coordinate 4,763 downwards.
AGTGGACACGCGCGAGGTCGAGAAGCTCTCCGTCGTGGACGTGATGCACCCCGAGCAGCCCGCGGACGCCTTCCCCTTCCCGCGCGCGGGCCGGGCGAACGCGAAGGTCCGGCTGGGCATCGCGACCCTCCCTGGGAACAAGACGGTCTGGGCGAAGTGGGACGCGGAGCGCTACCCCTACCTCGCGACCGTGCGCTGGCCCGCGAAGGGCCCCCTGACGGTGCTCGTGCAGAACCGCGCGCAGACGGAGGAGTGCCTGCTCGCGGTGGACCCGCGCACGGGCGCCACGCGCACCCTGCTGGTGGAGCGGGATGACGCGTGGCTCAACCTGGATCAGCGCTTCCCCTCCTGGCTGGAGGACGGCTCCGGCTTCCTCTGGCTCACCGAACGCAATGGCGCACCCGAGGTCGAACTACGCCACCCGGACGGCAGCCTCGCGCGCACCTGGGTGGGCCCCGAGGCGGGCTTCCGGCACCTCGTGCAGTTCGTGGGGCGGACCCGCACGCTCTACTTCCTCGGAGGCCCCAACCCCACCGAGCGCTACCTGTACCGGATGACCGCGGACGGGAAGGCCACACGCGTCACGCAGGCGTCGGCGGGCCCCGCGCTGGAGAGCGCCGTCGTGTCCACGGACGGAGCGCTCGTCGCCCTCTCCACGGAGGGCCCCGACCGCATGAGGCAGGTCCACCTGCTCCAGGCGGATGGGACCCGGGTGGGCCAGCTCCCGTCCGTGGCGCTGGAGCCCCCCACGCGCCTCCAGCTCGACGTGCGGCAGGTCGGCGCGGAGCGCTTCTGGTCCGCGCTCGTGAAGCCGCGCGATTTCAAGCCCGGCGTGAAGCTGCCCGTCATCGTCCAGGTGTACGGCGGGCCCACGGTCACCGTCGTCCACCAGTCCCTGGCGCAGAACCTCCTCTCGCAGTGGATCGCCGACCACGGCTTCCTGGTCGTGAAGTTCGACGGGCACGGGACGCCCCTGCGGGGCCGCGCCTGGGAGCGCGCCCTGAAGTACGACGTCTATGGCATCACGCTGGAGGATCAGGTGTCCGCGCTCCGGGCGCTCGCCGCGGAGGTCCCCGAGCTGGACCTGGACCGCGTGGGCATCGAGGGCTGGAGCTTCGGTGGAGACCTGGCCGCGCTCGCGGCGCTCCACCGGCCCGACGTCTTCAAGGCCGCCGTGGCCGGGGCCGCGACCGCGGATGAGCGCGACTACGACACGCACTACACCGAGCGCTACCTGGGGCTGCCCCAGGAACATCCCGACGCCTACGCGAAGGGCTCGCTGCTGACGTACATCCGGGAGGACCGGCCCATCGGCAGACTGCTGCTGGTACACGGCACCGCGGACGACAACGTCCTCTTCTTCCACACGCTCAAGCTGTCGGACGCGCTACTGCGCGCGGGCAAGGACCACGACGTCCTGCCGCTCAGCGGGGCCACGCACCGGGTGACGGATCCGCTCGTCACCGCGCGGCAGTGGGAGCGCGTGATGCGGCACTTCCAGTCCGCGCTCAAGGCTTCCGCGCCGTGATGAGCGGCTGGTTGAAGCCCGTCTCCTCGGGCGTGTACCAGCGCGGATCCACCAACCCCGCCTTGGTGAGCGCCTGCTCCAGCTCCACGGGTTCCAGCAGCCGGTAGACGCCGGTGTGCTCGGTGGTGTGCCAGACGCCGGACTCCTGGCGCAGGATGAACTGGCGCACCGTGTACTGCCTTTCATCCACCGCCCAATCCCAGACCTGGAAGAGCACGCGGCGGCCCAGCGGTGTGTCCAGCACGCGCTCGGCGGTGAAGCGCGGCCGCTTCTCCAGGAGCGCGGTGTGGTCGCGCAGGCTCGCCACCAGCAGGCCCCCGGGCACCAGGCGCGACGCCATCGCGTGCGCGGCGTCATCCAGGTCCGAGTCCTCCAGCAGGTGCGCCATCGCGTTGTCGCACGACATCACCACGTGGAAGGTGCCCGGCACCTGCCAGTCCAGCATCCGCATGTCCGCCACGCCGGTGGTGAGGCTCACGTGCATGGCGCGGGCTTCCCGCTCCGCGCGCGCCACGGCCGAAGGGCTCAGGTCGGTGGCGTGCACCGCGTAGCCCCGAGCCGCCAGCCCCAGCGCCTGCGTGCCGATGCCGCACGCGCAGTCCAGCACCCGGCGCGGCGGCGGCGCACCCGAGCGGCGCAGCAACGCGTCCAGCACCGCGCCCTGCCGGTCCACCGACTGCTCCCAGTCCGCGAAGAGCAGGTGGTACTCCTCGGCCAGCCCTTCGTAGAAGTCCAGGACGCTGTCAGACATGACGGCTTCCTCCTTTAACACCCCCATGCGGGCCGTCACGCGCACGGACGCCGGACGTCACCTGCCCGTCATGTCGCTGGCGGGAGGTCTTCCCTACTGGGAGCTGTTACCAGGAAGACGGGACTCGGGAAGCCCGCGCGGGCAGGGCGGACACCGGGCAGGATGCACCGTCGTTCCCCGCGTGAAGCCCGCGCGCACCCCGAAGCAAGGAGCCCCGATGTTGACGCTGACGCCCTCGCAGGTCCGCCTGGGATGGGCCGCCGCGAACAAGGCGGAGGCCATCCGCCTGGTCGGACAGGTGATGGTGGAGTCGGGCTTCATCTCGCCCGGCTACGTGGACAGCATGCTCAAGCGCGAGCAGGTGTCCGCGACCTTCCTCGGCCACGGCATCGCCATTCCGCACGGCCTGCCGGAGGCGCGTGACCTGGTCCTCCGCACGGGCGTCGTCGTGGTGCAGTTCCCCACCGGGGTCGTCTGGAGCGAGGACGGCCATGCGCACCTCGTGGTGGGCATCGCGGCGAAGTCCGATGAACACCTCCAGGTGCTCGCCAACCTCACCGGAGTGCTGGACGACGAGGCCCAGGCCGTGGCCCTGGCCTCCACCCTGGACACGGCCGCCATCATCCAGGCCCTCAACGGCCCCGGCGCGGATTCGGAGCTGGAGCCGGAGCCACGAGCCGCTCCCGTGCTCGACGGCCGCGCGCTCCGGGTCCTGTCTCCCTCGCCGCACGGCCTGCATGCGCGTCCCGCCACGGTGCTGGTGGAGGTGGTGCGCCGCTTCCGCGCGGATGTCACCGTCCACCATGAGGGGCGGCAGGCGAACGCCCGCAGCCTCCTGTCGCTCCTGCAGCTGGGCGCGCGGGGCGGCACGACGCTGACGCTCACCGCGGCGGGGGACGACGCGGACGCGGTGCTGTTCGCGCTGCGCGATGCCTTCGACGCGGGCCTGGGTGAAGGAGCCTCCATCGCCTCCACGCCATCGCCTCCGGCCACCGTCATCCTCGACTACGAGGGGACGCTGGTCGCGGGCCTGTCCGCGTCGCCGGGCATCGCGGCCGGGCCCATCTGGGCCTTCCAGCGCGAGCGGCTGGAGGTGGAGGAGCGCGCCGTCGACGCCGCGCGGGAGCACCTGCTGCTGGAGGAGGCGCTGGCCGGGGCGGCGGCGGAGCTGCGCCAGTTGCACGAGGGCTTCCTCTTGAAGGCCGGAGCGCAGCGGGCCGCCATCTTCAAGGCGCACCTGGAGCTGCTGGACGACCCGGAGATGCTGTCGGAGTCCCATGGCCTCATCGACACGGGCCTGAGCGCGGGCGCGTCCTGGCGCCGCGTCTTCGAGAGCCGCGCGGAGGCGCTGGCCGCGCTGGACGAGCCGGTGATGGCCGCGCGCTCCGCCGACCTGCGGGACGTGGGCCGGCGCGTGCTGCGGCCGCTGGCCCGGGTGCTGGAGGGCGAGCCCACCTTCCCGGACCACCCCGTGGTGCTGCTGGCGGAGGACCTGGCGCCGTCGGACACCGCGAAGCTGGACCCCGCCATGGTGCTGGGCCTGTGCACGGCGAGCGGCGGCACCACGTCGCACACGGCCATCATCGCGCGCTCGTTGGACCTGCCGGCGGTGGTGGCGGTGGGGCCGTCGGTGCTGGACCTGCGCAACGGACAGCACTGCATCCTGGACGGGGACGCGGGCGTGCTCGTGGTGGGCCCGTCGGAGCGGGACCGGGCGAAGGCCTCGCACCAGCGCGAGCGGATCCGCACGAAGCGCGAGGAGGAGAAGCTGGAGCGCTACCGGCCCGCCATCACGCTCGACGGCAAGCGCGTGGAGGTGGCCGCGAACATCAGCGAGGCCTCGGAGGCGAGCAAGGCCGTGGACGCGGGCGGCGAGGGCGTGGGCCTGATGCGCACGGAGTTCCTCTTCCTCAAGCGCGACGAACCGCCCGGCGAGGAGGAGCAGTTCCACGCGTACCGCACCATGGTGCACGCGCTGAACGGCCTGCCGCTCATCCTGCGCACGCTGGACATCGGCGGGGACAAGCACGTGCCGTATCTGTCGCTGCCGGCGGAGGAGAACCCGTTCCTTGGCGTGCGCGGCATCCGGTTGTGCTTCGAACGGGAGGACCTGTTCCGCACGCAGCTGCGCGCCATCCTGCGCGCGTCGAAGGAGGGCCCGGTCCGCATCATGTATCCGATGGTGGCGATGCCCGAGGAGCTGGCGAAGGCCCGCGCCATCACCGAGTCCGTGCGCCGCGAGGTCGGCGCGGATCCGGTGGAGACGGGCATCATGATTGAAGTGCCCTCGGCGGTGATGATGGCGGAGCGGCTGGCGCGCGACGTGTCGTTCTTCTCCATCGGCACCAACGACCTGACGCAGTACGTGCTGGCGATGGACCGGCAGCACCCGGTGCTCGCGCCCCAGGCGGACGGCCTGCACCCGGCGGTGCTGCGCATGGTGGACCTCACGGTGAAGGCGGCGAGGCGGGCGGGCATCTGGGT
>NZ_RAVW01000145.1 GCF_003611585.1 Corallococcus exercitus | reverse complement strand
ATGAAGGGCTCCTCTATCACGCGACGCTCGCCTACCGCGAAGGGGAGGGGAAAGCTTCCCGGAACAGGCGGCGGGCATTCTCGGTCGTCCGCTGGGCGAGCGCCTCCACCGGCTCCCCCAGCACCTGCGCCATGCCCGCGAGGATGTGGGGCAGGTAGCCCGGCTCGGAGCGCTGCCCCCGGAAGGGCGTGGGCGCCTGGTCCGGCGAGTCCGTCTCCGCCACCAGCCGGTCCGCCGGAATCACGCGCAGGGCGTCCAGCGGCTTGCGCGCCTCCGCCCACGTCACCGGGCCCGCGAAGGAGAAGTAACAGCCCTTCTGGATGTAGAAGCGCGCCAGCTCCGCGCCGCCGCTGTAGCTGTGCATGAGGATGCCCGCCTCCGGCCAGGCTTCCGTCTTCAGGAGCTCCATCATCGCCGGGTGCAGCCGGTGGCAGTGCATCAGCACCGGCAACCCGTGCTTGCGCGCCAGGGCCAGGTGCCCGCGCAGCACCGCCAGCTGCCGCTCCAGCGATGCACCGGGGAGGGTGGGACCATCCAGGCCGCACTCGCCCACCGCGACCGCGCCGCCTTTCGCCAGCAGCGCGTCCAGCCGCTCCAGGTGCTCGCCGTCGTCCTCTGGCCGCAGGTCCGGCAGGAACTGGGGATGGATGCCCAGCCCCACCTGGATGCGAGCGTCCTGGCGCGGCAGCTCCAGCAGCGGCTCCCACGTCTCCGGGCCCACGGCGGGGATGAGGATGCCGTGCAGGCCCGCGGCCCAGGCGCGTGTGACAACGCTGTCGCGGTCGGGGTCGAAGCGCGAGGCGTCCAGATGGCAGTGCGTGTCGATCATTGAGCACCCTTCCTCCCACCCGCGTTCAATCACGGACAGGCCCGGATGACAGGCCCTTCAAGGCGTCCCGTCACCCGTGAACGCGAAGCTATGACGCGCCCCCTGACTTTGGAGGCCATGAGAATGACCAAGCGAGTGGTGTGGGGTGCGTTGTTCGGGGCCCTGGCGATGATGGCCACGGGATGTGGCGACGAATGCGTCGACCAGTTCGACTGCCGTGAGAAGGGGACGGCGCCCGAGGGCCAGACCTGGTCCTGCAACGCGGACAACAAGTGCGAGCTGCGCAACCTCACCCCTGAGCCGGAAGTGGACGCGGGCACGGAGGTCGACGCGGGCACGCAGGTCGACGCGGGCACCGACGCGGGCACGGAGATGGACGCCGGCACCGACGCGGGCACGCAGGTCGACGCCGGCGCCGACGCGGGCACGGAGATGGACGCTGGCACCGACGCGGGCATGAACGTGGCCAAGGGTGGCGCTTGCACCGCGTCCTCGGACTGCATGGCGGGCCTGCGCTGCGAGGCCGCCACCTGCCAGTCGCTCCTCATCGCCGTGACGGGCAACGACGGCGGCACCCGCGCGCTGGTGACGGCCTACGACGTGCCGGGGATGACGTCGCTCAGCTCCGACGGCGGCACCAGCGCCTACCCGCGCTTCGGCCCGGGCGGCACCCAGGTGGCCTTCGTGCAGGGGGACGTCACCGCCGCCACGGCGGAGCTCGCGGTGCGTCCCGTGCCGCTCACGGCCGCCGCGCCCACCGTGCTGACGACGGGCGGCGGCGCTCGCATCCGCTACATGGAGTGGGAGCCGGGCAACCTCATCGCCTGGGTGCGCGGCAGCACGGGCATCTCCACCATCGCGGCGACGGGCGGCACGGCCACGCAGGCCACCGCCAACGGCACCTTCCCGGACTGGGCGCCCAACGGCACGGACTACGCGTACAGCGCCGCGGGCACGGGCATCCTCGTGTCCACGGGCGGCGGCGTGCCGACTCCGCTCGCGGGCTCGCCCACGACGGGTGAGCAGCCGCACTACAACCGCGTCACCTCGCAGCTGCTCTTCCTGGCCAACCCGGACAACATGACCGTGACCTTCGGCACGGACGTCACCCCGGTGCTCCGGCTGTACTCGCTGCCGGTGACGGGCGGCGGCACCCCGACGCTGCTCGCGGACAGGACCTCCGACGCCGTCACGGGCGGCAGCGTGGACTCGTACATCGCGAACCCGAACTGGGCTCCGGACGGCAGCTGGGTGGCGTACGTGCGCGCCTACTACCTGAACATCGCCGGCGCGGCCACGCTGTGTGGCAACACCGGCGCGGAGCTGTGCGGCGACAAGCCGGGCAACGCCATCTTCCTCCAGCGCGTGAACACCACCACGGGCGCGGCCGAGGGCGCCCCGGTGCTGCTCGCGAACAACGCCACGCTGCCGTCGTTCTCCCCGGACGGCCTGTTCGTGGCCTACGTCCTGGGCGGCCAGCTCAACGTGCAGCCCATTGAGCCGACCACCGGCGCCGCGGCCGGCCCGCTCATCACCCACCCGAAGGACACGTACACGGTGCTGACGAGCGAGGGTGACGACCACCGCCCACGCTGGCAGCCCCGCCAGTAACAGGCGTCCCAAGCCCCGGTCTCCGGGGCTTCCCGGCCCGTGTTCCCCGTTTCGCGAGGGAGCACGGGCCGTCGTGTTTCAGGTGCGAAGCGCGCGGCCCACCCGGCGCGAAGTGACGAACGCGGGCAGTGCCGGGTCTGGATGAACCCGCGCGGATCCGTTTCCCGGTCCCGCGGATCCAGGTTCCAGGACGACCCGAAGGGGAAGGAAGACTCCACCCGCGCTCACGCGAAACGCGGCACCTGGTGGAGGAAGGCTGACAGCCGTGTCGCGACGGCCGCTGTGCCCGCGCGCTTCCGTTTCCGGCAGCGCGGCCTGGGCTTCACGGGCCGGGACGCAGGCTGCTCTCAGCCCACGACGACGATGCGGCGGCCCAGCGCGCGGGTCATCTGCGGAGAGGTGACGAGCTCCAGCACGCCGCTCATCTCGCCGCCCGCCGTGTCGAACGCCGCGGCGATGACCTCGCCCACGGTGAGCTGGGCCTTCTGGGCCGCCACCCGCGCGCGCTTCGCCGTGCGCCGCAGCGCGGGCATCACCCGCCGGCCCTGCCGCCGCACCACCGTGCCACCCTTCGTCTTGCCTGCGGTCCGCTTCGCCATGGTTCCTCCCGCCACTTCGTGCCGCGCGGGTGAGTACCTCGTCGGTCTGACACCATGCAGGCGAGGTGCCAGGGCCCGGCCTCCCTGTCAGGTCCCTGTTTCCAGGGGTTTTCCTTGCGGATAGCGGGTTTCCGCAGGGCCGGAGGGCCTTCCTTTTTTCAGCCCTTCAGGGTCGTTCCTCGTTCTGTCGAGTTTTTCGTTCACCCCGTGCGGTGATTTCCACGCATCGTTCAATGGCGCGCATCTCGTTCAACGCCGTGGAACGACGGGGGCTGGGTCCGGTGTCACCCCCTGGCCACAGTCCCTGCGGCCAGGGGACCACGGTGCGGTTGGGGCGCGGCGGCGATTCAGGGTAGAGGGCGGACGCCCATGCGAGTCCAGGTCCTCTTCCACGACAACTGTTTCGACGGCGCGGCCAGCGCCGCGGTCTTCACCCGCTTCTACCGGGAGCGCGTGCGCGCGGACGCCACGTTCAGCTACCGGGGCCTGGCGCACAAGCCGGGCGCGGAGGGCATCGACCCGGCGGTGTTCACCGGGGACGAGAACGTCATCGTCGACTTCCGCTACAGCCAGGACGCGCGGCTCACCTGGTGGTTCGACCACCACGCCTCCGCCTTCCAGCAGCCCGGCGACGAGCCCCACTTCCAGCGCGACACCAGCGGGCGCAAGTTTCACGACCCCCAGCGCAAGAGCTGCACGCTGTACCTGGCGGACGTGGCGCGCGAGCGCTTCGGCTGGGACGCGTCCCCGCTGAAGGACCTGCTGCACTGGGCGGAGATCATCGACGGCGCGCAGTTCCCCAGCCCCCAGATGGCGGTGGCGCTGGAGGAGCCCGCGCTGCGCATCATGACGGTGCTGGAGTCCACCAAGGACGACACGCTCATCCCGGAGGTCATCCGGCGCATGCAGACGGACTCGCTGGCGGACATCGCCGCGTCGCCGCTCATCGCCGCCCCGCTGGCGCCGCTGCTCTTCCGGCACCAGCGCAACATCGACCTCGTGCGTGAGAAGGCCCGGTACGAGAACGGCATCGTCCACTTCGACCTGGTGGACGAGGGCGTGGACAGCCTCAACAAGTTCATCGCGTACGCGCTCTACCCGGACGCGCGCTACACGCTGTGGGTGGGCAGGGGCGCGTCGCGCGCCAAGGTGTCGCTGGGCTCCAACCCGTGGAAGCCCCAGACGCGCCAGCACGACCTGGCCGCCATCGCCGGCCGCTACGGCGGAGGCGGCCACCCGGTGGTGGCCGCGGTGAGCTTCAAGGCGGACCAGGCCGACAAGGCCCGCGCCGCGTACCAGGAAATCCTCACGGAGCTGTCCAGCGCGGGGTGAACCCCCGCCTTCAGGGGCGGGCGAAGAGGTCGAAGCCCGCCTGCCGCAAGAGCCGCACCACGGACAGCATGGGCAGTCCCTGCACGTTGGTGCGGTCGCCCTCCAGCTTCTGGAGCAGCGCCTGTCCCCGGCCCTCCACGCGGTAGCTGCCCGCGCAGCCCTCCCACTCGCCGGTGTCCAGGTAGCGCTCCAGTTCCTCCGGCGGGACGGGGAAGAACGTGAGGCGCGTGTCCTCCACGGTCTCCGAGTGGTGGCCGCCAGGGCCCAACAGGCACACGGCGGTGTGGATGACGTGGGTGTGGCCCAGCAGGCGCTGGAGCTGCGCCCGGGCCGCGTCCCGGTCCCGGGGCTTGCCCAGCACGTCGCGGCCCACCTCCACCAGCTGATCCGCGCCCAGCACCCAGGCCTCCGGGTGGCGCTCCTGCACCGCGCGGGCCTTGCGCACGGCGAGCATCCGCACGGCCTCCTCGGCGGACAGGTCCGGGGAGACGTACTCGTCCACTCCGGGGGCTTCGGTGCGGTAGGGCAGGCCCAGCCCGTCCATCAGGGCCCGTCGCGCGCTGGAGGTGGATGCCAGGATGAGTTCGCTCATGGGAGGCCGGAGGGTAATGCAGCCGGGCAGGGCAGGGGACCCCTCAGGCGGGCAGGCACGTCCCCGCTTCCTGTGCATGGGGCGGATGCCATAGCCTCCCCACCCATGTCGCGGCGCGGTCTGCTCGCTGTCTGTCTCCTCCTGCTCGTCTCCTGCAAACGGAACCCTCCGGCGGTCGCCGACGCGGGCACGGATGCGGGCACGACGGCCGCCCTCGTGGGGACGGACGCGGGGGCGGACGCGGGGACTCTCGCCGGGTCCTCCGGAGACGCGGGCCCCAGCGCCTCCGTGAAGCGCCCGGACGACGCGGTGGCGGAGGTGCACCCGCTGGCGGTGTGTGACGCGAAGGAGGGCGCCCCCCTGGACGCGGCCCGCGACTACTACGACGCGGGTCACTACGAGGAAGCGCTCTCCTGCGCCGCGCAGGCCGCCGCGCTGGAGCCGGACCTCGCCGCCGCCCACGCGGAACGGGGCGCCGCCCTGGCCGCGCTCAACCGCGAGCCCGAGGCGCAGCTCGCCTTCGCCCGCGCGCTGGCCATCGACCCCGGGGACGCGGACGCGCTCCTGGGCGCCGCGCACCTGTACGCGGTGCAGCTGCCCTCCACGCGAGAGCGGGACGAACTGGGCGCGCTCTACGCCGAGCGGGGCCTGTCCCAGCCCTCCACGCCCCCGGAGCTCGTGCCCGCGCTGGCGCTGGTGGCCGCCATGGCCTTCAACGACCTGGGGCAGGCGGACCAGGCCTTGGACCGCGCCGCCATCGTCCTGGCCCGCGAGCCGGACAACCGCGAGGCGAAGTACGAGAAGGCCCTGGCCCTCTTCGAGCTGTGCCGCTTCCGCGAGGCCAAGGCCGCCTTCGCGTCGCTCCTGAAGGACAAGGAGCGCGCGGCGCACGCGCACCAGCACCTGGGGCTCCTGCTGGAGCGCGAGGGCCAGTGGGCCAAGGCGGAGGAGCACTTCCAGAAGGCCCGCGCGCTGGAGCCCGAGGACTTCCCCCCGCCGCCCCTGCCGTCGCCGGACGAGTTCAAGGCGCAGGTGACGCGGGCGCTGGCGGACCTGCCCGAGGACATGCGCAAGGACCTGGAGGGCGTGCCGGTGGCCACGGAGGAGATTCCCTCCGAGGACGACCTGCTCGCCAACCAGCCGCCCCTGTCGCCCACCATCCTGGGCCTGTTCCGGGGCCCGTCCCTCCAGGAGCCGTGCGACGGCTCGGAGACGCCCTGCCGCTCGGTGGCCCTCTACCGGCGCAACCTGGCCCGCGCGGTGCGCACGCCCGAGGAGCTGCGCGAACAGATTCGCGTGACACTGCTCCATGAAATCGGGCATCTGCGAGGGGAAGACGACGAGGAACTGGCCGCACGCGGCCTGGAGTGAGCCCCCACATGCCTTCCCTTCCCACCGCCCGGGTCAGCCTCAAGGGCGCCAAGACGCTGCGTCGCGGCACTCCCTGGGTGTACCGCACGGAGCTCACCGAGCCCCCCGCCACCGACACGCCGGGCGCGGTGGTGGCGGTGGTGGATCCGCAGGGCAACCCCATCGGGCAGGCGCTCTACGCCCGCCGCTCCCCGCTCGCCCTGCGGCTGCTCACGCGCAAGGGGCCCAACGAGGAGAAGGTGGACGACGCCTTCTTCATCCGCCGCCTGGAGGCCGCGCTCGCCCGCCGCGCCGTGTTGCCGGGGCGTGACGGCCTGCGCCTGGTGCACGGGGAGGCGGACCTGCTGCCCGGCTTCTTCGTGGACCGCTACGGCCAGGGCCTCACCGTGCAGACGCTGTCGGAGGGCATGGACGCGCGCAAGGAGATGCTCGCGCGCGCGCTGGTGGAGCGGACGGGCGTAAGCCACGTGGTGTGCCGCGACGACGCCTCCGGCCGCGACTTCGAGAGCCTGCCCCGCGAGGTGCGCCTGCTGCACGGCGAGGGAAGCGCGCGCTTCACCTACCACGAGGGCGACAACCGCTTCGACGTGGACCTGCTGGGCGACATGAAGACGGGCGCGTTCCTGGACCAGGTGGACAACCACCTGCGCGCGGGCGAGCTGGGCCGGGGCGAGGCGCTGGACTGCTTCAGCTACCACGGCGGCTTCGCGCTCGCGCTCGCGAAGCACTGCACGTCGGTGCTCGCGGTGGAGCAGGACGCGAAGGCCGCTTCCCGCATCCAGTCCAACGCGGAGGCCAACGGCCGCGCCAACGTGAAGGTGGAGAACGGCAACGCGTTCGACGTGCTGCGCCGCTTCGACCAGGAGGGCCGCCGCTTCGACACCATCGTCCTGGACCCGCCGGGCCTGGCCAAGCGCCGCGAGGGCCTGGCCACCGCGCTGCGCGCCTACCACGAGCTCAACCTGCGCGCCCTGCGCTGCCTCAAGCCGGACGGCCTGCTGGTGACGTGCTCGTGCTCGGGGAAGCTGGACCGGCAGGGCTTCGAGTCCATGGTGCTGGACGCCGCCGCGGACGCGAAGCGCCCGGTGCAGATATTGGAGCGGCGCGGCGCCGGGCTGGACCACCCGGTGCTCGCGGGCCTGACGGAGACGGAGTACCTCAAGGCCCTCTACGTCCGCGCCCTTTAAGACAGGGCGCGGTGGGGCAGGGGGCCAGCGCTGCCTACGGGATGCCCAGCTCCTTGCGCAGCCGGCCCACGACCTTGAAGTACTCGGTGCGGCTGAAGCCCACGTTGAGGATGTGGAAGTCCTTCTTGGACAGCCCCACGCAGCCGAAGCAGTAGTTGCAGTCCTGCAGGTTCTTGCTCATCACCACGTACGCGCTGCTGGAGCAATTCTCGCTCTGCACGCAGTAGGCGCACGCGTGGCAGTTCTTGCACTCCACGCAGTGCGAGCAGTTGGTGCACAGCTCGCACCGCGTGCAGTGCGTGCACTGGTGGCAGCTGTCGCAGTCCTTGCAGAACATGCAGTTGGCGCAGCGCTGACAGCCCTCGCACGCGTAGGAGCCGGGGTTGCCCGGGTCCACCGCGTAGCTCTTGGAGAGCTTCTGGAACTGCTCCATGAACTCGCGCTTGCCCAGGGACGACACGCCCAGGCGCGCCGCCTTCTCCTGCTCCAGCAACTCCTGGGTCGTCTGGGGCCGCGACCCCTTGTCCTTCACCGCCACAAACGCTCCTTGAACTCGTGTCACTGCAGCCGGGCGAGCCCGGCCAGGTCGATGCCGCGCGCCACCCGCCGCACCTCCACGGTGCTGGGGAAGCCGCGGCTGGTGACGGCCACCACGAACCGGTCGCCCACCAGGAGGTTCGCCTCCGCGACGGCCTCCTCCGCGTCATAGCGCACGAAGCCCACGGCTTCCTTCCACTGGATGGGCGCCGTGGGGTCGCTGGCTGCTCGCCCGCGTGCCTTCTGCGCGGCCTCGCGGATGGCCTGCCCCAGCTTCAGCCCCATGGTGGTGTCCACGATGCGCACCTTCACCTCGCGGCCCTCGCCCCGGGTGTAGGTGCGCTCCGCCTCCGACACGGACACCTCGCCGTACTTCCCGGTGGAGCCCGCGGTGGAACCCACCGTGAAGCCCTCCAGTGACTCCGGCAGGAACGGCGCCAGATCCTTGAAGTACACGCACGGTGCGGCGGTCGTCACCACGTCGCGCGGGGTGGGAGATGTCGTGCGTTCGTCGTCAAGGCAACCGCCGCCCGCGCCGAGCGCGAGCGATGCGATGGCCAGCCGGAGGAAATAGTCGCGCACGGACGAATCAAAGGGTATCCCTGGCCCGCGCGCAATGGACCTTTCGAAGCTCAATCCTCCTCAGCGCGAGGCCGTCGAGACGCTCCAGGGCCCGCTGCTCGTGCTGGCGGGCGCGGGCAGTGGAAAGACGCGGGTCATCACCCACCGCATCGTCCACCTGCTCAACGAGCGGCCGAACCACATCATGGCCCGCAACATCCTGGCCGTGACCTTCACCAACAAGGCCGCCACGGAGATGAAGGAGCGGCTCATCCACATGGCCGGGCCGCGCGCCCAGGGCGTGCTGGTGTGCACCTTCCACGCGTTCGGCGCGGAGGTGCTGCGCGAGGACATCCACCGGCTGGGCTGGCCGAAGAAGTTCGCCATCGCGGACATGGGCGACCAGCTGTCCATCATCCGCCGCGCCATGCGCGAGAAGCGCATCGACGACCGCGCCTTCGACGCGCGCAAGGTCCTCACGCTCATCTCCAAGGCGAAGAACTCCGGTGAGACGCCGCAGCCCAAGCCGGAGGGGTTGGGGGATGACTACGACCTCATCACCTCCATGGTCTTCGCGGACTACCAGCTCGCGCTCAAGGCGCAGGGCTCGGTGGACTTCGACGACCTGCTGGTGCTGCCCGCGCGCCTGCTGCGCGAGCACCCGGACCTGCACCGCAAGTACACGGCCCGCTTCCAGTACCTCCTGGTGGACGAGTTCCAGGACACCAACCACGCCCAGCTGGACCTGCTCAAGCTGCTCGCGGGCACGTCGAAAAACGTGTGCGCGGTGGGCGACGACGACCAGTGCATCTACTCCTGGCGCGGCGCGGAGGTGCGCAACATCCTGGACTTCGACAAGCACTTCCCGGGCGGCAAGGAGGTGCGGCTGGAGCAGAACTACCGCTCCTCCCAGCGCGTGCTGGACGCGGCCAACGCCGTCATCGCCAAGAACCCGGAGCGCAAGGACAAGCGCATGTGGACCGACCGCAAGGGCGGCCCGCTGGTGAAGGTGGTGGCGTGTCCCAACGACGAGGAGGAGGCCCGCTTCGTCGCGCACGAAATCCAGAAGCACATCTCGCTGGGCATCCCCGCGGACGACATCGCGGTGCTCTACCGCACCAACGGCCAGGCCCACCCGGTGGAGGAGATGCTGCGCGAGAAGAACATCCCCTACGAAGTCGTGGGCGGCAGCGAGTTCTTCGACCGCAGCGAGGTGAAGGACGTCATCGCGTACTTCAAGGTCCTGGCGAACAAGCTGGACGAAATCTCCCTCATGCGCATCGTCAACGTGCCCTCGCGCGGCATCGGCGACGTCACCATGGAGCGGCTGCACGCGCACTCGCGCGCGGAGGGCGTGACCCTCTGGACGGTGATGCGCCGCGCGGACACCTACGACGACCTGCCCGCGGGCGCGGGCGGCAAGGTGCTGGAGTTCGTGGAGATGGTGGAGCGCTACCGCGAAGCCTTCACCCAGACGCCCCGCCTGTCGGAGGCCACGCACAAGCTCTTGGAGGAGATCGGCTTCCGGGAGGCCACCCGCGCCAAGGCCGTCTCCGGCACCGCCGCGGACAAGAAGCTCAAGGGCGTGGATCAGGTGCTCGCGTCGCTGGAGAAGTTCGAGAAGCGCGAGGGCCCCAAGGCCAGCCTCCTCACGTACCTCAACCGCCTCAGCCTGGACACGCGCCAGGAGGAGGAGGACGTCCCCGGGCAGAACAAGCGCGTGACGCTGATGTCCCTGCACGCCTCCAAGGGCCTGGAGTACCGGCTGGTCTTCTTCATCGGCATGGAGGAGGACCTGATGCCCCACGGCGGCATGCAGGGCGAGGCGCAGAACCTCGAGGAGGAGCGCCGCCTCTGCTACGTGGGCATCACCCGCGCCAAGGAACTGCTCTACCTCACCCGCTCCACCGTGCGCGTGAAGCGCGGCAAGGAGGTCCCCCGCACGCCGTCGCGCTTCCTGGAGGACCTGCCCCCGGACGCCTTCGAGGTCGTGGACATGGACGCGCCGCGTCAAGGGCCTCCAGATGAGAAGGAAAAGAACTTCTTCGCGAACCTGAAGGAGCGCTTCAAGAAGCCCGCCGCCGGGGGGCCAGGCCCGGGCACTCCTGGCCGGGCGCCCTGAGCGCTCCCCTGGCGGCCTCCCTCGTACGCCCAACCTTGACTTGATCCCGCCGTCCTACTAGGAGGGTCAGCCTTTCCGGGCTTCTGTCGGAGTTGAGGCGGAGGACCCGCGGTTGGTATCGCACGAGCACGCGGCCCCTGGCATGCACCTGGGCGCCGCGCCGAAGTCTGGAGTGCACGAAATGTCGCAGAAGACCTACAGCGCCAAGGCTGGGGACATCAAGCGCCAGTGGCACGTCATCGACGTGTCCGACAAGGTGCTTGGTCGCGCCGCCAGTCAGATCGCCACCCTCCTGAAGGGCAAGCACAAGCCGACGTACACCCCGTCCATCGACACGGGTGACCACGTCATCGTCATCAACGCCGACAAGGTGAAGGTGACGGGCACGAAGGAGACGGACAAGCTGTACTACCGTCACCCGTACGCCGGTTTCCCGGGCGCCCTGAAGATCACCAACCTCCAGAAGCTGCGCCAGCGTCACCCCGAGGACGTCATCCTCAACGCCGTGCGCCGCATGCTGCCCCGCAGCGCCCTGGGCCGTCAGATGATGACGAAGCTCAAGGTGTATGCTGGTGACACCCATCCGCACACCGCGCAGAAGCCGGTGGCGTACAAGGTCGAGGCGTAAGGAACAACCATGGCGATCAATCCTGAACTCGGTTTCTACGCCACGGGCCGCCGCAAGGAGGCCACCGCTCGCGTCTGGGTGCGTCCTGGCAACGGCGCTGTCGTCATCAACGGCCGCGACATCAACGAGTACTTCGGCCGTGAGACGTCGAAGATGGTGCTCAACCAGCCGCTGGAGATCCTGGAGCAGAAGGGCAAGCTCGACGTCACGGTCAACGTGCGCGGCGGCGGCCTCTCTGGTCAGGCCGGTGCCATCCGTCACGGCATCGCGCGCGCGCTGTGCGCCTTCAACCCGGAGTTCCGTCCGGCGCTGAAGAAGGCCGGCTTCCTCACCCGCGATGCTCGCGCGGTCGAGCGCAAGAAGTACGGCCAGCCCGGCGCCCGTCGTCGGTTCCAGTTCTCCAAGCGCTAATCACGCTTGCCGGCCAGCTGTCCGGCCGCTCTTCGGCGGGGGTTTCCTTCGGGAAGCCTCCGCCGTCGTGCTTTGCGGGCAAGCAGGTGGGCCCGGCCCCGTCGCGACGCGCGCGGGCGTTCTGCTACCATCCGGGCCCTCCCATGGAACTCAACGAAATCCTGCAGATCGCCCTGCGCGGCGGAGCCTCCGACATCCACCTGAAGGCGGGTCTGCCGCCCATGTTCCGCGTGGACGGTTCGCTGGTGCCGCTCAAGGACGGCCGCCGCCTGCCCCCGGAAGAGGTGGCGCGCATGGCGTTCGGCATCATGAACGAGTTCCAGAAGGAGAAGTTCAAGGTCAGCAACGAAGTGGACCTGGCCTACGGAGTGCCGGGCCTGGGCCGCTTCCGCGTGAACGTCTTCCAGCAGCGCGGCACGGTGGGCGCCGTGCTCCGCGTCATCCCCTTCAAGGTGATGACGATGAAGGACCTGCTGTTGCCCACGGTGCTGGAGAAGGTGTGCGGCGAGGAGCGCGGCCTGGTGCTGGTGACGGGCACCACGGGCTCCGGCAAGTCCACCACGTTGGCGGCGATGATCGACTACATCAACTCCAACGAAACCAACCACATCATGACCATCGAGGACCCCATCGAGTTCCTCATCCGCGACAAGCGCTCCATCGTGAACCAGCGCGAAGTGGGTGTGGACACGATGAGCTTCTCGCAGGCCTTGAAGAGCGCGCTGCGCCAGGACCCGGACGTCATCCTGGTGGGCGAAATGCGCGACCACGAGACCATTGAAACGGCGCTCCACGCCGCGGAGACGGGCCACCTGGTGATGTCCACGCTGCACACGCTGGACGCCACGGAGACCATCAACCGCATCGTGTCCGCGTTCCCCCCGCACCAGCAGAAGCAGGTGCGCCTGCAGCTCTCCAGCGTGCTGCGCGGCGTGGTCAGCCAGCGCCTGGTGCCGCGCGCGGACGGCAAGGGCCGCGTGGCCGCGGTGGAGGTGCTCCGCGTCACCGCGCGCGTGCGCGAGCTGATCGAGGACAAGGACCGCACGAAGGAGATCCACGACGCCATCTCGCAGGGCACGGACTCCTACGGGATGCAGACCTTCGACCAGTCGCTGATGAGCCTGGTGCGCAACGGCCTGGTCACCTACGACGAGGCCCACCGCCAGGCCAGCAACCCGGACGACTTCGCGCTGCGCTTCTCCGGCATCAGCGGCACGTCCGACTCGAAGTGGGACAACTTCGACGCCAAGGCCGGCGAGGAGCGGCCCATCCCGGGCTCGGCGTCCTTCGCGCAGAAGGGCGCGCCCGCCCAGGCAGCCCCCACGGCGCCCACGCCCGCGCCGGTTCCCCAGGCCCCGCGTCCCGGAGCGCCCGTGGCCGCCCGTCCGATGACGCCTCCGCCCGGTGTCGCGGCCCCGCGTCCCGCCACGCCTCCGCCCGGCGTCGTCCAGGGCCGGCCCCTGCCTCCGCAGGTGGCGGCCCGTCCGCCCACGCCCGCTCCGGTGGCCGCGCCCGCTCCGGCGGCCGGGGGCGACGACGACTTCCAGATCGAACGCTTCTAGGAACCGGACGAAAGGGGAGGGCGGCGCTCAGGCGTCGTCGTCCCCCAGCTGCGCGCGCAGCCGGGTGAGGCGCATCGGGCCGATGAGCCCCTGGTGCGCCAGCGTCTGGAGCAGTGACACGGTGGCGCGCACGCGCGCGTCCTGCACCTCGTCGGACTCCTGGACGACCTCGTTGTCGAGCAGCGTCTCCAGGTGCTCCGGGTTGATGGAGGTGGGCCCCTCCGACCACGCGATGTCGAACAGCGCCCGGGCCATGTGCTCGCGCGCCTTGCGGTCCGCGTCGTTGGGCGCGGCCTTCGCGAACGCGAGGAACAGCGCGTCCACGGACTCCTTGGACAGCGCGGCCAGGGCGGGCACCTCACCCAGGGACTCCTTCACGTAGTCCGCGTCGAAGCTGTCCACCTCCTGCTCGTAGCCGAAGGCCTCCTCCAGCAGGATGGACGCGAGGAAGGCGTCCGACTCCTCGTCGCTCGCGCCCTCCTCCTTCAGCGCCTCGCGCGCCTTCTGCGTGGCGGGGGAGAGGGCTTCGTCCTCCCGGAGCGCGCGGGCGGCGGCGTGCGCGGCCAGCAGCACCAGCGCGGCCTGGGCGTCGGAGGACAGCGCGCGGCCGCTCACGCCCAGCAGCATGCCCTTCTGCTTGGGGTTGGCGTCCGCGGCGGCCACGAAGTGCTGCTCCTCCGGAGTCAGCGGTTCACCCGCCTTCTCCTTGCGGAGCGTTTCCCTGGCGGCGTCGGCGGTGAGGAAGCGGGCGAGGATGGGGTGCATGGCGAAGGCCTGTTACCACATGGTAGGGACTCCGCGATGGTTGACGAGCCCGAGGGTCCGGAGGCTGTCCAGCGCGCCACCGACGCCTGCCTGCGCCTGCTCAAGGCACGCGGCAGGAGCCGGCATGAGCTGACGCTCGCCCTGGAGCGCAAGGGCTTCCCTCCTTCCGTCCGCGACGCGGTGCTCGCCCGCCTCTCGGAGTGGGGCTACCTGGACGACGCGAAGTTCGCGCGCGAACGCGCCGCGGCCCTGCTGGGCAAGGGGAAGCTGGGGCCTCGGGCCGTGCTCCAGCGGCTCCAGGCCCACGGGCTGGAGGGCACGGAGGCCCGGCGGGCGCTGTCGGAGGCGAAGGACGCGGTGGGCTTCGACGCGCTGGAGGCCGCCCGGCAGGTGCTGGAGCGCCGGCGCCTGGCAGGCCGCCCGCTGGACGCGAAGGAGCAGGCGAGGGCGGGGCGGCTGTTGCTCAGCCGGGGTTTCGCGCCGGACATCGTGACCCGGCTGGTGGGAGAACCTTCGCTGGACCCCTCCGGGCAGGACGAATAGTTTGGGGGCGTGATGCGCTCCGCCGTCCTCGTCCTGACCGCCCTGCTGATGTCCTCCTGTGCCGCCCTCTCCGCGGGGCCCGCGGGCGAGCCCGACTACGCCGCCCAGGCGGCTGAGAACCTGGCGCTGGGCGAGGCCGCGCTGGAGGACAAGGACTTCCTCAAGGCGGAGAAGTACTTCGACCACGTCCGCACCAAGTTCCCCTACCTGGAGGCGGCCCGCGAAGCGGAGCTGAAGCTGGCGGACCTGGACTTCGCCCGGGAGATGTTCCCGGAGGCGCGCGACAAGTTCGACTCCTTCATCAAGCTGCACCCCACCCACCCCAAGGTGGACTACGCCGCCTACCGCGCGGCGCTCTCCTACGTGGAGGAGTTCCCCTCGGAGTTCTTCGCCCTGCCGCCTTCGTACGAGAAGGAGCAGAAGCCCATGTACGACGCGCTCCGGGCCATGACCGGCTTCCTGCGCCAGTACCCGGATTCGCAGTACGCGAAGGACGCCAAGGTGCACGCGGACGACGCCCGCCAGCGTCTGGCGCGCCACGAGCTGTACGTCGCGTCCTTCTACGCGAAGCGCGAGCGCTGGAAGGCCGTGGCCCAGCGCCTGGAGGGGCTGCTCAAGGACTACCCGGGCACGCCGCTGGAGGAGGAGGCCCTCTTCGACCTGCACAACGCCTACGTGAAGCTCAACGACACGGAGCGCGCGCAGAACACGCTGCGTGAGGTCCTCAAGCGCCTGCCGGGCACGCCCGCCGCCCAGCGCGCCCAGAAGATGCTGGGGTCGTGAGACGGCTGGAGGACTGGGGACGGCTGGGGGGCATCGGCATCGCCGTGCTCGCGGTCGCCGGCGTCCTCCTGTTCCTGGGCCCGCGCCTCCTGGGCGTCGCGGCCGGGCCGGAGGCGGAGATCATCACCGCCCTCAAGGAAGCCGAGCACGACGGCGTGTCGCTCCCCGTGCCGGGCTCGAGCGTGCCGCTCGTGTCACGCAAGCTCCAGTACGCCCGCATCACCGTCTCGGTGGCGCCGGATGGCCGGAGCGCGGAGGCCTTCGCCACGCTGGACTTCGAGGGCGTGCTGGGCGCCACCACGGTCAGCACCGCGGGCGTGGAGGTGGTTCCCTTCACCCGCGAGTCCGGCCGCTGGAGGCCCGCGTCCTCGCTGGCGCCCCGGCTGGTGGCGGTGGTGGCGGCGCTGGAGGCGCGGCGGCGGGCCCTGGCGGACGGACGGCCGGACGCGCTCGCCCGGCTGGCGGGCCCGGGAGGAGACGGCGGGGCGGGGAGGACGTGGGAGGAGATGGCCCCCCTGGCCAGGCGGCGCCTGACGGCCCAGGCGTGGTACGCGCGGCTGGAGCGGGACGAGGCGACGGTGACGGAGCACTACCGGGTGGAGGGGGACCTTCCGGCGCGGCCGGTGGACACCCGGGGGGAGCGTCCGCTTTTACTCGTGCGCGAGGGCGATCAATTCTTGTTTTCGCCCGGGCTCATGTAGGCTACCCGAGGAGGCAGGGGCCCGCGCGGGCCGAGTCATGGACGAAGCCCTCAAGCAGCTACTGACCCTCGGGCGCGGCTCCTTCGAGAAGAAGCAGTACGCCCAGGCCGAGCAGTTCCTGACGAAGGTGGTCGAGCAGAATCCGACCTTCGCCGACGTCTACAACATGCTCGGCATCATCTACCACGACCAGGGCCAGTTCGCCCGGGCGCAGCGGGCGTTCGAGTCCGCGCTGCGGCTCAACCCCGCGTACACCGAGGCCGCGCTCAACCTGGCGGTCATCTACAACGACATGGGGAAGTACGCGGAGGCGAAGGAGGTCTACCAGGCCGCCTTGTCCCGCCAGAAGGGCGCCCCCGGCGAACTCGACCCCTACGTCATGAAGAAGGTGGCCAACATGTACGCCGACATCGGCGACGTGTTCGCCTCCAGCGGTGTATGGGCGAAGGCCATTGAAGAGTACCGCCGCGCGCTGGCGCACTTCCCGGAGTTCGTGGACATCCGCCTCAAGCTCGGCAACGCGCTGAGGGACGCCGGGGACAACGCGGCGGCCATCGCGGAGTACGAACAGGTCATCGCGCAGAATCCGTCGTACATTCCTGGACGGATCAATTATGGAATCGCCCTCTACTCGGCGGGACGCCGTGACGAGGCGGTGAAGGTCTGGGAAGACGTGCTCGTGCGCAGCCCCGGCAACAAGAGCGCGCAGATGTACCTCAACCTGGTGAAGGACCCGGGGAAGGCGGAAGTGACGGGTTGAGCACCATGGCAACTTCCATCATCGAGGTCGCGGCACCGTGAGCACTCCTGGCGGTACGGCGAAGTCCTTTGCCCTCAAGTTCATCTCCGGGAAGTACCAGGGCGGTGAGTTCCCGCTGAAGGCCAACAAGCAGATCGTCGTCGGACGGTCGAGCGAGTTGGACATGGTGCTGGTGGAGGACATGGTCTCGCGCAAGCACGCGAAGATTCTGTTCTCCGACGGAGCCATCACCATCGAGGACCTGGGGTCCACCAACGGCACCTTCGTCAACGGCGAGAAGGTCAAGCAGGCCAAGCTGAAGGAGGGGGACCGCATCCTCATCGGGACCTCCATCCTCAAGCTCGTGCACCAGGGCGCGGAGAGCGCCGCCGTGGACGAGAGCGTCGTGAAGCAGAAGCTGGAGGAGGCCGCCGCCGCCCAGGCCGCGCGCACCACCAAGGCCAGCTCCATGACGGGGAAGATTGAAGAGATTCCCCTCCCGGACCTGCTCCAGCTCTTCCACACGTCCAAGAAGAACGGCGTGCTCGTGGTGAACAACGCCCACGAGGGCCGCATCTACCTGCGCCAGGGCCGCGTGTACTACGCGGTCATCGACGACAACCACAACCTGGGTCCGCAGAAGAGCTTCAACCGCATCGTCACCTGGGAAGAGGGTGACTTCGAGCTGCGCCCCGCGGACACGCAGGAGTTCATGGTGGAGCTGGACTCCTCCACCGAAGCGCTCCTGATGGACGCCCTGCGGCAGCTGGACGAGTTCAAGCGCCTGCAGCCGAACCTGCCGCCCATGGCCACGGCGCTGCGCATCGCGCAGCCGCTGACGGCGCCCCTGAAGGAGCTGACGCCGGAGATGCTGGACGTGCTGCAGCTCGTGCACAACCACGGCTCGCTGGGCGGCGTGCTGGACCACTCGGACGGCGACGACGTGCTCACCGCCGAATCGGTGGTGCAGCTCATGAAGCGCGACTACGTGCGCGCGGAGTAGGGCGGGGAACACCATGGCGGGTGACAAGTCGGTGAAGCCGAAGCGCCTCACCGAGATGAGCCACTGCGCGGGCTGCGCGGCGAAGCTCAAGGCGGGGGACCTGGCGAAGGTCCTGGGCGGGCTCAAGGGGGCGTCACACCCCCGGGCCCTGGTGGGCTTCAACACGAATGACGACGCCGCCGTGTACCAGGTGGCGCCGGGCATGGCCGTGGTGGAGACGGTGGACTTCTTCCCGCCGCTCGTGGACGACCCGTTCCAGTTCGGCGCCATCGCCGCGGCAAACGCGCTGTCGGACATCTGGGCCATGGGCGCGAAGCCGCTGTTCGCGCTCAACCTGGTGTGCTTTCCGGACGAACTGCCGCTCAAGACGCTGCAGAAGATTCTGGCGGGCGGCCAGTCCAAGGCGGATGAGGCGGGCATCCCCATCCTGGGTGGCCACAGCATCCGCGACCCGGAGCCCAAGTTCGGCATGGCCGTGACGGGCGTGGTGCACCCGAAGAAGGTGCTCACCAACGCGGGCGCGAAGCCGGGGGACGTGCTCCTGCTCACCAAGCCCGTGGGCACGGGCATCGCCACCACCGCCATCAAGCGGGGCCTCGCGTCCAAGGCGTTGACGAAGCGCGTGACGGCGCAGATGGCCACGCTCAACAAGGCGGCCGGTGAGGTGTTCGCGTCAGGCGCCTTCAAGGTGCATGCGCTCACGGACGTGACGGGCTTCGGCCTCCTGGGCCACCTGCTGGAGATGATGAACGGCGCGAAGACGCGCGCGGCGGTGGACCTGGAGCGCATCCCGCTCATCGCGGAGGTGCCCGCGCTGGCGGAAGCCGGCGTGATTCCGGGCGGCACCAAGACGAACCTCGCCCACGTGAAGCCGCAGGTGACGTTCCCGGAGGGGCTGCCGGAGCACATCCAGTGGCTGCTCGCGGACGCGCAGACCAACGGCGGCCTGCTGGCCAGCGTGCCCGCACGTCACGCGCTCAAGGCCATCCAGGCGCTGGAGAAGGCGGGCGTGGACGCGGCCCTCATCGGCGAGGTCCAGGCGGGCCGTCCCGGCATCGACGTCATCGGCTGAGGCACCGGCACCGGGGAGCGGATTTCGCCTCCGGGCCAGGGCTCCGCTAACATCCGCGAGCGAATGTCGCCGCGCCGCTTCCCCTTCCGCCTCCTCCTGCTCGCGTGCCTCCTGCCGGCCCTCGCCGGGGCGGGGGAGCGCGTCGCGCGCATCGTCATCGACCCGGGGCATGGCGGGGCGAAGGAGGGCGCGAAGGGGCCCGGCGAGCTCTGGGAGAAGGAGATCGCCCTCCAGATTGCCCAGCGGCTGCGCGAGAAATTGGAGGCCGCGGGCAGCGAGGTGTTCCTCACGCGCGACCGCGACGCGCAGATGGCGCTTTCGGAGCGGGTGGAGTTCTCCAACATCCAGCGGCCGGACCTCTTCCTCTCCATCCACGCCAACTCCATGCCCACGAAGCGCCTGCGCGAGCGCACCGAGGGCATCGAGACGTACTTCCTCTCCGCCAACGCCTCCGGTGAGGCGGCGCGGGCGGTGGCGGACCGAGAGAACGCGGAGGCCCCCACGGCCCGCTCCGCGCGCGGCCACTCCACGCTGGCCTTCATCCTGGATGACCTGGCGCGCACGGAGGCGCACTCGGACGCGTCCCGGCTGGCCTACGCCATCCACCCGCGCCTGGTGTCCAGGAGTGGTGCGGCGGACCGGGGCGTGCAGCAGGCGCCCTTCTTCGTCCTCACGGGCGTGGAGGCGCCGGCGGTGTTGATTGAAGTGGGCTTCATCTCCCACCCCCAGGAGGGCGCCAGGCTGGGGAAGGCGGCGTACCAGGAGACCCTGGCGGAGGCCATCGCGGACGGGGTGCAGGCCTTCCTCCGGGAGACGCGTCGGCGGGATTCCTCACCCCCGCAACCGGTGGCTGGTTCCACGGCGCCCTGATAAAGCGTGGGGGCTTCGCCCGTCCCTTCCCGTCAGGAGCTTTCCCCCGTGCGTTCCTTCAACCGTGGTGCGCTGGACCTTCGGCCTGTCACCCTCACGCCCAACGTCAACCGCTACGCGGAGGGCTCCGTGCAGGTGGAGTTCGGCCACACCAAGGTGCTCGTCACCTGCTCGGTGGAGGACCGCGTCCCGCCGCACCTGATGGGCAAGGGCTCAGGCTGGGTGACGGCCGAGTACGGCATGCTCCCGCGCGCCACGCACACCCGCGGCTCGCGCGAGGCCGCCAAGGGGAAGCAGTCCGGCCGCACCATGGAGATCCAGCGGCTCATCGGCCGTGCGCTGCGTGCGTCGGTGGACCTGCAGGCCCTGGGCGTGCGCACGTTCACGCTGGACTGCGACGTCATCCAGGCGGACGGCGGCACGCGCACCGCGTCCATCACCGGCGCGTACGTGGCGCTGGTGATGGCCATGCGCTCGCTCAACAAGCCGGGCCTCATGAAGGGGCTTACCCCCTTGGCCGCGGTGTCCGTGGGCGTAGTGAACGGCGAGGTGCGCGTGGACCTGGACTACGACGAGGACTCCACCGCGGAGGTGGACCTGAACCTCGTGGCCACCGGCGACGGCCGCATCGTGGAGGTGCAGGGCACCGCCGAGCACAAGCTCTTCGACCGCAAGTCGATGGACGCGATGCTGGACGGGGGCCTCGCGGCCATCCAGCAGCTCACCC
Organism: Corallococcus exercitus; assembly: GCF_003611585.1. GTDB lineage: Bacteria > Myxococcota > Myxococcia > Myxococcales > Myxococcaceae > Corallococcus > Corallococcus exercitus. The sequence continues at coordinate 630 of NZ_RAVW01000145.1, read as the reverse complement.
TCGCGCAGGCGAAGGTGCTGGGATGAAGCCGAAGCTGCTCTTCGCCACGGGCAACGCCGGCAAGCTGCGTGAGCTGCGCGCGCTCGTGGGCGACGCCGTGGAGGTGGTGTCTCTCAAGGACCTGCCCCCCGTGCCCGAGCCCGTGGAGGACGGCGCCACCTTCGAGGAGAACGCGGTGAAGAAGGCCCGCGAGTACTCCCTGGCCACCGGGCTGCCCGCGCTGGCGGACGACTCCGGGCTGTGCGTGGACGCGCTGGGCGGACGGCCGGGCGTGCTGTCCGCGCGGTACGCGCCGGGAAGCGACAAGGACCGGTACGAGAAGCTGCTCCAGGAGCTGGCGGACGTGCCGGACGAAAAGCGCACCGCGTCCTTCCGCTGCGCCCTGGCCCTGGTGACGGGAAAGGGCGATGAGCCCCGCGTGGAGGTGGGCCGCTGCGAGGGCGTCATCCTGCGCGCTCCCAAGGGGACGAACGGTTTCGGCTACGACCCCGTGTTCCAGGTGAAGGGGGAGGGCGGGCGCTCGATGGCGGAGCTGGCGCCGGAGGAGAAGTCCCGGGTGTCTCACCGGGCCCGGGCCTTCCAGCTCATGCGGCGTCATCTGTTGGGGCTTTGACCTGTCTCTTATACACA
>NZ_RAVW01000144.1 GCF_003611585.1 Corallococcus exercitus | reverse complement strand
AGATTTGTATAAGAGACAGGGGGGCACCGTGCAGCCGCAGGGGGCGGCGGAGCAGCTGCTGCAGAGCGCTCGCGACAACGTGCCTGGCTTCAGCTGGCTGGAGTCCAAGGTGGACGGGGCGCTCAAGGTGCTCGGGGGCGGGGCCGACGTATCGGGCTCCAAAGCGGACCTCGAGTCCATGAAGCCGGGCGACAAGTACTCCACGTCCGGTGGCTTCGACGGTGGCTTCAAGGAGGGCCGCCTCCAGACGCGCGCGCAGATCGAGGTCAGCTGCGAGGAGGGCATGCGGACCGATGAGAAGGGCAACCGGGTGCCGGGGCCCAACTACCGGCTGACCATGGACTCGGAGATCCTGGGCGGCGTGGGCTTCGACAACGGGAAGATCGACGCCAAGCTGCTGGTGGGCGGCGGCGGCAAGGCCGAGTTCAAGTTCGAGACGCCCGAGGAGGTGGTCCGGGCCAATCGCATCATGGACCGCCTGAAGACAGGCATGCAGTGCAACATCGCGGGCGCGGCGGACATGCCTCCGCCGGAGGACCTCGCGTGGCTGCGCGGAAAGGTGGCCGCCGTGGAGCTCCGGGGCACGGGCGCCGCCCAGGTGGCCGCGGAGTTCCCCGTCCCGGCGGGACCGTTGGCGAACAGCGGCGACGTGAACGGCAAGCTCCGCTCGGACCGCACGGTCCGCATCGAGTTCCCCGAAGGCAAGCCGCCGGAGGTCGTCATCAAGGACACCGCCCAGGTGGAGGTGGGCGGCGGCCTGGGCCGGAAGCTGGAGGCGAAGAAGACCCTCGTCGGGCCGGACGCGATGAAGGTCCCGCTGGAGGGCGGCGTGAAGGTGGGCGGCACGCTCAAGGGCAGCGGCAAGCTGGAGATCGAGACGCGCTACCCCCTGCCCTCCGGAGTGAGCGTGGATGACGTCATGAAGGATCCGAAGGGCACGCTCGGTCCCGCGATGAAGGAGATGGCGGCGAACCAGACGAGCAAGGTCACGCTGGCGGTGGAGGGGAACGCCCTGGTCCAGGGCAACGGAAAGGGCACGTCCTACGAGGTCAGCATCGAGGCCAACCCCAGCACGCTCGCGAAGAACGGCACCTTCGACAAGCTCCTGGAGGGCGACGTGCCGGGAGCGTTCAAGACCGCCGGCAAGGACGCGACCGTGGAGTACAAGTCGACGACCTACACGCAGAAGGGCGTCTCCATGTCCCCCGGCTTCAAGGTCGGCCCCGTCAAGGTGGGCTGGGAGCTGGAGGTGGCCAGGCGCACCGTCGACGGCACCCCGACGGCGTGGAAGGGCAACGGCGCGGACGCGGCCCAGTGGATGGAAGACACCTTCCGCCAGAAGGCCGCCGCCTGAGGCTACAGCGCCATCGTCCCGGCGATGATCTCCTTCATCACCTCGGACGTGCCGCCGCCAATGGTGAGCATGCGCACGTCGCGCCAGGCCCGCGCGACGTGTGACTCCTCCACGTAGCCCATGCCGCCGTAGAACTGCTGGCAGTCATAGGCCACGCGCTGGGCCAGGTCCGTGGTGAGCAGCTTCGCCATGGCGATCTCCTTCACCGGCTTCTGCTTGCGTTTGCGATTGAAGAGCTGCACCGCCTGATAGGTGAGCTGCCTCGCCGCCTCCACGCGGGTGGCGTGGTCCACGAAGGTGTGGCGCCACACCTGGAAGTCCAGCAGCCGCTTTCCAAACGCCTGACGTTCGCGGCCGTAGCGGATGGCCTCACGCAGGAGGTCGTCCATCACCGCCACCGTGTAGAGCGCCGTCACCAGGCGCTCCGCGTGGAAGCTGTTCATGATGTGGAAGAAGCCGTCGTTCTCCCGGCCCAGCACGTAGCGGGCGGGGATGCGGCAGTCCTCGAAGTAGAGGATGGCCATGTCCGACGAGCGGTGCCCCACCTTCTGGAGCTTCTTCGACACCGCGAAGCCCTTCACGTCCGTGGGCAGCGTCACCAGCGAGATGCCCGGCGCGCCCTCCCCTCCCGTGCGCACCGCCAGCACCAGGAAGTCCGCGCGGGCGCCGTTGGAGATCCACGTCTTGGCGCCCTGGATGACGTAGTCGTCGCCGTCCCTGCGCGCGGTGGTGCGCAGCCGCGCCAGGTCCGAGCCCGCGTCCGGTTCGCTCATCGCCAGCGCCGCGATGCGCTCGCCGGTGAGCGCGGGGGCGAGGAACTCGCGCTTCTGCTCGTCGGTGCCCAGCTCGTTGATGACCGGCGTGGCCATCTGCCCCTGCACCAGGAGCGACATCGCCACGCCGCCGTTGCGCGCCCTCGCCAGCTCCTCCGCGAAGGCGGCCACGTACCAGTAATCCAGCCCGCTGCCGCCGTAGGCCGGATCATGGCTGATGCCGAAGAAGCCCAGCTCGCCGCAGCGGCGGAAGACGTCGCGAGGGAACTCGCCGGCCTGGTCCCACTCCAGCGCGTGCGGGGCCAGCTCCTTCTCGACGAACTGACGCACGGTGCGGCGGAACGCCTCGTGCTCCGGGGTGAAGCGCTCATCCATGGGGCCGGATGCTGTCAGGGCCGGCCCCGCGCTTTCAAGCCGCGCGGCCCTCAGCGTGCGCGGATGAACGTGAGGGACAGCGGCTGGCCGCCCCGGTGGAGCGCGAGCACGGCGGGGCTGCCCGGAGCGCCCAGCTCGCGCCGCCGCGCCTCGCCCGTGTCCAGCACCACCGCCCCGTCGATGGAGCGCACCACGTCCCCCACCTGGAGGCCCGCGACGTCCGCGCCCTCGGCGATGCCGCTGATGATGACGTCCCGCCCCGTCATTCCGAAGCTCAGGCCCAGCCGGCCCGGCTCCACGCGCTGGAGGCCCAGGCGCCAGTCTCCCAGGGCCTGCGTCTTCCCGGCGGCGAGCGTCACCTTCCGGTCCACCAGCTCCCGCCCCCGGCTCCACGCGGTGAGCCGGTGCGGGCCCGGGGCCAGGTCCTTCAGCTCGAAGCGGCCGTCCGCGCCCGTCGTGGGGGACGCGATGCCGTCCGCGTCCACGTACGCGCCGGAGATGGGCTCGCCCGTGCGCGCATCCACCAGCCGTCCGGACACGCCGCCGCCCGCGTCCACCACCACCTCCACGGCGGCCTCCGCGCCCGACGCGAGCGTCACGTCCACCTTGCCCGCGCGCCCGTCCGGGAGCGTGGCCGTGACGGTGACGAGAGTGGGGAAGACGTCGTCCACCTGGAAGGCGTCCCCGGAAAACTGGCGCTCCACGCGGGAGAGGAAGTCGTCCTCGCCGCGCGCCGCGGTGACGGTCAGCGTGAAGCCTCGCACCTCGCGGCCTCCCGCGGAGCGTACGGTGCCCTTCAGCCGGGCGGCGGGCTTCAGCTGGAGCGTGAGCTCCTTTTGCGACGCGGACACGCGCGCGGCCTCGCCCTGCCGTCCGCCGTTCGTGGACCAGACGCGCCACGCGTCCGCCCCCAGGCCGTCCAGCGCCAGCACCGCCTGGCCGGACGCGTCCGTCAGCTCCTCCGCCTGGATGTCCGTGTGGCCCGCCTCCGTGGCCATCACCGTCGCGTGGACGCCTGGCGCGCCGTTGGGCTCCAGCACCGTCACGCGGAGCGGCTTCTTCGGCTCGCCCACCACCAGGTCCACGTGGCGCCGGCCGCCCGCTTCCAGCTCCACCACCTGCTGCTGGTCGCCGTTCTGGAAGCGCAGCTCGGACAGCCACGCACTCAGCTGGTAGCGCCCCGCGCCCACGCGCATCGACCACGTTCCATCCGGTTTCGCGGGCACGTCGACGGATTCGAAGGCCGGCGCGTCCACCCGGTGCGCGGAGACTGTCACCGCCCCCGACGGTCGCCCTCCGTCCTCCTTGCGCACGGTGCCCTCCAGCACGCCCTCGCCCACGAGCGTCAGCCGCGCTGTCGCCGTCTTCCCAGCCTCCACGCGCACGGGCTGGCGCACGGCGTCCTCGCTGTTCGCGCGGCGCGCCGTGACGTACACGGTGCCCTCCGGCACGTCCTCCAACGTGAAGCGCCCCTGCGCGTCTGTCATTGAAGGCAGCGCGTCCGGCAAGGGCCGCCACTTGAGCTGCGCGACCACCGACACGCCGGGAAGCGGCTTCTCCGCGCCATCCACCACCGTGCCCTCGATGCGTCCCGGCGCCGCCAGCTCCAGCACCAGTTCGAAACGCTGCCCCGCGAGCACGCCCAGCCCCCGGCGCATGAGCGGCTGGAAGCCCGGAGCGCTCACCTGCACGTCGTAGGCCCCCGGCGCGAGTCCGCCCACCTCGAAGCGCCCGTCCTCCGCCGAGCGGGCCTGGAGCAGCTCCGCCCGGTCGCCATGCGCACGCACGCCCACCGTGGCCCCCGCGATGGCCTCCCCCGAGTCCTTGCGCCGCACCACGCCCATGAGGGACGCCGCGCCGCCGAGGCGGAGCCGCACGTCCTTCACCGTCATGCCCGGCCCCACGACGACCGCGCCCCCGGCCGCGCCCGTCTCCTCTCCGTGACGGGCCGTCACCTGGAACGACCCTGGCGGCACGTCCAGCGAGAAGCTGCCCGTGTCCCCGGCCTCCACCTCCACCGCGCCGTCCTCGCCCCAGGCGCTCACGCGCGCGCCCGGCGCGGGCGTTCCATCCGCGCGTGTGACGAAGCCCTCGATGAACGCGGAGCCGTCCAGCTCCACGCGCACGTCCGTCCCCGGGACGTGCACGCGCGCGACGCGGCGGGGTGCGTGGCCCGGGGCCCGCGCCTCCAGTTGGTACTCACCGCGCGCCAGCCCGTGGAAGCCGAACGCGCCCCGCGCGTCGCTGAGCGCCTCGTGCCGCGCCTCGTCCGGCACCGACGCCCCCGTCTGGAGGAACACGGGGAGCGCGTCCTCGAAGCCGGTGTGCGGCGTGAGCGTCAGCTCCGCCATCGGCACCGGCGCACCGCCCACGCGCTCCACCGTCAGGCCCGTCAATGACACGCCGGGCTCCAACAGGAGCCGGACCGTGGACCGCGCTTCTCCATTCGGCCGCATCACCTCCGCGCGCGCCAATGCCAGACCCTCCGCACGCGCGGTGACGAGATAGGGCCCGGGACGCGCGGGCAGCACGAGCGCTCCCGTGGCGTCCGTCCGGCCCTGCCCCGCCACGCGCCACGAAGGCAGCCGCGAGCCGGGGGACGCCGGTCCCCGCAGGTACAGCGTCACCTCCGCGCCCGCGAGCGGCCCCGCCGCCGTGACGGTCTCCACGCGCAGCGCACCTTCCGCGTCCCGCATGGGCTGTTCCACGGGGGCGGTCGCCCTGCCTCCGTCCTGCCGCGGGGCCCGCGCCATTCCCGACGTGGGAGGCACGGGGTGGTGCGTCACGGTCACGTCGCGCGCCTCCGCGACGGGTCCAGAGGCGCGCAGCCAGACGAAGAGCCCGGCCAGCAGGAGCGCCAGCCCGGCCACGACAACGAACACCTTGCGAGACGACATTCACCCTCCGGGGGAGGTGGGGAGCCGCGCCCCCAGACACCTCACCCGGTCCCCAGGTTCCAGGGAACGTCCCGATTCTTCCTGCGCCCGCCAGCGCTACATGGGGAGCACGGCGAAGCGGATGCCCAGGGTGAACAGCGCGTGGAAGCCGTTATCCACGGGCGCGAGCCCCTGGTCGCGGCTGCCCACGCCGGTGATGTCCAGCGTCTGCGTCCCGGTGCGCACCGTGTACTGCCCGACGGACGCGGTGATGATGGGCCCCACCGACAGGGCGCGCGTCACACGCACGTCGCCGCCCAGCGTGAGGCGCGCGATGGTGGGCCCCCGGTCCGTGACGTGCGTGTCCACGTGCGTGGGGAGGAACACGCCCGGCGCGACCTGCACCTGGGTGTCGCCCTCCACGTGGCTCTTGAGGATCTCCAGGCCCACGCCCAGGCCAATCCACGGATCAAAGCCCGAGCCCGGCCGGAGGTGGTAGCGGAGCTCCGGCCCGACGCGCCACTGGTAGGTGGCGCAGTCGAAGCCCTCCGGGCATGAGATGTCATTCGTCTTGGTTAGCACCGGCTCCCAGCTGCCCCACACGCCCAGGTAGAACCGGGGCGTCACCCGGAAGCCCAGCTCCGCGATGATGGGGAAGGAGACCTTCGCGGAGTCGGTGATCTTCAAATCCTCCACCGTGCCCGACGGGCTCTGGCCGTTCGTGTAGACGTAGCCCAGGCCAAAGCCCACGTTGCCGCTCACCGCGAACTCCACCCCCGTGGGCCCCTCGGGCCGCATCGCCTCCGACAGCTCCTGCTGGGTCGTCTTCGTCGTCGTGGTGGTGGTCGTCGTCTCCGACTCCGTCTGGGGCTCCGGCTCCTGCGCCCCCGCCGACGTGGCGATTCCCAGCGCGGCGGCGAGCGACAGCATCCAGCGGAACGGCGCGTTCTTCGAAGTCATCCGGTGCATCCTCCGTGTTCGGAATGAATGCGGACGGAAGCAAGCCGCGAGTGCGGTTAGAAGCCACCCGCCCCCGGCGCGCGCGGCCATTCGACAGACAGCCCCCCTCAGCGACCAGTCGCGGACACCGACCCCACCCCACGGGGAGGCAACCTGGCGGGATGGATGGGAAGCGCGCGTGCGGGAGGACCCTGGACGCCGGACGGACGCCTCGACCGCGATCCTCACATTAGCAAGACGGCCCGAAAAACCAACGGGTTGACCCGGCGTGGGCCAGCGTTCACCTTGCACGGCCACGAACGCCCACGGGCGGAAAGGAAGACATCATGGCCGGCCAGGAGCTGTCGCCCGAGGCGCTCGCGCTCATCGCCGAGGAAGAGGCCCTGCTGTCCCGCGTGCAGCAGGCGCTGTCGGAGGCGCGCCGTCAGGCCGCGGAGCGCACGCTGGACACCCAGGGACTGATGGCCCAGCTTCAAGTCCTGCGCGACGACGCCACCACGGCGCACGCCGCGGACCTGCCGCACGTCTTCACCCAGATGAACGAGGTGCGCTCCATGCTGGAGCGGCAGGAGACCGTGCCGCTGCCGGACGCGAACGCGCCCTACTTCGCGCACCTGCGCCTGTCCGGCCCCACGGGCGCGCGCGACTACCTGCTCGGCCGCACCAGCTTCGCCAACCTCGCCGCCGGCGTGCGCGTCATCGACTGGCGCTTCGCCCCCGTCGCGCGCGTCTTCTACAACTACGAGGAGGGCGACGCGTTCGAGGAGTACTTCGGAGACCGGCTCTCCGAGGGCGAGGTGGAGGCGCGCCGGCTGGTCATCATCGAGAAGGGCGTCCTCACCCGCATCAGCACCGGCCCGCACCTGCTCCAGCGCGACGCCCAGGGCCGCTGGCATGCGCGCGGACGCGACGCGGCCTCCGTGCTCGCGGGCGGCAGCGGCACCGCCGCGCGGCCGGGCTTCCTGGGCGTGGGCCGGGGCACCACGCACGTCGAGGACGCCTTCGGCGTGACGGCGCTCCTGGACGCGGAGCAGTACGCGGCCGTCAGCACCGGCCCGGAGCAGCCGCTGCTGGTGCTGGGCAGCGCGGGCAGCGGCAAGACGACGGTGGCGCTGCACCGGCTGGCCAAGGTCATCTTCGACGACGCGAAGACCTATCCGCAGGCGCGCACCAAGGTCGTCGTCCCGGAAGCAGGCCTGGCCCGGCTCACGCGCCGGCTGCTGGAGCCGCTGGGCCTGGGCAAGGTGTCCGTGGAGACGCTGGAGGCGTGGTCGCTGGCCACCGCCCGCTCCACCTTCAACCTGCCCGGCATCAAGCTCTCACCGGAGACGCCCGCGCTCGTCTCGCGCTTCAAGCGCCACCCCGCCCTGCGCCGCGCGCTGGCCGGCCGCGTGCCGGTGTTCAAGGGCAAGCCCCTGCCCCCCACGCTGGACCGGCTGCGCATCAAGCTGGCGGACGCGTTCCTGGACCGCGCCTTCCTGGAGGCCGTGGTGGCGGACGCGAAGGGCGAACTGCCGCGCACCGTGGTGGCGGAGGTGCTGGAGCACACGAAGCAGCAGACCGCCACGCCGCTGGCGCGCCAGTACAAGGGCTACGACGCGGACAGCCTCATCACCGTGGACGGACGCGCGATTGAAGCGGACACGCCCGACGCGCTCGCGGGCACGGTGGACGCGGACGACCTGCCCATCCTCATGTTCCTCAAGGCGCAGCGGGGCGCGCTGGGCGCGGAGCGGCTGGCGCACGTGGTGCTGGACGAGGCGGAGGACTTCTCCCTCTTCGAGCTCTTCGTCGTCAGCCAGCTGCTCGGCGACAGCCGCAGCTGCACGCTCGCGGGGGACGAGGTGCAGCAGACGACGGCGGGCTTCGCCGGCTGGGACGCCGCCCTGGAAGAGCTGGGCATCCCCGACGCCGCCACCTGCCGGCTCCAGGTGTCCTACCGCTGCCCGCGCCCGGTGGTGGAACTGGCGCAGCACGTGCTGGGCACGCAGTCCCCGGCCAACGCCGCCAGGGCCGGCCGCGAGGGAGCGCCCGTGGGCTTCCACCACTTCCCCGACGAGGCCCAGGCGTGGCTGTTCCTGGGGGACGCGCTGCGAGACCTGGTGCTGCGCGAGCCGCACGCGTCGGTGGGCGTCATCGCCAGCAGCCGCGAGGCCGCCCAGTCCTTCCACCGCGTCATCCGGGAGATGCCCTGGGCGCGGCTGGTGCTGGAGGGCGACTTCTCCTTCGAGCCCGGCGTGGACGTGACGGACGTGGACAACGTGAAGGGGCTGGAGTTCGACTACGTCGTCCTGCCGGACGTCACCGCGCGCGCCTACCCCGCGGACGACGAGGCCCGCCGCAGGCTGCACGTCGCCGTCACCCGCTCCTCCCACCAGCTGTGGGTGGCCTCCTCCGCCGTGCGCTCCCCGCTCATCCGCACCTTCCCCGGCGCGGACGGCTCAGCGTAAAGCCTGACGGCTCAGGGCTGACGGCCGCCGCCCGTGCGCCACTCGCGCTGCCGCTGGGCGTGGGCCTCCCGGCGCGCCAGCGCGTCCGACTCCTGGCGGGGAAGCTCCGCCAGCCGCGTGCGGTGCATGTTCACGCTCAACTCCAAGAGGCCCCGGTGCTCCGAGGGCAGCTTGTCGCCGTAGTCCTGCAGCACCGTGGTGGCGAAGGCGATGGCGTCCTCGGACACCTGGCGGCGGTGCTCGTAGTACTGGTGCACCTCTTCTTCCGAGGCCTCGTTGGCCTGCACCTTGCCGTAGAGCGCGTTCCACTTCGTCTTCACCGCCTCGCGGCGGCGCAGCTCCTCCGGGTCCTTCGTGGGCACGTCATTCTCCCAGTACAGGTTGCCCGGCAGCTTCGCGCGCAGCGCCTCCAGGTCCACCGGGTAGGGGCCGGGCTCCTCCTCCGGCGCCGCCTGCACCTGGGCCGTCGCCGCGCCCACCAGGTCCAGCCCCCCGTCCTTCGCGCGGGGCACCGCGGGCGTGGACGCGAACACCGGCGGCGGCGACGCGGGGGTCTGGGCCGCCGGGGGCGCCACGGCCGGAGGGCCGTCCTCCGGAGCCTGGCCGCCAAAGACAAGCCACGCCCCCACCGCCAGGACCAGGACTCCCGCCGTGCCCAGGGGCAGCTTCCATCGCGCGTGCGTGCTCATGCCCATGGCCATACCGCGCGGCCCGCGCCCGCCGCAACCCGTGTCACCCCCTCCCATCAACGCACCGCGCAATTGATACATTTAAAACATGGCATGACGCGTCAATTCTCAATCCCTGGCTGACGCGAGGCAGCACTCCAGTCCTCCCAGATGGAATGCTGCGCCCGACCTGGAATTCACTATTTTCACCGGTAGCGAAGTTTCCCTGCTTCCGGCTGATAAACAAAACCGTATCATCCGCGGCTGCAACCCCATTCACTCCCCCTCTTGGAGGAAGCCGCATGAGAAGTCTTCTCTGGATGAGCCTTCTGGCCCTCACTGCCCCCGTGGGCGCCGCGCGCGCCGAAGTGCTGGTGGAAGGCATCGTCGACGTCCTGGTGGACGGCGGAAACAACTACGCCTGGGAGAAGGTGACACTGCCCGGCACGAAGTGTGGCAACGGTTCGCAATACAAGTTCTTCGTGCACCGCACGGGTTCGCCCAACCTGCTGTTCATGATGGAAGGTGGCGGCGCGTGCTGGGACTACGATTCCTGTAGCGGCCGCCTGGGCATCCTGGGCGCGGCGAACCCCAACGGCATCTCCGACGACTACATGACGCAGTTCACGGCCAAGTACGTGTCCCCCATCGTCAACGGGGCGGACCCGGGCCTGCCCTTCCGCGACCGCAAGGACATCGTCACGAAGGGCTGGAACATCGTCTACATGCCGTACTGCACGGGCGACGTGCACATCGGCAACAACGCCAAGACGTACGTGGACACCACCGGCGGCCAGGCGCCGCTGACCTGGTACCACAACGGTTACGCCAACACGATTGCCGCGGCGAACTACGCCAAGCAGCAGTTCCCCAGCGTGCAGAAGCTGCTCGTCACGGGCTACAGCGCGGGCGGCACGTCCACCTCCGCCGGCTACTACTTCATCCGCAAGGCCATCAACCCGGCCAAGGGATACATGATCAACGACTCCGGCCCCATCTTCATGGCGCCGAACGCGAACTCCCTGTCGCGCCCGCTGCACGACAAGATCCGCTCGTCGTGGAACCTGGACTCCGTGTTCAGCCTGCTGCCGGCCAGCTTCAGCATCAGCGACATGGGCACCATCAACCGCATGGTGGCCACGGAGTTCCCGAATGATCAGCTCGCGTACACGGGCTACACGATGGACTACAACTACTCGCGCTACTCGTATGAGCGCTTCAAGACGCCCAACGATGAGGCGTCCATCCACGCGTACTGGAAGACGGACCAGGACGCGTTCGTGAACGAGCTGAAGAAGTACAACAACTTCAGCTACTTCATCCCGCACCAGCGCGACATCAACGCCAGCCACTGCAGCACCATCATCACCTTCGTGGGCGCGCACGCCTGCCAGCGCATGGAGAAGAAGTACTGGTACGAGTACATCGACAGCCCCTGGCAGTCCTGGGCCTGCCACAGCGAGTTCGTCCCCATGGACGTCTTCCTGGACCGCTTCATCAACGGCAACCAGCGCGTGCGCATCTACGAGCCGGCCAACAACTACAACAAGGAAGACGCGGGCATGAGCATCCTCGCGCCCCTCATCAACGGCGCGCTCGGCGGGTAGTCCCCACCGCGTCGTCGCTGAAATGAAAACGGGAGCGGGCCCCAGGGGTCCGCTCCCGTTGTCTTTTCCAGGGCCCGCGAGAGGGCGCCCTACCGGCTCAGGTGAGGCCGGGCAGCGTGCCCGTGTAGTCCGGGTGGCCGAAGCGGTCCACGTTCACGCCGAAGGCCTGGGCAATGGAGGTGAGCAGCTTGTTGTGCTCCACCGCGCCCGGCAGCGGGCTTCCCGGGCCGGGCCACGAGCCCAGCGGGTCCTTGCCGGGGCGCAGGGACAGCATGCGGCCCATGCGGAACTTCCCGCCCGCGCCGCCCGCCAGCACCGTGGGAATGGACACGTTCATGTGGCCGGCGGCGTCACCCAGCTCGTTCCCCCAGAGGATGAGGGTGTTGTCGAGCACCGTGCCGCTGCCCTCCGGGATGGCCTTCAGGCTGTCCATGAGGCGCGCCACCTGCTCGGAGTACCACCGCTGCACCTGCACCATGCGCAGGCGGATTTCGGTGCGCGCCGGCTCGGACTGGGTGTCCGTGCGGTGGGCGATGTCGTTGTGGATGTCCTCGTCGATGCCAATCCACGGCATGGACGGCCCGGGGATGGTCATGGTCACCACGCGCGTCAAATCACACGCGAACGCACGGGCGATGAGGTCCATGTGCAGCTCGGTGAGGCCGGGCATGTTGTTGATGTCGCCCAGGTCGCTCAGCGCCTCGGAGGGCGCATCCGGCCGGGCGCAGTTGAGCGCCCCGGTGTTGGTGAGCCGCCGCTCGATGTCGCGCAGCGCCGCCAGGTGCGTGTCCAGCTTGGTGCCCTCCGTGGCCGCCAGCCGGGACTTCAGCCGGGTGGCGTCCTTGATGAGGTAGTCCAGCAGGCTCTTGCGCTTGGACAGGATGGCCTGCGCCTCCGCGGGAGAGCCGCCCAGGCTGCCGAAGAGGCGCTTGTAGACGTTGGCGGGGTTCAGCTCGAACGGCACGCGCGAGCCGTTCTCCGTGAAGGAGATGCTGTTGTAGACGTGCTGGGCGCCGAACTGCTCGAAGGCGTGCAGCTGCAGCGAGCGGAACTGGGTGACGCCGCCCACCGCGTTGCCAATCACCTGGTCCAGGGACGGGCCGGACGGCAGCTCGTCACCACTGGACACCTCCACCTCGCTGCCGGTGAGGAAGGTGACGGGGCCGCCCTCGTGGCCGGTGCGGCCGTGCTCGTAGAGGACGCGGTAGTCCAGGCCGTCCAGCACCAGCAGCTTGTCGCGGTGGCGCTGGAGCGGCTGGAGAACGGAGTTCTCGAAGTCGATGTCGAAGTTCGTGTCGCTGCCCCGGGGCCGCCAGTACTCCGGCAGGAAGCCGTGGGGGGTGAACAGGGCAATGAAGCGCAGGGGCGCGGCGTCGGCCGCTTCAGCCACGGAGCTGGTGAGCAGGTGCGCGAAGGGCGCCGCCATGGCCGTGCCGGACAGGAGCTTCAGGATGCTGCGTCGGGAGAAGTCGCGGGACATGGAGGTCGGGCTCAACGGGTGGGCAGACGCCGCTGGGTGAAGGAAGCCGAGCGCACCAGGCTGACCAGCGCTTCGGTGATTTTCAGGTGGTCCGTGCGGTAGGGGCCCGAACGCATGGCGGCGAGCAACTCCGCGTCCGAGGCGTGCTGATCACGCCCCATGGCGTAGCGCACGAACTGGAGCGGCACGCAGTTGGCCAGCTCCTCGCTCTTCGTCAGGTAGCGCGCCAGCTGCGCGCCGCCGTTGAAGCTGCCCAGGTTGGTGGTGCCGTCCGCGGCCATCACCGCGCCGCTGGAGTCCACCGTCTTGCCGCTCTCCTCCGTGCGGTGCTGGCCCAGGCCGTCGAAGTCCTCCATGCCGAAGCCCATGGGGTCGATGATCTTGTGGCAGCCGGCGCAGTTCGGGTTGTTGGTGTGCGCCGCGAAGCGCTCGCGGGTGGTGGCGTTCTCCGACAGGGCCGGGGGAATGGTGGACACGTTGGCCGGCGGCGCGGGCACCGTGCGGCACAGCATGCGCGTGAGCACGAACTTGCCGCGCTTGATGGGCGAGGACGAGTCGAAGTGGGCGTACGTGGACATCGTGCCCGCCTGCGTGAGGATGCCCAGGCGCTCCGGGGGCAGCGTCACGCGGCCCAGGCCGGTGTCGTCGTCCACGTTGGTGCGCTCCAGGCCGCCGTAGAAGTTCGCCAGCGTCTCGTCCACGAAGGAGTAGTTGGCGCCCAGCAGCTCCTCCACGGAGCCCGAGTGGTCCTTCACGATGGAGTCGATGAACGCGTCGCGCTCGCGGACCATGGAGTCGCGGAAGTCCACGCTGTATTCCGGGTACACGAGGTTGTTCTTGTTCACCTTGGCCAGGCCGCCCAGCCCCAGCCACTCGATGAAGAACTGGCGCAGCTTCAGCTGCGCGGCCGGCGTCTTGAGCAGCCGGCGCGCCTGCGCTTCGCGCTCGTCGGGGGACGACAGCGTGCCGGCCTTGGCGGCGGAGAGCAGCGTGGCGTCCGGCGGACCGCCGGTGATCATGAAGGACAGCTCGGAGGCGACCTCGTAGGAGGTCAGCTCCACGACCTGGCCCTTGCGCGCGGTGTCCGGGCCCAGCTCCGTGCGGTACAGGAACGACGCGGAGGAGAAGAGCGCCTGGAGCACCAGCTCCGCGCCCGTCTCCATGGTCCCGCCCTGCTTGCCCTGGTTGAAGAGGGCCAGCAGGTCCGTCTCCTCCTCCGCCGTCACCGGCCGGCGGAAGGCGCGCTCACCCACGCGCTGGATGAAGGACCGCGCGCAGTCATCCTGCGTCTTGCCGGAGGGGCACGCGTAGAGGTCACTCAGCTGCGACTTGCCCTGCTCCGCCAGCGTCACCGCGGCGGTGTCGATCTGATCCGCCAGGAGCGACGTCACCTGGAGCCGCTCGTGGGTGGAGAAGCCGAGGATGGTGTCCTCGGCCGCGAAGCCCTGGGCGACGTCGACGGGCGTGCCCAGCACCGCGGAGGCGGACTTGTTGTACTCGTCGCGCGTCAGCCGGCGCACGCGCGCGGGTGCCGCCGCGCTTTCAGGTGCCGCGTCCTGCCCACCGATGTTGCCGGTGCAGGCGGAGGCGGAGAGCACGAGAGCGGAGGACAGGTAGAAACGACGCAATGGCATGATGTCTGGCATTCCTCGCACCCGCGCGGCCTGACAGACGACCGGCGCACAGGCGGACTGCATTGTACTGGTTGCCCCCCACGCGGACACGGGGGATTTCATTTCCCGGCATTTCACACTTCCCCGAGGAAGAAGCCGTCCTCACGGAGCAGGAAGTGCGAACGCACCTGTCAGGTGCGCACACGGTGCGAAGCGACTCAGGGCGGGACTTCCTCACCCCGCGCCTTCCACCAGTTCTCCCCGTAGCTGATGAAGATCTGCTCCCCGGGATGGATGTCCCTCAGTGCGTGATAACGGAACACATCGCGGTCCTCGGCGCGGCTGTAGGACGCGTTGGGGGCGCTCGCGTGGTTGTAGATCATCCCGTAGCCCATCACGAGCGCGACCCAGTCACCCTTGCGAGGCTCTTCGTGGCGGTGCCAACGGATTTCGAAGACGTAGTCGTCGAGCGGTTCGCCCCGGCACTGCCGCTGCGGGACCTTGAGGTAGTGGCACTCCTCGATGAGCTCTCCCGCCGCGATGAACGCGTCGGTGAAGACGCCCATCCCCCACTCGCACGGCCGCACCTTCACGCCGGGGTGGAGGAACAGCGCCGGGCCCAGGTTCATGGGTGCTTCTTCTCCGATACCGGTGTCGTCCACGCGAAGCGAACCATCGCGCAAGACGGGCGGCCACGGGAAGCGGCGGTGAGGCGATACGGCCTTCCCCGACTTCCGGTGCTGTCAGCCTGCCTGCCCTCCGGGCGCGGGGCGGCGGAAGGTGTGGCGCAGCAGGTACAGGCCGGGGAGCAGGGGCAGCCACAGGGTGAAGCCGCGCAGGAGCATGGTGCCCGCGAGCGCGGCCTCCACCGGGACGCCGAAGAGGTTGAGCATGCCCACGGACGCGGCCTCGTAGGTGCCCACGCCGCCGGGGATGATGGACACCGTCTCCGCCATGGAGGCCACCATGAAGCTGACGAACACGGTGCTCATGGGGACTTCCATCCCCAACGCGCGGAGCATGGCGCCCAGGGTGGCCGCGTCCAGCACGTACACCCCCAATTGCAGGACGACGCCGCGCGCGAGCAGGCCGGGGTTGAGCAGCATGCCGGGCGGCACCTCCGCGATGGCCTTGAGCATGGCCCCCAGCGCCGGGATGCGCCGGGCGAAGCGGCCCGGCTTCCACTCGCGATGCCGCGTGGCCCAGAGGATGGCCATGGGGATGATGAGCGCCACCACGCCGAAGCCGGTGACGAGCCATTGGATCCAGTCGTTCAGCTCGGACTTTCGCCAGAGGAAGAAGAGGCTCACGCCCACGCCCAGCGCCTGCGCGATGTAGAAGCACAGCACCGTGAGCAGCACCGCGCCCGCGGAGGTGCCGGGGCTCGCGCCCGCGCGGCGCAGCCCGCGTCCGACGAGCAGCGACCCGCCCACGCCGCCGGTCGGAATCACCTGGTCGAACGCGAGCTTCATCAGCGACAGCCGCGACAGCGACCAGAGCGACGTCTTGATTCGCGCCCGGTGCAGGACCATCCACCAGATGCCGGACACGCACAGGTAGGTGCCCACCTGGCATGCGGCGGCCACCAGCAGCCACGCGGGCCGGGCCTGCCGCAGGAGCTCCAGGAACTGCTTCTCCTCCGTGTGCCTCGAGAAGATGAACGCCAGGAGCGCGATGAGCATCACCAGCCCGGGAATCCACCAACCCCGCCGGCGCTTCGCTGGCACCTCCAGCGGCTCCTCCAGCGTGGGGATGGGTTCGGCGCGCGTGCCCTCCATGCGTCTCCTTCCGGGGAATGGGATGGCTTCGGAAAGGATGCGCTTCATCGCCCCATGAGGCAGGTTCCGGAGCACGCCGGCCCGCCTGCCCTCCAGCCGGGAAGGCGGGCTCATGGCTGCCTGTTCGCGGAGGCGGTCTGGTAGAAGCCCGCGCATGTCCGACGACATCCTCGTGCTGGCGTACGCCGGCTGTGACACTTGCAGGAAGGCGCTGAAGTGGCTGGAGGCGCGGGGCGTCTCCCACCGGGTGCGCCCCATCGTGGACCAGCCGCCCACGGTGGCGGAGCTGCGCCAGTGGATTCCCAGGAGCGGCGTGTCCGTGCGCAAGTGGCTCAACACCAGCGGCCAGAGCTACCGCGCGCTCGGGAAGGAGAAGGTCGATGCTGCCTCCGACGCGGAGCTGGTGGAGTGGCTCGCGAAGGATGGGAAGCTGGTGAAGCGGCCCGTGCTCGTCACGAAGGAGGCCGTCACCGTGGGCTTCAAGCCGGAGGCCTACGAGGCGCTGTTTCCCGCGCGCGGGTAGCGGAAGCGTCCCTCCCCTTCCCCTTCACGCCGCTTGAGGGCAGGCGGGCGGACGGGCCCCCGGCCGACCGTCGTCGTGTGCGGGGCGGGTTGCCACGTTGAGTGGGCATGGAAATCGGATCCAGACGCCCGCTGGGGGAGATCCTCCTGGAGCTGGGAGTGCTCGACAAAGGCCAGCTCCGGTTGGGGCTCGTGCACCACCACGAGGTCCATGTCCCCCTGGGCCGCGCCCTGGTGAGCGAGGGCGTGTGCACGGAGGCGGACGTGCTGCGCGGGCTGGCCGTGCAGTTCGACGTGGACGCCGTGGACCTGGACCGGCACCCGCTCGACCGTTCCCTGACCGCGCTGGTGCCCGCGCGCATCGCCCGGCAGTACGGCGTCGTGCCGCTCGGGCTGGAGACGCGTGAGGACCGCGAGGTGCTCCACCTGGCCGTACCCGCCCCGCTGTCGCTGGACGCGGTGGATGACGTGCGCGCCGTGTCCGGCAAGGCGCGCGTGGAGCCGCACCTGGCCTCCGACGGCGCCCTGTCCCGCGCACTCAGCGCCCTCTACGGCATCCGCGAGACGGAAGGCCCCGCGCCGGAGCAGCCCCGTCCGGCCGTGCCCAGCCCGCCGCTGATGCTCTACGGGTGGCCACCCGTCACCGCGGTGCTCATCTCCCGCACGCTGGCGCGCAACGGCATCACGTCCCGCGTCGCCACGCCGCTGGAGGTGCTGCACACGCGTGAGAACGATGTGGTGCTCGCCCCCCTCCAGGCCATGGAGGGGCTGCTCGCGGGCGAGGTCCACATCGAGGGCGCGCTCATCGTGCACGGGACGTCGGACGACGAGGGCTTCGACCGGGCGCGGAAGCTGGAGGCGCGTGGCTTCCTGGCCAACCCGCGCGACGAGGAGCTGCTGCTGCGCGCCGTGCGCAGGCTCCGTCCGGACGCGGGCAGCGAGGACTCCTGGCCGCGCCACTCCTGAAGCGCGCGGGAGGCTACGGGGCAGTCGGAGGGGCGGACGGAGCCGCCGGAGCCGGGGCCTGCATCGCCGTCTTCACCGGCGGGGCGGCGGGGCGCGTGGTGTGCTGCTCCGCGGGCTCCGGGGCCTCCAGGCCCAGCGCGCCCAGCACCTGCGGGTACACCTTGTTCGCGAAGTAGCGCCCGCCGGCCACGGTGAAGTGGACGCCGTCCGTCATGCGCAGGCGCATGGGCTTGCGGAAGCCCTCCACGCGGGCCTGGTTCAGCGCCTTGCCGCGCGCGTCGGTGAAGAAGGGCCGCGTCTCCAGGTGCACGGCGTCCTCGCGTCCGGCGATGACCTCGCGCTGCAGGTCGCGGATCAGCGTGAGCTTCTGCTCGAAGCGGTGGCGGCTGGTGGCGGGCAGCTCCAGCCAGACAATCTTGCGGCCCGGCGCGGAGATGGCGGTCACGAAGTCCGTCAGCCGCTGGCGGTACTCGCCCTGCCAGTCCGGCTTGCCCCAGGCGACGGTGGGACGGCCCTGCCGCGTGTGCAGGGCCTGCCCGTCGTTGCCGCCCAGGATGACCACCACGACGTCCGGCTGGTGCTGCTGCACCTCCTGCTGGCCGACCTCCAGCCAGTCGAAGAAGTCCGGACGCGCGAGGCCCGTGGACGACTTCGCGCGGCGCTCGCAGCGGATCCGTGGGTGCGCGGCGAGCTGGTTCTGGAGGTACTCGCCGAAGCCCGTGGCGATGAGGCTGTCGCCCAGGAGCAGCACGGTGCGGCGGGGCGCGGGCGCCGGGGCGGCGGCCTGGGCCGGAGCGGTGGGCAGCACGGGCGAGGCGTTCAGCCCGGGAGCGGATTCCGCGGCGGCCTGGGCCGCGGTGGACAGGAACGCCAGGAAGAGGAGCGCGCGAAGAGGACGGGTCGACATCGGCGGAGGCGAAACTACTTCCCACGCCCGCGTCCGTACACCCCCCCGCCGGGCGGGTGGATCCGTTGTCCCCCGAGTGGCTGTCAAGGCCACGTGCGGCGTCAGGCCGCGGAGCCCACGTCCGATGCCGCCAGCGCCGCGAGCCCCGCGGGCGCGAGCGCCTGGAGCCATGGCGTGAGCAGCCGCGCGCACTCTTCCGGGTGCGAGAAATAGGGCACGTGTCCCGCGCCGCGCAGCAGGTGCCGGGGCGTGCCTTCCGGCAGCGACGCGGCCAGCCGCTCCAGCGACGACGGCGGCACCAGCACGTCGCGGTCGCCCTGGATGCACAGACACGACACCTTCAGCGGCCGCAGCTCCGGCGGCGGCGGTTCCGTGTGGATGGCGAACGCGCGCCGCAGCGTCGTCACGCGCTCCAGCATCGTGGTGGGCACCACGTCCGCCACCTGGGTGGAGGGCACCGGCCGCCATGCCGCCAGCGATGCCGCGACGCGGCCAGGACGCCCCAGCACCGCGATGGGTCCCATCATCGCGATGAGCCGTCCACGCGGCCCCACATGCGCGGTGCGTGTGAACGCCCCCAGGAACGCGACGCCGCGCGTCGCACCGCCCGCGGCCAGGTGCGCCGCCACCATGCCGCCAAAGGAGCTGGCCACCACCGCGTCCGTGGGCCCCGCGACGCGCAACACCTGCTCCGCCAGGGCCCGAGCGCCGCACGCCGCATGCTCGCCCTCCGGGTACTCGACCAGGACGGGACGCGCCACGTCCGTCAGCCGCAGGGCGAGCTCGCGAAAGCCTGATCCACGCGCTCCCAGTCCCGGCAATAGGAGGACGCGAGGTCCCTCGTCATTCCCTCCGATGTCCGTCAGCTCCACTGTGCGGCGCATGTCCCCTGCTTTCCTTGAAGCGCGGCAAAGAACAACGCCGGCCCCCTGGGTCTGCCCGCGCCCACCGGGTGGCCCGCACGACCCATGGGCAGGAGGAAATGCCCCCGGTGCCTCGCCTGCCAGTACAGGGAGTGATACATGATTCATCCCACCACCCTTTTCCACCGACACGCTTTGTTGTGTCCGGAAGCCAAGGATTTTCGCGTCCAGCGTTCTGACAGCGTGGGGGCGAAGGGTTAAGAATGGTCACTGTGAATCTGCATGCCTTCGGGGAGTTCGTTCGCAAGCATCGTCCGGCCCTGGAGGTTCGGGCCGCGAAGCTTTGCGCTGGGAGCGCGGTCGACTCCACGGAGCTGGTGGGAGAGACGCTGGAGCGGGCCCTGTCCGTGTTCGAGCGGCTCCAGGACCAGGACACCGCGTCCGTGACGCAGTGGTTGGATGGCGCCATGAGCCGCTGCTTCGCGCGGATGGGCGGCCAGCTGCCGGATTCGCGCGCCGCGGCGCCGGATCTCCAGCAGACGTTCGACCTGCTGCGCGCGCGCTTCCGTGAGGTGTACGGGCAGCCGGCGTTCGGCAAGAGCGCGGGCGCCACCGGCTGGCGGATGTAACAAGTCCCCGGGTGCCCGGTTTCAGGGCGCCGGTGGGCGGTGGCCGGACAGCGTCTCCACGTAGGACGCGGCCACCCGCAGGAAGCGGCCCCCACGCACGCCGGTGAGGTACTGGCGCTTCATCGCGCGGGTGGCCCCCACGTAGAACATCGCGCGGCGGATGCGCTCGTTCTCGCGGTCGTTGCGCTGGCGGGCTCCGGCCATCCACGCCTCGATGGAGTCCAGGGCCTCCAGTCCCGCGAAGAAGACGACGGGGCACTCGTGGCCCTTGCAGGAGAACACCGTGGTGGCGCGCACGTGATCCACGCCGCTCACCCGGAAGTCCGCCACGTCCCGGCCGCCCTTGCCGCCGTAGGCCTCCGCGGGCACGCCCGCCTTCTGGAGCGCGTCCGTGAACGACGCGGGCATCACCGGCGCCACCACGAGGATGTCCCCCGGGTGGACGCCCTCCTCGCGCACCAGCCGGGCAATCTCCTTGGCCACCCAGCGCGCCTCGCTGGTGCTGGAGGCGAAGTCCTTCACCTGGGGCAGCACGCCGCCGCGCTCGGTGGACTGCACGCGGTAGAGGCCCTCCAGCGTCTCCTCCGGCAGCCACAGGAGCCGCTCGCGGGCCAGCTCCCCGGCCTTCATGTATTCGCGCATGCCGGGGTCGGTGACGCGGTGCTGGCGCAGCGGGTCCAGCACCACGTTGAAGGCCACGTCGAGGATGTCGCGCGTGGCGCGGAAGGTCTCCTTGAGCACGCGGGTGCGGCCGCGGAAGGACAGCCCTTCGGGGAGCTGCTCCTTCAGGTGGTCGATGGGCACCTGGCCGTAGACGTTCTGCGAGTCGTCCATGAACAGCTGGAAGCAGCGCGACTCGCGGCCCTCCGCGTCCACGCGGGGGCGCACCAGCGCGTGCAGGGACGCCAGGCCCCTGGCGTCCATGTCCTGCGCCTCGTCGACGAAGACGGCGTCGAAGGTGTGGGGCTCCAGGCGGCGGAGCGCGCCCACGTGCTTCACCGTCACCTGGGCGCGGAGCGGCCGCACCTGATCCGGGCCCGCGCGCACGTGGAGCGCCTCCAGGAGCAGCTTGTCCACGAGCGGCGCGAGCGACCGGTTGTAGAAGGACACCAGCACCCGGGCGCGCGGGTTCTCCAGCAGGTAGCGCGCGGCCCAGTGCGCCAGGACGTAGGTCTTCCCGCTGCCGGCCACGCCGCGCACCAGGTGGTGGCCGTCGTCGAAGCGGCGCTCGAAGAGGGACACCTGCTCCTGGGTGAAGAGGGGCGCGGTGTCCTTGCCGCCCGCGATCTCCCCGCCCAGGCCCATGGGC
>NZ_RAVW01000143.1 GCF_003611585.1 Corallococcus exercitus | reverse complement strand
TTCAACATGAACCTGTACGACGGTGGTGATTTGACTAAACTGATGCGCGAGCCTCCTAGCGCCAAAGGAACGTTATCGTCGGCAGCGTCAGATGTGTATAAGAGCCAGCCGCCAGCCCCTGCGCCTTCGCCCGCCCCACGGCCTCCGCCGCGGAAGGCCCCATGGCCAGCAGCGTCGCGCTGGTCACGATGCCCTCGCGGTGCGCCCGCAGGATGCCCGCGTCCAGCGACGGATGCAGGCCCAGGTCGTCCGCGTTGACGATGAGGCGCGTGCGCGACGCCATGAAGTCCTACCCGCGCCCCGCGTGGCCCGGCACCGAGCGCAGCTGCTGCACCGACGGCGGCAGGCGCACCGGCTTCGAGGGCGGCGGCGGCGAGCGCGTCTCCGGGTACAGGTTCACCAGCTCCTTCACCATCTTCAGGATGACCGACGGCGACGCCAGCGTGGAGATGCCGCGCGTGCGCGGGAAGTAGTCCACGCCCATCTGGAACACGCGGAAGCCCTTGCGGATGGCCTTCACCACCAGCTCCGCGTCGATGAACGAGCCCTGGCTCTTGAGCTCCATCGACTCCAGCACCCGGCGGTGCATCAGCTTGAAGCTGAAGTTCACGTCCTTGATCTGGATGTCGAACAGCGCCCGGATGAGCAGGTTGTAGACGAACGAGTACACGATGCGCTTGGGGCCCTCGCTCGTGCGGTCGAACCGGAAGGCGCAGATCATGTCCGCCTCCAGGTAGTTCATCAGGTGCAGCGCCCGCTCCAGCTCCCGCATGTCCCACGGCAGGTCGATGTCGGAGTACAGCACCAGGTCCTTGGTGCTCGCCGCCAACCCCGTGCGCATCGCCCCGCCCAGCTTCAGGTTCACCGGGTGCGTGATGACCCGGAGCTGGGGCACCTTCGCCGCCAGCGCGTCACAGACCTCCTGGGTCCGGTCCGTGGAGGCGTCATTGACGACGATGATTTCGAAGTCGTCGGTGAGCTTCGGCAGGACTTCCAGGGCGCGACTCACGGCGCGCTCCACGTAGTCCTCTTCGTTCCAGGCAGGGAAGAAGAGGCTGATGCTCGGGTACTTGGCCACGGTCGTCATGTCGCGCGCGTTCCGTCCAGAAGGAAACGGCCGCTCGCTACCAGAGGGTCAACGCGCTGGCAAACGTCATGGCCCTTCTCGTGACAAACCCGTATAGTACCGCGTAATCATCATTTTACGGGGACACGGTGAAAGCCCAGCCCTTCACGCTTCTGGTCGTGGACGATACGCAGGCGTTGCTGCCCCACCTGGTGCGCACGCTGGGCCCGGAGGACTTCGCCCTCCGGGTGGCGCGCTCCGGACAGGAGGCGCTGGGGCTGACCCAGGAGGTAGACGGCGTCCTGCTCTGCTCCCATGGCTCCGACGAGGCGCAGGCCCACGGCCTCCTGGAGGCCCTCACCCCACCGCAGCCGGCACCCCGACCCGCCGTGGTGGTCCTGGCCCCCGCGGAGGACCGGGCCCTGAGGCTCGCCGCCCTGCGGAGGGGGGCTGAGGTGATTCTGACCCCCTGGGACGACGAAGAGCTGCGTTTGCGGCTCTACCGGAGCCTCGAAACGCACTCCCAGTTGAAGGCGCTTCACTCGCAGGTGGAGGAGCTGCGGCGCCTGGCGGTGACGGACGGGCTCACCCAGGTCCACAACCACCGCTACTTCCAGGAACGGCTCCGGGAGGAGTTCCGCCGCTCGCAGCGCTACGACGAGAGCCTGTCTCTCATCCTGGTGGACCTGGACCACTTCAAGAACGTCAACGACGCCCACGGCCACGGGGCCGGGGACCGCGTCCTGCGGGAGGTGGCCGCCTCCCTCCAGCACAGCGTGCGGGAGACGGACCTCGTGGCCCGCTACGGCGGGGAGGAGTTCGCCATCCTCCTGCCCTGCACCCACCTGCCCGGCGCCCTCACCGTGGCGGAGCGGATCCGCAAGGGAATCAACGAGTTGCACGCGGGTCCGGAGGGCGCCCTGCGCGTCACCGCCTCCCTGGGCATCTCCAGCTTCCCCCACCGCGCCATCCTCACCCCGGAGCAGCTGCTGCTCACCGCGGACGAGGCCCTCTACCGCGCCAAGCGCGAGGGCCGGGACCGCATCTGCCTCCACCCCCCCGCACCCCTGTTTTCCACGCCGCCTTCACGCGCAGGCTGACCCAGGGGTCAAACACCCGGGGTCTGGTTTGACCCTGTTGGGGGCAGTGGGTCTATAGTGACCTTGCCCCTTTTTGTCATGTCTCTGAAAAGAGGCGTGATTGCCGGGGTTTATCCAAATCTCCGGTTTGGCAAGGCCATTGCAAATGTCGGACTCCGGAAAGTCCATGGGAACCCTGGGAGCTCAAGCGCAGGCGCAGGACACGGTCGCCCGAGGGCGGCTGCTGCTCGTGGACGACGAGGAGAACATCCTCAAGTCCATCCGGCGGGTGCTGCGCCGCGGTGAGTGGGACATCGAGACCGCGACGGACGCGGAGACGGGCCTGCGCACGCTGGAGCGCTTCCGCCCGGAGGTCGTTATCTCCGACTTCCGCATGCCGGGGATGAACGGGGTGGAGTTCCTCACCCAGGTGAAGCTCCAGGAGCCCCGCGCCCAGCGCATCATGCTGACGGGGCAGGCGGATCAGCAGGCCATCGAAGAGGCCATCAACCGCTCCGAAATCTTCCGCTTCATCTCCAAGCCCTGGAACGACAGCCACCTGGTCCTCACGGTGAAGAGCGCCTTCGAGCAGTACGCGCTCCACACGGAGAACGACCGGCTCTACCGCGTCACCCAGGAACAGAACGCGGAGCTCAAGCAGCTCAACGCGGAGCTGGAGGAGCGCGTCGCCCTGCGCACGCGGCTGCTCTCCACGGCGAAGCGCGAGTGGGAGCTGTCCTTCGACTGCATGGAGACGCCGCTCGCGGTGGTGCGCGCGCGGGACTTCGCGGTGCGCCGGGCCAACGTCGCCTACGCGCAGGTGGCCCGCCGCTCCATCGAAGAGGTGCCTTCGGACGTCCCGTGCCACCAGTACCTCTTCGGCCGGGACACGCCGTGCCAGGGCTGCCCGCTGCCCTCCGCCATGGAGACGGGCAAGGGCGCTCGCGGGGAAGTGCAGCAGGGCGGGCGCAGCTACGTGGTGGCCGCCTATCCGTTCGCCGGCGACGACCGCGCGGTGTGCACCTACCGCGACGTCACGGAGGAGCAGGCCATGACGCGCCGGCTCATCGAGACGGAGAAGATGGCCGCGGTGGGCCAGCTCGCGGGCGGCGTGGCGCACGAAATCAACAACCCGCTGGGTGGCATCCTCGCCTTCTCGCAGCTGATGTCCCGCGACGCGGGCCGCAGCGCGAACGACCTGGAGTCGCTGAAGCTGATTGAAGAGAGCGCGCTGCGCTGCAAGCGCATCGTGGAGAGCCTGCTGAAGTTCAGCCGGCACAGCCGCGTGGAGGACCGCCGCGCCTTTGATTTGTCCAAGTGCGTGGAGGACGCCGCGGTGCTCTTCCGCGCGCAGCTCAAGTCCATGCCCAAGGTGGAGCTGAAGCTGGGCCTCAAGGACGGGCTGCCCAAGGTGTACGGGGACCCCGGCACGCTCGCGCAGGTGGTGCTCAACCTGCTGCAGAACGGCCTCCAGGCATTGCCCAAGGCGGAGGGCCGGCTGTCGCTGGAGACCGGCCGCGAGGGCGACCGGACCTTCTTCGCGGTGACGGACACCGGGACGGGCATCGAAGAGAAGCACCTGCCGCGCATCTTCGAGCCGTCCTTCACCACCAAGCCGCCCGGCGAGGGCACCGGCCTGGGCCTGTCCATCGCCTATCGCATCGTCCAGGACCACGGGGGCACCTTCCAGGTGGACACCCACGTTGGCCAGGGCTCCCGCTTCACCGTCTTCCTGCCCATTCCCCTGCAGCTCGAGAGGTTGCCGTGAACCAAGTCAAGCGCGCCAAGGTCCTCGTCGTCGATGACGACTCCGTCGTCCTCAAGGCCGTCACCCAGATCCTCCAGCGGGAAGGCCACCCGGTTGTCGCCATCGACGACGCGGTGGAGGGGCTCGCGGCGGCGAAGGATCCGTCCATCGACGTGGTGGTGCTCGACATCAAGATGCCGCACCTGTCCGGCATGGACCTCTTGCGCGCCATCAAGGCGGACCGCCCGGACGTGGAGGTCATCATGATGACGGCCTTCGCCACCGTGGAGACGGCGGTGGAGGCGGTGAAGGCGGGCGCGTACGACTACCTCACCAAGCCCTTCGAGAACATCGACGAGGTGAGCCTCACGGTGGCCAAGGCCGCCGAGCGCAAGGCGCTCAAGGACCGCACCCGCGCGCTGGAGGAGGCGCTCACCGCGCGCAGCCAGTTCGAGGACCTCATCGGACAGTCCTCGCAGATGCGCGCCGTGTTCAAGCTGGTGGAGACCGTCAGCCACTCCACCGCCACGGTGCTCATCCAGGGTGAGAGCGGCACGGGCAAGGAGCTCGTTGCTCGCGCCATCCACTATCGCAGCGCCCGCCGCGACAAGCCGTTCGTCGCCGTCAACTGTTCGGCGCTGACGGAGACGCTGCTGGAGAGCGAACTCTTCGGCCACGTGAAGGGCAGCTTCACCGGCGCCACCGGCAACAAGAAGGGCCTCTTCGAGGCGGCCGACGGCGGCACCATCTTCCTGGACGAGATTGGCGACGTGCCCCCGGCCACCCAGGTGCGTCTGCTGCGCGTCCTGCAGGAGGGTGAAGTCAAGCGCGTGGGCGCCAACGAGCCCGTGAAGGTGGACGTGCGCGTCATCGCCGCCACGCACGTGGACCTGTCCCGCGCGAAGGAGCAGGGCAAGTTCCGCGAGGACCTCTTCTATCGCCTCAACGTCATCACCATCGACCTGCCGCCCCTGCGCGACCGCCCGGAGGACGTGCCGCTGCTCGCGCACCACTTCCTCAAGGTCTACGCCTCCAAGGCGGACAAGAAGGTCACCGGCATCAGCCCGCGCGCCATGGAGGCCCTCACCTGCAACCGGTGGACGGGCAACGTGCGCGAGCTGGAGAACGTCATCGAGCGCGCGGTGGTGCTGACGGCCAACGACGCCATCGACGTGGAGGACCTGCCGCCCGGCTTCCAGGCCGCGCCCCAGGCCGACTCGGCGGTGGAGGTGTTCAGCCTGGCGCACCTGCCGTACGCCCAGGCCAAGCGCCTGGCCATGCGCGCCTTCGAGCGCCGCTACCTCTCCGCGCTGCTGGAGAAGAACAACCACAACGTGTCCAGCGCGGCGCGCGCGGCCGGCGTGGACCGCTCCAACTTCCGCCGCCTGCTCAAGCAGTACGAGGTGGCCGGCCGCAGCATGAAGCCGCGCTCACCCAAGGGCCCGGATGCTGACAATGGCCCGGGCCTCCCCGCTCTTGAAGCGGTCTCCTGACGTTCCCCTGGGGGAGTGACGGCGCGCTTCAGCCGTCCTCCCCGGGTTCACGCTCGCCGCGCCGCGCGGCGAGCTGCTGCTGGATGGCCTCGTAGCGCTCGGACAGCTCCGCCTCGAAGCCGTTGCGCGTCGGGGTGTAGAAGCAGCGCGAGCGCAGGGCCTCCGGCAGGTAGTCCTCCGGGACGTAGTTGCCCTCGAAGTTGTGCGGGTACTTGTACCCGCCGCCGTAGCCCAGCGACTTCATCAGCTTCGTGGGCGCGTTGCGCAGGTGCATGGGCACCGGCAGCGCGCCCTCCTTCGTCACGGCCTCGCGCACGGCCGCGTACGCGGCGATGACGGCGTTCGACTTGGGCGCGAGCGCCAGGTACGTGACAGCCTGGGTCAGGGGCAGGGTGCCCTCCGGCAGGCCCATGAGCTGGAAGGCCCTCAGCGCGTCCACCGCCACGCCCAGCGCTCTCGGGTCCGCGTTGCCCACGTCCTCCGACGCGAAGATGACCATGCGGCGGAAGATGAAGACGGGGTCCTCGCCCGCCTCCAGCATGCGCGTCATCCAGTACAGCGCGGCGTCCACGTCGCTGCCGCGCATGGATTTGATGAACGCGCTGACGACGTTGTAGTGCTCCTCGCCGCCCTTGTCGTAGAGCAGCATCTTCTGCTGGAGCGCCTCCTCCGCCACCTTGCGGTCCACCGCCGTGCGGCCGTACGCCGCCGCGGCCTCCAGCGCGGTGAGGGCCTTGCGCGCGTCGCCGCCCGCCGCGTCCGCGATGAACTCCAGCGCCGCGTCGTCCACCGTCACCTTGCCGCCCAGGCCCCGGGGGTCCGCCACCGCGTGGCGCATGACGGCGATGAGTTCCTCCTGCTCCAGCCCGCGCAGGGTGACGACGCGGCAGCGCGACAGGAGCGCGGCGTTCACCTCGAAGGACGGGTTCTCCGTGGTGGCGCCAATCAGCGTGACGGTGCCCTTCTCCACGTGGGGCAGGAGCGCGTCCTGCTGCGACTTGTTGAAGCGGTGGATTTCATCGATGAACAGGAGCGTGCGCTGGCGGTTCAGCTTCCAGCGGTCCTGCGCGCGGGCCACCGTCTCGCGGATGTCCTTCACGCCCGCGAGCACCGCGGACATGGTCTCGAAGGCGGCGCCCGTGGAGCGCGCGACGAGTTGGGCAAGCGTCGTCTTGCCGGTACCCGGGGGGCCCCAGAGGATGAGGCTGGGCACCTGGTCGCTCTCCAGGGCGCGGCGCAGGAAGCGGCCCTCGCCGGTGAGGTGCTCCTGGCCCAGGTACTCGCTGAGCGAGGTGGGGCGCATGCGCTCGGCGAGCGGCGCCAGGGTGGCCTGTTCCTTCTGGCTGGCGTGGTCGAAGAGGTCCATGGGGCCTCCAAACCTAGCGTCCTGGCCGCCCTGTCGCGCACCCTTGTGATGTCCGGGGTTGGGCAGGCGCGTCATTTTCCTGGGGAGGACGGTTGGCTGGCTGGACTAGAACCCGGGGGGCGTGCAGACCCTGGTCATCGTCGCGAAGCGAGACACCCCGCGGGCCGTGGCCCTGGCGGCGGAAATCCAACAGCGCCACCCGACCCTGACGGTGCTGGCGGACCGTGCCCTGGCGCATGCGCTCAACTGGCCGCGCATCGAGGACCGGGAGCTGGCGGCCCGCGCGGACGCGGTGGTGGTGCTGGGCGGTGACGGCACGCTCATCTACGCGGCGCGCCTCCTGGGCGGCCGCAACGTGCCCATCATCGGCGTCAACCTGGGCAGCCTGGGCTTCATGACGGAGATCTCCGTGGAGGAGCTCTTCACCCGGCTGGACGACGTGCTGGCGGGGAACTTCCACGTGGACTCGCGGATGAAGCTGTCCTGCCGGCTCCTGCGTGGCGGCAAGGTCCTCATCGAGGATGAAATCCTCAACGACGTGGTCATCAACAAGGGCGCGCTCGCGCGCATCGCGGACCACGAGACGTCCATCGACGGGGTGCCCATCACCACGTACAAGGCGGACGGCGTCATCCTGGCCACGCCCACCGGCTCCACGGCGTACTCGCTGTCCGCGGGCGGGCCCATCGTGCACCCGTCGGTGGACTGCACCATCCTGTCGCCCATCTGTTCGCACGCGCTGACCCAGCGGTCCATCGTGGTGCCGGCGGACCGCACCATCCGCGTCACGCTCAAGAGCGAGACGGCGGACACGTACCTCACGCTGGACGGGCAGACGGGGCACTCGCTCCAGGGCGGGGACTGCATTGAAGTGGTGCGCTCGCCCAACCGCGTGGGCCTGGTGCGCAACCCGCACGTGGCCTTCTTCACCATCCTTCGCCAGAAGCTCCACTGGGGCGAGCGCTGAGCCTCCGGGCCCGGCGGTGGGGCTCCCCTCCGGGGCGAGGGGTGCGGTAGCGTCCGGCCCGTGACGACGGGTGGGCACACGACGCGTTTCGGGAAGTACGAGCTGATGGAGCGCCTGGGGGCGGGCGGCATGGCCGTCGTGCACCGCGCGCGCTTCACGGTGGCGGAGGGCGTGTCCCGGTCCGTGGTCATCAAGCGCGTGAGGGACCCGTACGCGCAGGACCCCGCCTTCGTGCAGATGTTCCTCAACGAAGCGCGCATCTCCATGGGGCTGTCGCACGGCAACATCGTCCAGGTCTTCGACTTCGGGCAGGAGGAGGGGGAGTACTTCCTCGCCATGGAGTGGGTGGACGGGCAGCCCCTGTCCAAGGTGCTCAAGCGCTCGAAGATGAAGGGGATGCCCCACCTGCCGGCGCCGCTGGCGGTGCAGCTGATGGTGGAGGTCTGCAAGGGCCTGCACCACGCGCACACGCGCCGCGACGAGCAGGGCCGCCCGCTGGGGCTGGTGCACCGCGACGTGTCTCCGGACAACGTCCTGGTGAGCTACGAGGGCGAGGTGAAGCTCACCGACTTCGGCATCGCGAAGGCGCAGCTGGCCGGGCGGCCGGAGACGGATGCCGGCGTGGTGCGCGGCAAGTACCTGTACCTGTCCCCGGAGCAGACGCGGGCGGAGGCGCTGGACGCGCGCTCGGACGTGTACACGGCGGGCGTGGTCCTCTACGAGCTGCTCACCGGCCGCAGGCCCACGGAAGGGGACCCGGGCTCGGTGATGGAGCGCATCGCCACGGGCGACCTGACGCCCACGAATGCGTACGTCCCGGACCTGGATCCGTCGCTGGGCGCGCTGGTGTCACGGGCGCTGGCGCTGAGGCGGGATGATCGCTTCACGAGCGCGGAGGACTTCCAGCGCGCGCTGGCGGAGTGGCTGGCGTACCGGGCGCCGCTGTTCCCCGCGTCCACGCTGCGCCACCTGATGGCCTGGCTCTTCGAGGAGGAGCTGAAGCTCGTGGGCCAGCCGCCCCGCATTCCGGAGTCCTTCCTGCGCCAGGTGGCGGTGTGGACGGGGGAGGGGAGCCCGCTCGGCTCCGACGAACCGGAGCGGGCGTCGTCGGTGCACCGCGCGCACGCGACGGCGTTCCCCGAGGAGCACGTGCCCGGGGCGCTGGTGGGCGGCAGCCCCGCGGCGGACATGGGCGCGGGAGTGCCCGGCTGGGTCTGGGCGGCCGTCATCGCGGCGGCGGTGCTCTTCTTCGTGGGGCGGGCGGTGATGCCCGACTTGTCGGAGCCCCGCTCTCGCAAGCTCCAGGTGGTGTCCTCGCCTCCGGGCGCGGAGGTGCGCTGGGACGGCAAGCACGTAGGGATGACGCCGACGGTGCTGAACGTCGCTTCGGGGGAGGATGCGCACAAGCTGGAGCTGCGATTCATCGGGTACCAGCCGTGGGCCACCACCGTGTCGCAGGCGGCCGTGCCGGAGCGCGTGCAGGTGACGCTGGAGCGGCTGCCTCCGCCGCCCCCTCCGCCAGAGCCGGTGGTGGATGCGCGCGTGAAGGACAAGGAATCGCAGCCGGAGGCGGCGGCCCGCAAGCGGCCCACGGTGAACGTCCGGGGTGAAGCGCGGGACGCCACGGGGTGGATGTCGCAGTCTCCGGACGCGGGGGCGGCGTACACGCTGGGCCAGCAGCTGCTCGTGGCGGGCAAGGCGCTGGAGGCCGGTGAGAAGTTCTGGAAGTGCCTGGAGCTGAAGGAGACCGCCGCGGAGTGCCACCTGGGCCTGGGCCGCGTGGGCGTGATGACGGACCGGGACTCCATGGCCCGCGAGGGCTACGAGCGCTACCTGAGCCTGCGGCCGCGGGGCCCTGGCGCGGCCGAGGCGCGCAAGTTCCTCAACGCGAAGACGGCCCGGTAGTCCGGCGAACGGCGATGTTCCTCCTCTTGTCGAAGCTGCTGGACCTGCTGCTGTCGCCGCTCACCTGGGCGCTCCTGTTCGGCGTGGGCGGCGTGGTGCTGCGCCGGTGGAAGCGCCTGTCGGTGGTGTCGCAGCTGGCGGCGTTGGTCGTGCTCTACGTGTTCTCCATCGAGCCGACGGTGGCGCTGCTGACGCGGGCGACGGAGGCGGACGCGGTGAGCACGTACCGTCCGGACACCGTCTACGACGCGGTCATCCTGCTGGGCGGAGGGCTGGACGCGGCGGCCACGGAGCGCTCGGGGCAGCCGGAGTACAACGCCGCGCCGGAGCGGATGATGCGCACCTTCGAGCTGCTGCATGACGGCCGGGCGCGACAGGTGTTGATCACGGCCGGCAACCTGGACGCGAGGCCGGAGGCGGTGGTGGAGGCGGACGTGCTGGCCGCGCAGCTGGAGCACTGGGGCATCGCGCCCGAGCGCATCGTGAAGGAGGGCCGCAGCCGCAACACCCGCGAGAACGCGCTGCGGTCGGAGCCGCTGGTGCGCGAGCACGGCTGGAAGTCGCTGCTGCTGGTGACGAGCGCCGCGCACCTGCCCCGCGCGGCCGGCTGCTTCGCGGCGGTGGGAGTGCGCGCGGACACGCTCGCGGTGGACCTCCGCTCCTCGACGCTGCCGCCCACGAAGATGAGCTGGCTGCCGCGCTCAGGGGCGCTCAACCAGAGCACGGACATGCTGCGCGAGCTGGCGGGGCGGACCGTGTACCGGCTGCGAGGCTGGACCGCGCCCTGGCGGTAGCGAGGCGCGAGGCCCGGGCGAACCTGGAGCGGGCATTGGACTGGCGTCCGCCGGGCGGCGGCAGCGCGGGAGTGACCCCGGTGCTCGCTACTTCATCGACGGCGTCGCGTGCAGGCCGCCCGGGGGCGCGCCGACGAGCGCGATGCGGCCCTGGGGCTTCGCGCGCGGGGCGGGCTTGCCGGTGCGGAACGCGTTGCCGAGTGCTTCCCACGGCGACACATCCAGGCCCCTGGGCAACACGGGCAGGTCCTTGAACATCGCGTAGCCGTCATTGCCCTGCGCCACGAAGCTCAGCGTGGCCAGCCGGTACACCGCCGCGTCGTCCATCGGCTTGCCCTTCACCTCCACCTTCGTCACCCGCGCGCCCGGCGTCTTGCGCAGGTCGTAGGTGAAGCGCAGGCCGGACACCTGCGGGAAGCGGCCGGGCGGCTTGCCGTCCACGCTGCTCAGGCTGACGCCGTTCTCCAGCGCCGCGCGCAGCGTCGCCCCCGTCACCTGCAACACCACCAGCTCATTGCGGTAGGGCATGAGCGAGTACAGCTCCCGCCGCGTCATCGTCCCAGCGGGCAGCACCCGGTCCGCGCGGATGGCGCCTCCGTTGACGAGCGCCACGTCCGCGCCCGTCGCCTCGCGGAACGCATCCGCCAGGAACGAGCCCAGGTTCGTCTCGCCCAGCCGGTTCTGCGCGCTGCGCGCATCCAGCGCCACCGGCGAGCGGCCGATGCGCTCCGCCAGCGTGGCCAGCAGCGGCGCATAGGGCTTCATCTGCTCGTTGAACGCCGCGTCGTCCGGCGTCTTCGACGTGATGGGGATGACCTTCCACGTCAGCTTCTTCACCGCGCCCGTCTTCGCATCCAGGTCCAGCGTGACGCGGCCCAGGTCGATGGCGTCCTCGTCCAGCTTGAAGATGGGCGTGCCCGCGACGGTCTCCTCCACGCGGTCATGGTCATGCCCGCCGATGATGAGGTCCACGCGCACGCACTTCGCCAGCTCCCGGTCCTGCTCCACCGCCAGGTGCGTGAGCCCCATCACGAACTGCGCGCCCGCGGCCCGCAGCTCCTCCACGGAGCGCTTCGCCGCCTCGCAGAACGGCGTGATGCGCGTGTCCTTGCCCGGCTTGGACGAGTTCTGCGTCTCCGGCAGCACCACGCCGAAGATGCCCACCTTCACGCCGCCCACGTCGCGCACGTCCCACGCCTTGAGCCCGTCGAACACCTGCCCGGACTTCACGCTCATCACGTTGGCGCCCAGCCACGGGAAGCGCGACTGCTGGATGCGCGCGCGCAGCACGTCGTCCCCGAAGTCGAACTCGTGGTTGCCCACCGTGGAGTAGTCCAGTCCGAGCGCGTTCCACGCGTCGATCATCTGCTTGCCCTTGAGCGCCTCGCCCGCCACCTCCGCGGAGGACTCCACGGACGGCGAGATTGTGTCGCCCGCCAGCAGCGTGAGGACGTGCGGGGACTCCTTCAGCGCCTGCTGCTTGAGCGTCGCCACGCGCGACAGGCCGCCGCGGTTCCGGGCGGTGGGCTGGAATTGATAGACGTCGTTGAGGTGGAGGATCGTGAGGCGGACGGTGTCAGCGGGAGGCGTCGGCTCGGCGGCCCCGGCGGAACGGGTGGCCAGCACCAGCGCGAGCGGCAGCAGCACCGCCCAGGTGCTCACGGTCTTCATCATCATCGGACAGTCGTTCTCTTGCGGGGGCACGGGGGAGCGCCAATCCCTCTCGGCGTAGCGCACTCAGCGCATGAAGGCGAGCGGACCGGACATGGCGCAACGCGCAAGCCCCAGGCCCCTCTTCCCGGGGGACGAGGGGCGTCCAGCCAGCCGCGCGCTCCTCCCTCAGACGGTGTAGCGCCGGCCCTGCGCCAGCGGCTCAATCACGCTGCCGCTCGCGTCGAACAGGTCCGGGTAGTGGATGAGGCGCATCTTCGCGCGGGTGGCCTCCGGCAGCGCCGCCAGCTTCTCGTAGGGCGTGTGCACGCCGTAGTTCGTCTCGTGGATGACCAGGTCCGCCTCCGACAACCAGGAGATGAGCCCCTCGTCGAATGCCGTGTCCGCGCTGTAGCCCAGGCACCGGCCCGCGGCGCGGATGCGGAACGCGGTGGTGGGCACGTGGTGGTAGGTGAAGCGGCACTCGATTTCGAAAGGGCCGTGCTTCACCGCGCGCTCCAGGTGCAGCGGCGTGTGCGTGAAGTAGTCCTCGAAGTGCTTGTCGTTGGGGCCCGCGCCGTGCTGCTCGATGAGGCACTCCATGCCCGCGGCGAGGTGGCCCTCCCAGAGGCGGCGGGTGACGCTCGGGTGCGCGAGCAGCTCCATCTTCCGCTGCAGCACGAAGAAGGAGAAGTACCCCAGGCCCTCCAGGCCGGAGGCGTGGTCCGCGTGCAGGTGCGTAAGGGCCACGGCGCTGACGCGCTCCACGTCCAGGTGCACGCCGGAGGACTCGGACGCCTCGCGCATCATCTTGCGGATGGGGTGTGGACAGTCGATGAGCAGCACCTGCCCTTCCGCCTCCACCGCGAGGCACGACGAGTAGTGCAGCGCGGAGAAGGCATCACCGACGCCGAGGGGAATGAAGGACAGGCTCATGGATGGCTCCGGAGGGAAGGGGTCAGCCGCTCGCGCAGCTTCGCGGCGACGGCGGGCGGGCAGTACGCGGACACGTCCTCGCCGCGCGTGAGGCGCTCCTTGAGGGCGCTGCTGGACACCTCCGCCAGGTGCGCCTCCGCTGGGAGGAAGAGGGTGGACAGCTCCGGCGCGAGCGCGCGGTTCATCTGCGCCAGCTCCGTCTCGAACTGCGCATCGGTGGCGCCGCGCACGCCGCGCAGCAGGACGCTGGCGCCAATCTCCCGCGCCAGCTCCACGATGAGCCCTTCGGTGAAGGTGACGGAGACGTTGGGGTGCCGGGCCACGGCCTCGCGGATGAGCGCCATGCGCTCCTCGGCGGTGAGCAGCGTGGACTTCTTCGGGTTGACCGCCACCACCACCACGACGTGGCTGAAGAGGCGCGCCGCCTGGCGCACCACGGACAGGTGTCCCGCCGTGACGGGGTCGAAGCTGCCTGCGTAGATGGCGATGGTCATTGCGACACCTCACGGTCCGGGGGAGAAGAAGTCACCGCGTCCAACAGCCCCGCCGCCATGCGCTTCACCGTGCCCGCCGCCGAACCCGGAGGGACGAGGCCCGGGGCGCTCGCGGAGAGCACGAAGTACCCCTGGATGGCGGCGAACAGGCCCGCGGCCAGGGGACGCGCGCGGCGCTTGCCCACCACCGCCGCGACCAGCGCCTCCAGGTGCTCCAGGTCCGCGCGCACCACCTCTTCGTAGGCGACGCGGACCTCCGGCTGCCGGATGGCCTCCGCGCTGATGGTCACCCAGCCCGCCACCGCCGCCACGTCCGCGTCCGGCCCGGTGGCCAGGAACGCGTCCACGAACGCCTCCACCCGCCCGCGCGCGTCGTCCGCCGCGAGCTTCGACGCCCGGGTCGCGAAGCGCTGCCGCGCGCGCGAGGCCAGCGAGCGCACCAGGGTCAGGAGGATCTCCTGCTTGTCCTCGAAGTGGTAGTGCACCAGCCCCGCGCTCAGCCCCGCCGCCCGGGCGATCTCCGCCACCGACGCGCCCTCGTAGCCGCGCTCGGCCATGGCCTTGAGCAGCCCGGCGACAATCTGCTCCCTGCGCGCTTCGGTGTTGGAGGGACGAGGCATGGTCGGCTTTGTTTTTAGGTTGTGTGACCAACTTATAAACAGGGCCAGCACGGACGTCAACCGGACCTGGAGTCGGAAGGGCGCCGTGCCGGGCTTGGAGACTAGAAGGAGAGGAGGGACGTCACCTTGTCCGGCCCCAGCCGCTTCGCGCCCTCGAGGAAGTCGAGCGTGATGAGGAAGGTGTAGCCGACAATCTGCCCGCCCAGCCGGGTGACGAGCCGCCCCGTGGCGTCGGCGGTGCCGCCGGTGGCGAGCACGTCATCCACCACCAGGATGCGCTCGTCCTTGAGGATGGCGTCCTCGTGCATCTCCACGCCGTCCGCGCCGTACTCCAGCGAGTAGCGCTCCACGATGCGCTTGTGGGGGAGCTTGCCGGGCTTGCGCGCGGGAACGAAGCCCGCCTCCAGCGCCAGCGCGATGGGGGCGCCCAGGAGGAAGCCACGCGACTCCACGCCCACCACCTTGGTGATGTGCTGGCCCCGGAAGGGGGCGGACATGGCGTTGACCACCCGGCCGAAGAGGCGGGGGTCGGCCAGCATGGGGGTGATGTCCTTGAAGACGATGCCGGGCTTGGGGAAGTCCGGCACGTCGCGCAGGACGGCCTGGAGGTCGGAGACGAGCGTGGGGTCGAGGGACATGGGGGTGGAGGCTCCGAAGAGGGACAGCGGCGTTCAGCCCGGTGGACGACACCTGGGGGGACCTGGGACCCAAGCGTACCCGGCCCGGGTGACAGCCGGCCTGGCGAGCCCCCGGACGGAGGGCCCCGGGGCCAACGGCCGGAAAACGGGTGGACTGGGACGGGACCAGGACATGGCGGACGTTGATGATCTCACAGCTTCGCGTCGCCGGACCGCATCGGCTGGATGACGCCGTATTTTTTCCCGCGCGCGGGGATCCCCTCACTGTGTTAAGCGAGGCGGTTCCCCCCGACCAAGGAGTCTGGGGCCCTTGCAAGCCGTGCAAACCACCGCTGACACCCGAGACCCTCTCTCCCCCCAGGACGGACTCTGGCTCCGCGCCCTCAAGGCCGAGGTCGAGCCCGCCACGTTCAAGAAAGGCCGCGAGGTGGCTGAAGGCCGCCGCGTCTTCGGCCTCACGCGTGAACCCGAACGCATCCGCGCGCAGGTCGCGGGTCCGTCCGGCGAACGCTATGACGTGGCCCTGATACCGGGAGAGGGGAAAGTCGTTTCCTCCTGCACCTGCCCGGTCTGGAACACCAACGGCCCGCATTGCGAGCACGTGGTCGCCGTGGCACTCATCTACGCGGCCCGCTTCCGGCCGCCGCCCCCGCCGCAAAAGGCCGCACCGCCGCCTCCACCACCGGAACCCGAGGACCTGGGGCCGGACGACGAGGTGGAGATTCCCGGAGGCGCCGCGCCGGGAATGGAAGGCGTCAGCCTGCCCGCGCTCGCCAAGGTGGAGAGCTGGCTGGGCCTGTCCTCGCTGCCCGACTACGAGTTCCTCTACCGGCTCACCCCCGCCAACACCGGCGCGGGTGGCTCCAACGGCCGCCACTGGGTCGTGGACGTGCGCCGTCAGGACGCGCAGACGAAGGGGCCCGTGCACGTGAAGCGGCTGCTCCAGGCGGGCAGCCGCATCGCGCCCGCGGACGAGCGCATCTTCATGGTGCTGTCGCGCCACGAGCATCGCTACGACTCGCGCATCGTCCTCTCCGACGAGGACCTGTGCGAGGTGCTGGAGCTGCTGCGCCAGCGCCGGGTCATCTACCGGGGCACGCCGCTCGTCTACATGGAGCAGCCCGTGCGGCCGCAGATCCATCTGGAATCGCGTCCGGACGGCGCCACCGCGCAGATTGAACTGCTGTTCCCGGACGGCGTGGGCTACCCGCTCAAGGACGTCATCGTGCTCGCGGGCCGGCGCACGTACGTCATCCAGGCGCAGAACCTCCACGCGGTGGAGCCGGACTTCCCGCCGCGCCTTTTGCGCAAGTGGCTGCTGGAACCGACCATGGCCTTCCCGGCCGGGCAGCTGGACCGGGTGCTGACGTTCTTCGCCGCGCACCTGCCGCGCTTCCGCATGTCGCTGAAGGCGGACGACATCGAAGTCGACGAGTCGGTGGAGCCGCGCTTTGTCCTCACGTTGGAAGGCGCCGCCGAGCGCGTGAAGGTCCAGCTGGCCGCGCGATACGGCCAGACGACGGTGGCGGTGTCCCCCACGGCCACGCACCTGGGCTACGCCAGCGGCGTGGGCGAGGACGCGCGCAAGCTGTACCGGCGCCGCGACGAGGCGGAGCGCGCCGCGGGCAAGCTGCTGCTCGACCAGGGCCTGCGCTTTGATCAGGCCGCGCAGGCGTTCGACGCGTCGGGTGACGTGGCCCTGGAGTTCTGGGCGCGCGGCCTGGCGGGCCTTCCCGCGGAATGGGAGCGCTACGGCGTGCAGGCGCCCAAGGTGCGGCTGCGCCCGAAGCTCAAGCCGCGCATCCGCGTGGGCATGAGCGGCGTGCAGTGGTTCGACCTGGACGCGGAGTTCGTCACCGACGACCAGGCCGTGGACCTGGGCGCCGTGCGCATGTGGCTGGACTCCGGCCGCAAGTTCGTCCCGCTGAAGGACGGCTCCTTCGCGGAGGCGGACGTCGCGGAGATCAAGCGCGTGGCGGACCTCCTGGAGGAGGCCGGCGCCATGCCGGGCCGCACGCGGACGCGGCTGCCGCTGCATCAGGCGGTGGCGTTGGATCTGCTCGCGGACCTGGGCGAGTTCACCGAGGTGGAGGCCAAGGCCCGTCAGGCCATGCTCGCGCTGCGCGAGTCCGCCGGCGTGCCGAAGGTGGCCGTGCCGGAAGGACTGCAGGCCACGCTGCGCCACTACCAGGAGGCGGGCCTGTCCTGGCTCTGGTTCCTCCGTCGCCACGGGCTGTCCGGCATCCTCGCGGACGACATGGGTCTGGGAAAGACCATCCAGTCCCTGAGCCTGATGCAGAAGGTGGCCAACGACGAAGGCCGCAAGCCGTCCCTGGTGGTCGCGCCCACGAGCGTGCTCGCCAACTGGGAGCGCGAGGCGGAGCGCTTCACGCCGGGCCTCAAGGCCATGGTGTGGCACGGGCAGGACCGCCGTGAGCGCGCGGAAGATCTGAAGGAGATGGACCTGGTGCTCACGTCGTACGCGCTGGTGCGCCGCGACCTGGAGCAGCTGTCCCAGGTGGGCTTCCGCTACGTCATCCTGGACGAGGCGCAGAACATCAAGAACGCGGACAGCGCCACCGCGCAGGCGTGCAAGTCGCTGCCCAGCGAGACGCGCCTCGCGCTCACCGGTACGCCGCTGGAGAACCGGCTGTCGGAGCTCTGGAGCATCTTCGACTTCCTCATGCCCGGCTTCCTGGGCAGCGCGGAAGGCTTCAGCGACCGCTACGAGCAGCCCATCCAGGTGGCCAACGATGCCACCGCGAAGGACCGGCTGCGACGGCGCATCCAGCCCTTCATCATGCGCCGGCTCAAGACGGAGGTGGCCAAGGACCTGCCGCCGAAGACGGAGAGCGTCGCGTGGTGCGAGATGGAGCCCGGCCAGGCCGCGCTCTACCGCGAGGTGCTGGAGGAGAGCCGCCGCAAGGTGCACGAGTCCATCGAGAAGGTGGGCTTCAAGCGCAGCCGCGTGTCCATCCTCGCGGCGCTCATGCGCCTGCGTCAGGTGTGCTGCGATCCGCGCTTGCTCAAGATGCCGCCCGGCACGCTCCTGCCGTCGAGCGCGAAGCTCGAGCGCTTCATGGAGCTGGTGGCGGACCTGGTGGCGGAAGGCCACCGCGCGCTCGTCTTCAGCCAGTTCACGGAGATGCTGGAGCTGTTGAAGCAGGAGGCGGACAAGAAGGGCCTGCGCTACCTCTACCTGGACGGCCGCACCAAGGACCGCATGGGCAAGGTGGACGAGTACAACCGCCCTGACGGTCCGCCGCTCTTCTTCATCAGCCTCAAGGCGGGCGGCACCGGCTTGAACCTCACCGCCGCGGACTACGTCATCCACTTCGACCCGTGGTGGAACCCCGCGGTGGAGGACCAGGCCACGGACCGTACGCACCGCATCGGCCAGACGCGCGCGGTCATCAGCTACAAGCTCATTACGCGCGGCACGGTGGAGGAGAAGATCCTCAGCCTCCAGCGCCGCAAGCGCGACCTCGCCGCCGGCGTGCTGGGCACGGACGGGGACGACATGGGCCGCAACCTCACCGAACAGGACATCCAGGAGCTGTTCACCGAAATCTGATGCGACCCGTGAGTGGGAGATGGTTGTGGCGCCAACAGGCCACGCCCTC
This sequence comes from Corallococcus exercitus, assembly GCF_003611585.1. GTDB lineage: Bacteria > Myxococcota > Myxococcia > Myxococcales > Myxococcaceae > Corallococcus > Corallococcus exercitus. The sequence goes on along the minus strand of NZ_RAVW01000143.1, from coordinate 2,891 downwards.
CCACTCGCCCTCCCACCGTCCGCACGACCCGAACACCTGTGCAGTGTCAGCAAGACCTGCTAGGGTGTTCAGGTGTTGGGGCCGTCGTACGGACCGCGGAGGGCGCTGGTGCTGCTGGGTCTTCGGATTTCGAACGTTGCGGTGATTGAGGAGGTGGAGGTCGCGTTCGGCGCGGGCCTCACCGTCCTCACGGGTGAGACAGGGGCCGGCAAGTCCATTCTCGTGGACGCGCTGGGCCTTCTTCTCGGGGGCAGGGCGGATGCGGACGTCATCCGTGCGGGCTGCGAGGACGCGGCGGTGGAGGGCGTATTCGCCCGGACGCCGGTGCTGGCCGCGCGCCTGGAGGAACTGGGCCTCCCGGACCTGGGAGAGGAAGTGCTCGTGCGCCGCGTGCTCGGGCGCACCGGGCGCGGAAAGGTCTACGTCAACGGCGCGCTGGTGACGCTGGGCGTGCTGGGGAAGCTCACCCGGGGCGCGGTGGACATCGCGGGCCAGCATGAGCACGTGAGCCTCTTCGACTCCGGCCTGCATCGGGTGCTGCTCGACAAGTACGGCGGCCTGGAGGAAGCGCTGGCCGCGTACGGCCGCGAGTGGGCGAACCTGCGCGAAGTGGATTCCCGCATGGACGCGCTGGGCGGCGACGACGCCAAGGTGCGCGAGCGCGCGGAGTTCCTGCGCTTCCAGCTGGACGAAATCACGCGTCTGGACCCGGAGTCCGGCGAGGACGTGAAGCTGGACGCGGAGCGCCGGCGGCTGGGCAGCGCCCAGAAGCTCAAGCGCCACGGCGCGGAGGCCGAACTGCTGGTGTCGGGGGAAGCCCCGTCCGCGGTGGAGATCGTCGGGCGCGCGCTGGGGCTCGTGCACGAGGGCGTCAAGCTCGACGCGACGCTCGCGCCCGTGGCGCAGTCGCTCAGCACCGCGCTGTCGGAGCTGGAGGAGGCCGCGCGCCGGCTCAACCGCTACGTGGAGGGGCTGGAGTCCGACCCCGGGCGGCTGGGCGAGGTGGAGGAGCGGCTGGACGCGCTCAAGCGGCTGTGCCGCAAGCACGGGGTGACGCTGGACGGCGTCCTCAAGAAGCGCGGCGAGCTGGAGACGGAGCTGGGCACGCTGGAGAACCGGCGCGAAATCCTGGAGGAGCTGAACCAGGAGCGAAAGCGCGTGGAGGAGCGGGCGCGCAAGGCGGCGCTGGCGCTGTCCCGTGCGCGCAAGGCCTCCGCGGGGGCCTTCTCCCAGCAGGTGCGCGAGGGCCTGGGAGGGCTGGCCATGGGCAAGGCCGCCTTCGAGGTGCGCGTCACCGCCGGGGAGACGCTGCGTCCGGACGGCCTGGACGAGGTGGAGTTCTTCTTCAGCGCCAACCCGGGTGAGCCGGCGCGGCCCCTGGCCAAGGTGGCCTCGGGCGGCGAGGCCAGCCGCCTGCTGCTCGCGCTCAAACGTGCACTGGCGGACAGCGACGCCTGCGGCTGCTACATCCTGGACGAGGCGGACGCGGGCGTGAGCGGCGCCATCGCGGACGTGGTGGGGCGGATGATTCGCGAGGTCAGCTCCCACCGGCAGGTGCTGTGCATCACGCACCTGCCCCAGGTGGCGGCCTACGCGGACGCGCACCTGCTCATCAAGAAGAGCGTCAAGGGCGAGCGCACCGTGTCCCAGGTGCTGCCCCTGGCGGCCGGCGCCGAGCGCACGCAGGAGCTGGCGCGCATGATGTCCGGCGTGGAGGTGACGCGCGAGGCGCTGGGCGCGGCGGAGGCGCTGGTGCGTTCGGCCCACCGGGCCACGCCCCGCGCACGCCGGGAATCCGGCCCGGAAGGCAATAGCCCCCGGGGCCGGCTGCGCCGGACGGCCTGAAATGGCGGCTCAAAAGGTAGGGGTGACCCAGGGGGAGGGGCATGACGCACCGCGAGTTTTCGAGCGCGTCCTTGCCCCCACTAATGGGCTCACATAGCATCCGGCGCGTGTCCAGCACCGCAGGGCAGACCGCGGCCCCCCGCCATAAAGTCATCTCCGCTGGCCTGACGGACGTCGGGCGCAAGCGCAATCACAACGAGGACAGCTTCCTCATTGACGATGAGCTCCAGCTCTACGTCGTGGCGGACGGCATGGGTGGGCACGCGGGTGGTGGTACCGCGTCGCGCATCGCCGTCGAGACCATCGACAAGGAGCTGAGGCGCGCGCGTGAAGGGCGGGACAACCCCTTCGTCAGCGTTCCCAACCTCCAGGATTCGCCCATTCCGGAAGCGCTCCGGGGCGCGGTGGAGAAGGCCTGTCAGGCCATCTACCTCACCGCCCAGGATGACGCGCGCCTGTCCGGCATGGGCACGACAGTCATCTCCCTGGTGGTCCGCGACGAGCACGCCTTCTTCGCCCACGTGGGCGACAGTCGCGCGTACCTCATCCGCGGGGACCTCATTCAGCAGATCTCCGAGGACCACTCGCTGGTCAACGAGCAGATCAAGGCGGGGATGATCACACCGGAAGAGGCCAAGCACTCCCGGTACAAGAACATCATCACCCGCTCCGTGGGCTTCGAGGAGGAGGTGCAGGTGGACGTCATGGGGCTCGTGTCCGAGCCCGGCGACGTGTTCCTGCTCTGCTCGGACGGCCTCGCGAACATGCTCGAGGACCGGGAGATCCACGACGCCGTCGCGCGCCACGCGAGCCTGGACGAGGTGCCCAAGCACCTCATCGACCTGGCCAATGAGCGCGGCGGCGACGACAACATCAGCGTCATCGTGGTGCGCATGCAGGGCGGGTAGGGCCCGGACTCGGGGCGCGATTGGGGCGCGCCCCGGAGTCTGTTGACCTTGACACTCTTCAAATGCGGATGATAGCTGCCCCAACCTTCCCAGCCATTGAGAATCCCCAGTGGGTGACGGTGCGGGAGGGGCGGCGGG